>JBFWXJ010000280.1:0-8517 GCA_050187535.1 Alphaproteobacteria bacterium | reverse complement strand
CAGCCCGATGGCCCCGGTGATGCCGGCGACCGCGAGCGCGCCGGCCCATGCGGCGAGCAGGGCGCGGCGGCGCTTGCCCGCGCCCATGTTCATGCCGACCATCGCGACCAGGGCCGAGCCGAAGCTGAAGGCGATCGGGATCTGCAGGTATTCGAGCCGCGCGCCGAGACCGTAGCCGGCGAGCGCGCCCGCGCCGTAGGCGCCGACGAAGCCCGTGGCGACCGCGACCGCGAGATTGGAGACGAGCGTGCCGGCGACGCCGAACATGCCGACCCGCAGGATCTCCGCGAAGTGCCGCCATTGCAGCCGGTGGCCGAGGCTGAGCCGCACCAGGCCGCTGCCGCGCACGAGGCTGGCCAGCAGGATGGCGCTGCCGACGCCATAGAAGACGACCAGCGCCATGGCGGCGCCGGCGATGCCCATGGCCGGGATGGGGCCGACGCCGAACATGAAGACGGGTGCCAGTGCCACCATGCCGCCGGCGCCGATCGTCAGCACCAGGGCCGGAAGGGCCATGTTGCCGCTGCCGCGCAGCACGTTGGCGAGGCTGTTGAGCAGCCACAGCAGGATGGCGCCGGCGAACACGACGTTCGAATAGGCGAGTGCCGCATCCAGCACCGCGCCGTTACCGCCCATGGCGCGGTAGAGGGCGGGGCCGCCGAGCAGCGTGCCGGCGGTGAAGACCGTGCCGAAGACGAGCGCGATGACGACGGCGTGCAGCGCCAGCGCCTCGGCATCGTCGTGGCGACCGCCGCCGATGGCGCGCGCGACCGCCGACGAGATGCCGCCGCCCATGCCGCCCGCCGACATCATCTGCATCAGCATCACCAGCGGGAAGACCAACGCGGCACCTGCCAGTGCCTCGGTCCCGAGATGGCCGACATACCAGCTCTCGGCGAAGCTGGCCGCGGTCTGCGCCAGCATCACCGCCATGTTGGGGGCCGCGAGGCCGAGCAGGGTGGCGAGGATCGGTCCCTCCAGCAGGCGGCGAGCCCTGGCGGCGCGATCAGGATTGGCGGCCATCGACCTTCTCCGGAATGGCGTAGCGGCGGCGGGTCTCTTCGGTGGCGCCGGGGCCGGGCATGCCCCGCACCTCGTGGGCGGCCAACGACCGGCCGTCGGCGTCCTGCAGGGTCAGCCGCCGGATCGGCCGGCCGCTGGCGCGGTCGACGATGGTGACGGGCGGCCCATCGGGGCCGGCGGCCCAGCGGTCGCCCCAGTGCAGCAGGGCGACCAGGACGGGGAAGAGGTCGCGGCCCTTCTCCGTCAGCCGATACTCGTGCCGTTTGGTGCCCTCGGCCGGCGCGCGCTCCAGCACGCCGTGTTGGACGAGCCGCGCGAGGCGCGTCGTCAGGATGTTGGTGGCGATGCCGAGGCCCTGCTCGAACTCGTCGAAGCGCCTGGCGCCGCGGAACGCCTCGCGCAGCACCAGGATCGTCCACCACTCGCCCACCACGTCGAGCGTGCGGGCGATCGAGCAGGTCATGCCGGCGAAGCTCTTGCGACGCATCCCCGGCAACATGGCTCATTAACTTGCATTATGCAAGTTATGTGGCGGCGAAGAAGGTAAAGTCGGAGCGCGCGATGTCCCAGACCTCGAAGGTGCGCGCCTGCCGTAGCAGCTGTGGCAGGCGGTCCGTGTAGGCCTTGCGGTAGCGGCGGTGGAGCTGGACCCGTTGCAGGTCGTCGCGGTCCGCCCAGGTCTCGTAGATCATGAAGCGGGTCGGATCGGCGGGATCGCGGTGGACGACCGCGTTCACGAAGGTCCGTTCGTGCCGCATCGCATCGAGCACGCCCGTCAGCAGGGCGACGAACTCGTCGACATGCTCCGGCAGAACGTGCAGCGAGACGACGACGGCGCAGGGCGCGGCGGGGGTGGGCGTCACGGGCATGGTCCTTCCTCCGGGCAGTGTCGCGCCGGAGGATGGTGATGGGTTCGCCGTCAGGAAATTACCTGCGCGGTAGGCTCCGCGCGGCGGCGCCGGGTGGCTACACCGGCACGAGCGGACGCGGCGGCCCGGGCGGCAGCTCGACGCCGATGGCATCGCCCGGCCGGACCTCGCCGCCGGCCAGCACGATCGCCATGATCCCGGCCCGGCGCACGAGGTTGCCCGCGGCGTCATGGTCGAGCACGGCTTTCGTCAGCCCCTTCTGGAAGTTGTCGAGCTGGGCGCAGGGATTGCGCAGGCCGGTGACCTCCACGATCGCGGCGGCGCCCAGCGCCAGCCGCGCGCCCGTCGGCAGGCCGAGCAGGTCGAGGCCGACCGTGGTGACGTTCTCCCCCATGACGCCCGGGCCGACGCGGAAGCCGGCGGCGACCAGCTCGTCCAGCAGCTCGTGATGGACGAGGTGGACCTGCCGCAGGTTCGGCTGGGTCGGGTCGCGGGCGACGCGCGAGCGATGCTTCACGGTCGTGCCCATATGCGCATCGCCCTCGACGCCGAGCCCGGCCAGCAGGCGGATCGCCGGCCGGCCGGGCTTGCTGAAGCGATGCGTGCCGTCGGCGGCGACCGCGACGACCCTCGCCATGTCAGACGACGCGGCCTGTCACCGGGTAGCGCGGGTCGGTGAAGCCGTGGGTCGAGGCATGGCCGGGCTTCACCAGCGCGTCGACCGCCGCCTCGTCCGCATCGTCGAGCGAGTGGGCGACGGCGCCCAGGTACTCTTCCCACTGCTCGATCGTGCGCGGGCCGGCGATGACGCTGCTCACCAGCTTGTTGCGGAGCACCCAGAGAATGGCGAACTGCGTCGGCGTCATGCCGCGGCTGCGCGCGTGGTCGACGATCTTCTGGGCGATGGCGAAGGATTCCGGGCGGAACTCCGTCTCCATCATGCGGCGGTCCTTGAGCGCCGCGCGGGAGTCGGCCGGCGTGCTGCCGTCGACGCCGTACTTGCCGGTCAGCACGCCGCGCGCCACCGGGCTGTAGGGGACGACGCCGATGCCGTGATAGGCGCAGGCCGGCAGGTGCTCGGCCTCGATCTGGCGGTTGACCGCGTTGTAGAGCGGCTGGCTGGCGACCGGCGGGGCGAGGCCGAGCTTGGCGGCGACGTGGCAGGCCTCGTTGAGGCGCCACGAGGCGAAGTTGCTGACGCCCCAATATCTCGCCTTGCCGGCCCTGACGATGTCGGCGATGGCACCGATCGTCTCCTCGAGCGGCGTCGCCAGGTCGTCGATGTGGATGTACCAGATGTCGACATAGTCGGTGCCGAGCCGCGCCAGGCTGGCGTCGATGCTCTCCATCAGCCATTTGCGGCTGTGGCCGCCATGGTTGAGGGCCTTGCCGATCTGGTTGCCGACCTTGGTCGCGACGACCCAGCGATCACGGTCGGACTTGATGATGGAGCCGAGCATGCGCTCCGACCCGCCGCCGGCATAGGCGTCGGCCGAATCGACGAAGTTGACGCCGGCCTCGCGCGCCATCGCGACGATGCGCTCGGCGTCGTTCTGCTCGGTGCGGGCGGCGAACATCATCGTGCCCAGGCAGATGCGCGAGACCTTGAGGCCGCTGCGGCCGAGAAGGCGATGGTCCATGGGGCTTCCTCCGAAGTTTCTCAGGCGGCCATTCGTTCAGGCGGGCGGAAGGGCGGCGATGCCGGCCATGCCCTTGCGGATTAGCTGGCGGGCGCGGACGTAGACGAGTTCCTTCCAGTCGTCGAAGTCGCGATAGAAGGCGTCGCGGATCTGCGCCTTGATCGATGCGGCCGCGGGCGACTTGAGGTCGCCGTGGTTGTGCAGCCAGTGGTCGGCGCGCAGGGCCAGGATCACCTCGGGGTTCGGCTTGGTGCCGTATTCCAATGTGGTCTTGGTATGCCGCGCGTTGGGCAGCGCCTGCTCGACGCCGAAGCCGATGGTGCCCGACAGGCGCGTCGAGTTCGACGTGCCGAGCTGGGCCGAGGTCACGCAGTCTCCGACCCACGCCAGCAAGCGCTTATGTGCATCGGAATCGGGCGGATGGCCGCTGATCGGCTCGCAGGTGCCGTAGGGGCCGAGCCCGGTGTGGAAGTCGTAGAAGAGCACGTCGGTCGCGTCGGGGATCTGCTCCGACAGGACGCGGCGCAGCGTCTGGTTCGACCAGGTCGGCTTGACGCCGCCGAAGAAGAGCCCGTCCGGGTGGCTGTACTGGCCGCGGCTGACCGCCGACTGCATGCCGCGCGGGCCGAGCCGCTCGCGCGCCGCGTCTAGCGCCGCATCCGCAGCCTTGCGCACCGCTCCGTCCCACTCGGCGGGGATCAGCAGATCGTGCAGCGGCGCGTAGTCGGTGTTCTCCGGCAAGGGCTTGGTGAAGTCGAGGAAGTTGCGGTTGAGGTCGACATTGTCCTCGGTCACCCGGCGCAGCCAGGCGAAGCCGTGCGGGTTGATCGCGTGGATCATCAGGAGCGCCACGCCCTTCGGCAGCTCGCGGTCGAGCCGCTCGCTGAGCGCGCCGACGATGGAGCCCGATCCGCAGAAGCCCTCGATGCCGTGCGTCGCCGTGTTGAGGACGACGTAGCGGTGCGCGTCGGCGGGACCGAGGCGCACCACGTCGGTCGCGAGGTCCTCGCCGGCCGGCCCATTCAAGGGATGGGCATAGGTCACGGGCGTGCCGCCGGCCGCGCGCGCGGCCGCGAGGAACTTGGCCCGGGCGGTCGCGTAGTCCGGGGCGAAGAAGGATGCGGGGTTCAACGGTGGTCTCCTCCGCCTCGCGGGGCGCGGCAGGCGCCGCCGAGGCATCCGATTTCAAGCGTGGGGTCCCGTGGTCCCGATCGGATCGGGCGCGAGGTGCGGGTATGCTTCGCCAAGCCGGCTGGAATGTCGAGACGCTTGCGCGTCCCGCTTCTACGCCGGCGCCTGTGCGCGGCCTGCCCTGCGGCGCTGCTGCTGCGCCTCGTAGGCGGCGAGACGCCGGCGGTAGGCCTCGGGAAGCTGTGCCGACTGCTGGGCGCGCACCGTATCGGGCACCGCGATCTCCTCGGCGAAGTGGCAGGCGATGCGGTGGCCGGGTGCCATCTCGCGGAAGGCGGGCTCCTCCTGCCGGCAGCGGTCGCGCGCGTGCGGGCAGCGGGTGTGGAAACGGCACCCCGAAGGCGGGTTGAGCGGGCTCGGCACGTCGCCTTGGATGATGCCGCGGCCGCGCGGCACGGCCGGGTCCGGCACCGGGATCGAGGAGAGCAGCGCCTGGGTGTAGGGATGGCGCGGGTTGGCGTAGAGCGTGCGCTTGTCGGCGAGCTCGACGATCTTGCCGAGATACATGACCGCGACGCGGTCGGAAATGTGCTTCACGACGGCCAGGTCGTGGGCGATGAAGAGATAGGAGAGGCCGTAGGTGGACTGCAGGTCCTGCAGCAGGTTCACCACCTGGGCCTGGATCGAGACGTCGAGCGCGGACACCGGCTCGTCGCAGACGATGAGCTTGGGGTTGACCGCCAGTGCGCGCGCGATGCCGATGCGCTGCCGCTGCCCGCCGGAGAATTCGTGCGGATAGCGCTGGGCATGGTAGGGCGCGAGCCCGACGACACGCAGCAGCTCCTCCACCCGCGCCGTGATGGCGGCACCACTGGCCACGCCATGGACGCGCAAGGGCTCGGCCAGCACGTCGCCCACGGTCATGCGCGGGTTGAGGGAGGCGTAGGGGTCCTGGAAGATGATCTGCATGCTCCGCCGCTTGCGGCGGAGCTGGGTGCGGTCGAGGGCGAACACGTCCTCGCCGTCGACCTCGACGCGGCCGGAGGTCGGCTCCAGCAGCCGCAGCACGAGGCGGCCGGTGGTCGACTTGCCGCAGCCGGATTCGCCGACCAGCGCCAGCGTCTCGCCCGGCATCACCTCGAAGCTGACGTCGTCGACCGCCTTGACCGCGCCGACCTGCTTCGACAGCACGATCCCCGCGGTGACCGGGAAGTGCTTCACCAGCCGGTCGACCTTGAGAATGGGGGTTGCCATCAAGCGGCCTCCTCGAGCGGCGCCTTCCAGCAGGCCACGAGATGGCCGTCGCGCAAGGGCCTGAGCGGCGGCTCGGTGGTGCGGCAACGGTCGTCGGCGAAGGGGCAGCGCGGATTGAAGCGGCAGCCGGCGGGCAGCGCGAAGGGCGGTGGCACGGTGCCCTCGATCGAAGCGAGCCGGTCGCGCTCCTCGTCGAGCTTGGGGATCGAGCCCATGAGGCCGATCGTGTAGGGATGCTGCGGGTCGGCGAAGAGCGCCTTGACCGGTGCGCTCTCGACGATCTTGCCCGCGTACATCACCACCACGTCGTCGGCGATGCCGGCGATGACGCCGAGATCATGGGTGATCAGGATAATAGCCGTGCCCGTCTCGTCGCGCAGCGTGCGCATGAGGTCGAGAATCTGCGCCTGGATCGTCACGTCGAGAGCCGTCGTCGGCTCGTCGGCTATCAGCAGCTTGGGGCCGCAGGCGAGCGCCATCGCGATCATCACGCGCTGGCGCATGCCGCCCGACATCTGGTGCGGGTAGTCGTCGATCCGGCGCTCGGGCGAGGGGATGCGCACGCGCTTCAGCATGGCGAGCGCCCGCTCGCGCGCCTCTGCCGCGCCGAGGTCGAGATGGGCGGTGATCGCCTCGATGATCTGGTCGCCGACCGTGAAGACCGGATTGAGCGACGTCATCGGCTCCTGGAAGATCATGGATATGGCGCCGCCGCGGATGCGCCGCAGCTCCGCCTTGCGCTTCTTCAGCAGGTCCTCGCCCTCGAACAGGATCTCGCCACCGGCGTGGATCCCGGGTGGCTGCGGCACCAGGCCCATGATCGAGAGCGAGGTCACGCTCTTGCCGCAGCCGGATTCTCCGACGATGCCGAGCGTGCGGCCGCGGTCGACGGTGAACGACACGCCGTCGACCGCCCGGAACAGGCCGCCCTCGGTCCTGAAGTAGGTCTTGAGGTCCCTGACCGCGAGCAGCGGCGTCGATGAGGCTGCCATCTCGGGCCGACTTGCGCTTCCTGCTGCCATCAGGCTGAACCTCGAACCCGAGACCACGCTCCCTCTCCGCCCCGTGGGGGCGGAGAGGGTCGGGGTGAGGTCGGGGTTGCGCCGCCGGCGAAGCCCACCTCACCCTCCCCGTTGCCGGTGCAACGGGTCCCTTCCCTCTCCCCCCGAGGGGCGGAGAGGGCGTGCCGCAGGCTCATTTGAACTTGAAGTCGAGGCCCTTGTAGATGCCGCAGCCGTAGATCCCGTGTGCACGCAGGCCGTCGAGGCGGGCGGTCGCCGTCAGGTGGAGCTGCTCGTGGATGATCGGCAACCACAGCGTCGCCTCCTGGATCTGCATCTGCACCTCGTCGTAGTAGCGCTTGCGCTCCTCGGGCGTGATCGCGGCGGTACCGCGCGCCAGCAGCTCGTCGGTCTTGGGATTCTTCCAGTTCATGCGGTTGGGCGTCGGCGCCGCCGCGGAGCGGAAGTAGAGGTTGTACGCGTCGCCGACGCTGACATAGGGGTAGCTCATGGCGAAGGCGTCGAACTCCTGCGTCGCCAGCTTGCCCCAGCCGATCGTCGCGTCGAACAGGTTGACCTGGAGGTCGATGCCGACCTTGCGCAGGTCGCCCTGCACCGTCTCCGCGAGCTGGCGGGCGGGCGAGCCGTTGATGCCGTAGAAGACGGGCGCCAGCTTCTTGCCGTCCTTCTGGCGGATGCCGTCCGGGCCCGGCTTCCATCCGGCCTCGTCCAGCAGGGCCTTGGCCTTCTCGGGATCGAACTTGATCGTCATGTCGAGGGTGCGCGTGTTGAAGTCCGGCGTGTCGGGACTGACCGGGGTGTACGCCGGCGTCGCGTGGCCGAACCACACGCTCTTGACCAGCGCCTCGCGGTCGACGGCGTAGTTGAACGCCCGGCGCAGGCGGATATCGCTCATCAGCTCGCGGTCGACCTTGAAGCCGAAATAGTAGGTCCAGAGATAGGACTGCGCCTGATCGGTCTTCAGGTTCGGCATCTTCATGATCTGGTCGAGCGCGATGTACGGCACGTATTGGGTGATGTGAACCTGGTTGGTCTGGATCGCCGCCAGCCGGGTCGAATCCTCGGGGATGATCTTCCACACCATCCGCTCGATCTGCGCGGGGCCCGTGTTCTTGTAGATGTCCGGACCCCACTTGTACGCCGCGTTGCGGCGCATCGCGAACTCCTGGCGGGGGACCCAGGCCTCCCAGCAATAGGGGCCGGTGCCGTTGAAGCCCTTTACGCCGAAGTCCGCCCCCAGCTTCTCGACGCTCGCCTTGTCGACGATCGAGGCGAAATACTGGGTGAGCTGGAACAGCAGCTCGCCGAACGGCTCCTCCAGCTCGTACTCGACCGTGTACTTGTCCTTGGCGCGCACGTCCTTGACCCGGCCGGCGCGGCCGCGCACCGGCGACTTCAGCTCGGGATCGACCCAGCGCTTGATCGAGTAGACGACGTCGTCGGCGACCATGCCGCGGCCGTCGCAGAACTTGACGTCGTCGCGCAGGTTGAAGGTGTAGGTCTTGCCGTCGGGACTGACCGACCACGACTTCGCGAGCAGCGGCTTGATGGTCTTGAGGTCCCAGTCGAGGGCGACCA
>JBFWXJ010000279.1:0-8543 GCA_050187535.1 Alphaproteobacteria bacterium | reverse complement strand
GGTCGTCGGCTCGTCGGCAATCAGCAGGCGCGGCGCGCAGGCGAGCGCAATGGCGATCATGACGCGCTGGCGCATACCGCCCGAGAGCTGGTGGGGATAGGAGGCGATCCGCCGCTCCGGATCGGCGATGCCGACGTCGCGCAGCGCCTCGATGGCGAGCGCGGTCGCGCGCGACGCCTCGTCGGGGCGATGGCGGCGGATCGCTTCCTTGATCTGCTCGCCAACGGTGAAGACCGGGTTCAGGCTGGCCGTGGGGTCCTGGAAGATCACCGCGATCTCGCGCCCGCGCACGTCGCGCATCGCCTTGTCGTCGAGCGTGAGGAGATCGCGCACCGCGCCGTCGCGCAAGCGCCAGAGGATCGAGCCCGCGAGGCGCGCCCGGTCGGCGCGCGCGAACAGGCGCAGGATAGACATGGCGGTGACTGACTTTCCCGATCCGCTCTCGCCGACCACCGCGACGGTCTCGCCGGGCTCGATCGCGAAGTCGACGCCGTCGACCGCGCGCAGCGTTCCGCGCGGCGTCTCGAACGAAGCGCGGAGGGCGCGGATGTCGAGGAGGGCGGTCATGCAGCCGCAGCCCGGCAACGGCGTTCGTCCAACGCGTCGTTCGCTTGCACCGGCATCAGCGTCCTTCGACAAGCTCAGGATGAGGACGAGGGGAGACTGGCATTGGCCGTGGGGTGGCGACCCTCACTCGACGGTGTACTTCTTCACCGCATCCATGTTCAGCCTCACCCCGAGGCCCGGGCCCTTCGGCACCTCGAGGTGGCCGTTCACGAACTTGATCGGCTCCTCGAAGATCTCGTTCTGCAGCTTGTTGTCGCCGATGTCGTACTCGACCATCGTCGGCCAGGGCACGTTCTCGGCGTGCGGATAGCTCGGCAGCGCCGCGACGAAATGCACCGCGGCGGCAAGCCCGATCCCGGTGCCCCAGACATGCGGCGAGAGGCGGAGATGCTCGGCGCCGCACAGGATGCCGACGGTACGCGCGACGTCCAGGCCGCCGCAGAGCGCGAGGTCGGGCTGGATCACGTCGGCGAGCCTGCCGTCGATCAGCCGGCGCAGGTCGAAGACGGTATAGAGCGCCTCGCCGGTCGCGACGGGGATCGGTGCCTTCGCTTTCAACTCGGCATAGCCCTTCCAGTCCTGCGGGGCGAGCGGCTCCTCGTACCAGTTGATGCCGTAGCCGGCGATCCGCCGCATGCTCTCGAGCACGCCGTCGACCGTGTAGTTGCCGTTGGAATCGACGGTCAGCAGCGCATCGTCGCCGATGATCCGCCGGGCGAGAGCCACGCGCTTCTCGTCCTCGGCGGGATTGCGGCCGATCTTGATCTTGAAGGCGGGAAAGCCGCGGCCGACGTGCGGCTCGAGCTGTTCCTGGAGCGTGACGTCGGTGTCGCCGGTCGCGGTGAAGTAGCCGCCGGAGCAGTAAGCCGGCACGCGCTCGCGAAGCCGCCCGCCGATCAGGTCGGCGACCGAGACGTTGAGTAGCTTGCCCATCGCGTCGTGCGCCGCGATGTCGATGCCGCTGACGAGGGCGACGAGCCCGTTCTGCGTCCCGAAGTGATAGAGCTTGGCATAGAGCGTCTGAGCGACGGCGCGCTGGGCGAAGACGCTCTTGCCGATGAAGAACGGCTTGACGACGTCGAGATAGGCGGCGGTCACCCGCGGCGGGCCCCAGGCCTCGCCGATGCCGGTCACCCCTTGGTCGGTTTCCAGCAGCACCATCCCCGCGCCGCGTTTGTGCGTGACGCCGCGCGCCATGCCGTAGGCCTTGTCGGGATCGAAGGAATATTCGAGTGCCACGACGCGGATGTCGCGGATCAGGGCCATGGGTCCTCCGGGGGGTGACGCGAACAACGACGATCGTAGAGCGCGTCCGCCATCGCAACAATCATGCGAGGGATGTCGCGAGCAGGCGCCGCATCAGGTCGCTTCCGGCGTCCATGTACTCGTCGAGGATGTCGAAATGGTGCCGGCCGGGCAGCACCAGCACGCCCGGGTCGAGGCCCTCGCGATGCAGATGGTGGGCATAGCGATAGGACTGGTCGATCCAGTGCCAGGGCTCGCGCCCGCCCGCGACGACCCAGACCGGGCAGCGCGCACGGACGGGGTTGCGCTCGTAGTCGTGGCGCCGGATCAGCGCGGGCGTCAGGCGGATCTCGGCATTCACCGTCGTCCGCTCGGCTGGCGCCGGATCGTAGATGCCGCTCACCAGCACTGCGCCCTTGATCAGATCGGCCGGAAGGTCGCGCAGCGTCCAGTCCGTCGCCAGCGCTGCCGCGCCGAGATGGGCGCCGGCGGAGTGGCCGGAGAGCGTGAGGCGATCCGGATCGCCGCCATGGTCGGCGGCATGGCGCGCGGTCCAGGCAATCGCCTCGAGCGCCGAGCCGACCGTTCCGTCGAGCGTCGAGGCCGGGCACAGCTCATAGTTGACGATCGCCGCAGCGATGCCGTGCCCGACGAGATGCTCGGCGACGAAGGCGAAGTTCTGCTTGTCCTGCGCGCGCCAGTAGCCGCCATGCAGGAAGACGTGGATGGGGGCGCGGACTTCGCCGGGCACGGGATAGAAGTCGAGGCGGTGCAGCGGATGGTCGCCGAAGGCCAGATCCGCCCGGCGCTCGAGGGTCGCGCGTGCCCGCTCGTTCGCCGGCGCGCGTCGGGCCTGGTTGTCGGCGAAGGTCGGGACCGCGCGCTGCGGGTTGTACTGCAGCTCGTGCGCGTCCGTGCTGAGACCCTGCCAGAGCGGGGGGCGGTCGGTCATGGTGGTTCCTTGTCGAGGGGCATCCGGCGGGACCGCCACCCTAGTGGCTGTCGGGAGCGAAGCGAAGCCGGCGCAACCCACGCCTACGCCGTCGGCCGCCGGCGCGCGGCGGTGGCGAGCATGAAGCACCCGACCGACAGGGCCGTGGTCACCGCGACGACCGCGACCGTCGGCCCGGCCGACGGCGCCTGGACCGCGCCGAGCAGCAGTGTGACGCCCGCGCTCACGGTCATCTGCACGAACCCGAGCAGCCCCGATGCCGAGCCGGCGATGTGCGGGTGGACGGACAGGGCCCCGGCGACGCCGTTCGGCTGGCCCAGACCATGGCCCCAGGTCATGATCGTCATCGACCCGAACAGCGCGGGCGCGCTCAGCCCATCGGCCTGGGTCCAGGCGACCATGACGACGGCGCCGAGAAGGGTGAAGCCGTTGCCGAGCCGGATCATCCGGTCGAGTCCAAGCCGCGGGGCGAAGCGCCCGGCGACCATGTTGCCCAGGGTGTAGCCGAGCATCACCGGCAGGATCCACAGACCGTAGGCGCTGGGCGACTGATCGAGGGCGGCAACCAGCAGGTAGGGTGCGCCGGCGCAGAAGCTGTACCAGGCCGCCGTCGCGAACGACGTGCCGAGCATGTAGCCAAGGAACGGCCGGGACCGCAGCAGCAGCCAGAAGTTGGCCGCGATCGCCTGCGGGTGGATCGGCACGACGGTGGCGCGCGTCTCGGTCAGTAGCGGCCAGGCGCAGACCAGGGTGAGCGTCCCGACGGCGCTGAGCACGATGAAGCTCCAGCGCCACCCCGCCCACTCCTCGAGGAAGCCGCCGAGGGCGGGGGCGGCCATCGGCGCCAGCGACATCGCCATGGTGATGTAGGCGATCAGGCTCGCCGACCGCTCGCGGCCGTGGACGTCGCGCACGATCGCGCGACCCAGCACCATGCCGGCGCAGCCGCCGAAGGCCTGCACGAAGCGTCCCGCGAGCAGGCTCTCGATCGACCAGGCGGCGGCGCACAGGATCGTTCCGGCGACGTAGGCGGCAAGTCCGAGCAGCAGGACCGGCCGGCGGCCGTATCGATCGGACAGGGGCCCGTAGACGATCTGGGCGAACGCCATCGAGCCCAGGAACACGGTCAGCGCGAGCTGTGCCTCGCCGGCCGAGGTGGCGAAGTCGCGGGCGAGGGCGGGGATCGACGGCAGGATGACGTGCAGGCTCGCCGGGCCGGTCGCGGTCGCCAGGATCAGGAGCCAGAGCGGCGGCGAGCGGACCGGGCCCGGGCGGGAGTCGGACACGCGGCGATGGTAGCGTCTAGGAGCGCCCGCGGCCAGGATCGGCGGGATCGGCGGCCGGCCGGACGATCGCGGCGATCCGCCGGCGATAGCGGGCCGGAGAAACCCCGGTCAGGCGGCGGAAGACCCGCCGGAAGGACGACGGGTCCTCGTAACCAACCTCGGCGGCGATCGCGTCGGTCGCCGTCGCGGTGGTTTCCAGCAGCTGCTTTGCTTCCTCGACCCGCAGCGTCTGGACATAGGCGATCGCGGCGTATCCGGTCGCGGACCGGAATCGGCGCGCGAACGTCCGCGGTGCCAGGCGCGATCGCGCGACCATCGCCGCTACGGGGCCTGGCTCGCGATAGTGGCTGGCGATCCACTCCTGGCAGTCGGCGATGACCGCATCGTCGTGCCGCCGCGGCCGCGCCATCGCCGCGAACGGCAGTTGCCCGTCCCTGCGGTCGCCGATCAGGAACACCTTGGACGTTCGGATCGCCTCCGACCGGCCGCAGAGCCGCTCCACCAAGTACAGCGCGAGCTCGGTCCACGACCCGTGGCCGCCGCTGGTGATCAGGCGCTGCTCCGGCCCGGCGAGTGAGAGGACCCGCTCCGGCCGAAGCCGCACGCGCGGGTAGTGGTGCTCGAACGTCGACACCGCGCCCCAGTGTGTCGTCGCCTCGAGCTCATCCAGCAGGCCGGCCTCGGCCAGCAGCAGCGAACCGGTGCAGACCGATCCGACGATGGCGCCATCGTCGAACTGGCCGCGAAGCCAGCGCGCCGCCTGCGGCCATCGCCCGCGCGGATCGGCATCTGGCGCGAGCGCGAGGTCGGAGGCGATCACGACGGTGCAGTGGATCGCATCGTCGAACGCCGCCTCGACTGCGACCGGCACATCCAGCGCGCAGATCGAGAGGCCGCGGCATTCCCCGACCAGGATCGGCACGAGACGCACGTCACCGGTCGGCCGGCCGGTTAGCGACTCCCAGGCCATGCCGGTGAAGGCGAACACCTCCTTCAAGGCGTAGAGGGCCGCCGGCGCAGTCTCGGGAACGACGACGAGCCCGACCGTGAACGTGGAAGGCGACGTCCGGTCCATGGACGGTGATGGCACGAATGCACCGAAACTGTCGACAGCGGCTCTCCTGGTGCGCGGCAGGGTCCGGTAGCAACGGCGCCACGGTTCCTCCAGCAACGGAGATGGAAATGACCATGACGATTTCCGCCGATCGGCGCGTCGACGAGGCAAAGGTGGCGGCTTTCGCCGACCAGATGGCCGCCGGGCTGAACGCAGGCGCGGTCGTGGTGATGACGTCGATCGGCCACCGCGCCGGCCTGTTCGACGCGATGGCCGACCTGCCGCCGGCGACCAGCGGCGAGATCGCGCACGCCGCCGGGCTGGCGGAGCGCTACGTCCGGGAGTGGCTGGCAGTGATGGTCACCGGCGGCATCGTCGAGCACGATCCCCTGGCCCGCACCTACGCGCTGCCGCCGGAGCACGCCGCCTCGCTCACCCGGCGCGCCGTGCCCGGCAACCTCGCGGTCTACGCCCAGATCGTCGCAATGATCGGTGCGGTCGAGGATCGCGTGCTGGCCCGCTTCAAGGATGGGGCCGGCCTGTCTTACGACGACTATCCGTGCTTCCACCGGATCATGGCCGAGGACAGCGCCCAGACCGTGACGGCAGGGCTGTTCGACCACATCCTGCCGCTGGCCGATGGCCTCGTCGACCGGCTCCACCGGGGCATCGACGTGCTCGACGCGGGCTGCGGGCGCGGCTCCGCCCTGCTCGCGATGGCCGCACGCTTCCCGCGGAGCCGCTTCACCGGATACGACCTCTGCCGCGACGCGATCGCTTTCGCCGACGACGCGGCGCGCGCCGCCGGTACCGGCAACGCGCGCTTCTGCGTGCGGGACCTCACCGACTTCGACGAGTCGGCGGCCTACGACCTCGTGACGTCCTTCGACGCGGTGCACGACCAGAAGGACCCTGCCGACCTGCTGCGGCGACTCCATCGTGCGCTGCGTCCGGACGGCACCTACCTGATGCAGGACATCGGCGGCTCGTCCCGCCTCGAGGACAACCGGGACTTTCCGATGGCGCCGCTGCTCTATGCCGTCTCCTGCGCGCACTGCACGCCGGTCTCGCTCGGGCAGGGCGGCCGTGGCCTCGGCACGATGTGGGGGTGGGAGACGGCGGCGGCGATGCTGCGCGAGGCCGGGTTTGACCCCGTGCGCCGCCACGTTCTTCCGCATGACCCTATGAACGTATGGTTCGTGGCCGCCAAGGGCTGAACGGGGAAGGCGGTCGGCGGTGCCGACGCCGACCGGTTGCCGATCACCGCGCCGGTCGACCTGGTGCCGTTGATCGCCGAGGCCGGGGTGAATGCGCGGGTTGATCCCGGTTCGAGCGGTTCGTCCACCATCTTCTTGATCCCGCAGCGACCTTCGAGGCGAACCCCGAGCAGTGCTTCGTGTTCTATGAATAGCGGTCCTCACGCAAAGTCGACGACGTCGAGCAGCCGCGCGGTCCAGCCGTCGCCGACCAGGACGCTGTCGCGCCCGTCGCGCACGACCCGGTAATCGTCGAGGGCGACGATGCGGTCGACCTCGGCCTGGAAGTCGGTGATGACGTCATGGCCCTGGCCGACGTGGAACACGTCGCGGCCGGCGCCGCCCGTCAGCACGTCGTCGCCGAGATTGCCCGAGAGATCGTCGTCTCCCTGGTCGCCCGAGACGAGATCGTTGCCGCGGCCGCCGAAAATCGTGTCCGCATGGCGGCCGCCGAAGATGCGGTCGTCGCCGGCATTGCCGTAGAGCAGGTCGTCGCCGGGCCCGCCGAGCAGCTGGTTGATCGCATCGCCGCCGCTGATCGTATCGGCAATCGCGTGATCTCGCTCCGGTCCGTAGAGGGCATTGATCGCCTGGAGGTCCCACTCGCCGATCCCGCCGTCGTGATGGTCGTAGTAGCCCATCACCGTCCGCTCCTCGGTCACCTCCTCGGCCGGGGCGTGCGGGCGCTGGGAGGCGGGGGTCAGGTCGAGGCGGATCGGATGCTTCAGGCCGAGGGCATGGCCGACCTCGTGGGTGACCACATAGGAGATGCGGTCGGCGTCGAGCGTAGTCGGCAGCTCGACGACGGCCTGGGTGATCTTGGTCAGGTCGCCGTCGTCGACGACGATGTACGTGTAGCCGGAGTATCCCTCCTTGGTGGCGGCGATCAGCTTGATGCTGGCGCCGTCGAAAGAGGACGGTCCAACCTCGACCAGATCCAGGTCTGAAGCGGAATCCCACCGCGCCATGGCATCGCGAATCGCGCCGGCATAGGCGCCAAGCTCCGGGACCATCGCCCAGGTGAGCGTTTCCTGGGGCCAATGGTACCCCTTGGTGTAGAGTAGGACGTCGGCACCCGTCAGAATTCCGCTCATGGCGGCTTCCTCGTCGAAAAGGTGAGTTTCCGGTCGGAGGAAGACCTGCCCTGCGAAGGGCGGAGCGCCGGGCCGTCGTCGGGCCGGCGTCAGTCCTGAGCCGCTGCGATCGCCTCCGTGCGGAGTGATTGCAACCGAAGGGCCCAGGTCGGCGCTGTCGCGCGCTTCACACTGAGATGCAGAGAATCAATGAGTTACATAAATGCTGGAGGACCGGGCCCACCGAGGCGGTCCGTCTCGTTCCCAATCTGCATTGCAGATTGCGAGCGCCGGGATGGCGCCGGCCGCGCTTTTCGCATTTTGCGAGCAAGCCGGCGCGCCGGTGCCACCCGGGGTGCCGTTCTGCGGAAAAATCATGGTGCAGTGCAAACGAGTGCACCCGTATCGGCGCCATTCGGTGAGGTCGTGGGAACGCTGAAAATCAAGTGTTTCCGCACCTTCCCGACATTTTCCGAGAAGTTCCTGAGCACATGCCCCAATGTGGCACGAAAGCTCGGCGACCCTGGTGCCAACGTCGCTGGAGGTGGCTGTCCCCGCGCTCTCTAATGCACCCGGGCGTTCAGCGAGGCGGGTCCAGTGGCTACGATCCCAGGCGGTATCTTCGACCAGAGCGGTCTCGACCCTGTAGCATTGCAGGCGATTGACGCGCTTCTGCAGCAAGAGGGCATCAGCGAGGAGGACTTCGTCGCGGGCGACGGCAGCTTCTCGCCGGTCGGCAGCCCCTACGTTTTCCTCGAGGGCAGCGCGCCCGGGGCGATCGTCGGCAATGCCACCGACGACTTCTTCGTCGGCAATGGCGGGGCGAACTTCATCTCGCCCGGCGACGGCAATGACCAGGCCTTCGGCGGCGCGGGCGACGACGTGCTGCTCGGCGGCAACGGCGATGACGGCCTGCTGGGCGGCAACGGCAGCGACTTGGTCCAGGGCGGCGAGGGCAGCGACCTCGGCCTGGGCGGCGAGGGCTCCGACATCGTCACCGGCGATGCCGGCGCCGACACCGTCAACGGCAACCAGGGCGAGGACAACGTCCTGGGCGGCGAGGGCAACGACCAGGTCTATGGCGGCCAGGGCAACGACATCGCCCTCGGC
>JBFWXJ010000278.1:0-8617 GCA_050187535.1 Alphaproteobacteria bacterium | reverse complement strand
CTTGGCGCTGATTCCCGTCACCCCCACCATCGCGATCGACGAGCGCGAGATCGAGGAGAGCTTCGTGCTCGCCTCGGGTCCGGGCGGCCAGAACGTCAACAAGCTGTCGACGGCCGTCCAGCTGCGCTTCGATGTCGCCCGCTCGCCGTCCCTGCCGGAGCCGGTGCGCCAGCGCCTGATGCGGCTGGCCGGGCGCCGCCTGACGCAGGACGGCGTGCTGGTGCTGATGGCCCGCACCCACCGCACCCAGGGCCGCAACCGCGAGGCGGCGTTGTCGGCGCTGCTCGACCTGATCCGCCGGGCCACCGTCGCGCCGATCACCCGGCGGCCGACGCGGCCGACGCTCGGCAGCAAGGAGCGGCGGCTGGAGTCGAAGGGACGCCGCGCTACCGTCAAGCGCGGCCGCCGCGCCCCGCCGGAGGACTGACCGCGCCCTCATGCGCCAATAGCCAGCGCTTGCGCTCGATGCCGCCGCCATAGCCGGTCAGGGTGCCGTCGGCACCGATGACCCGGTGGCAGGGCACCACCACCGAGATCGGGTTGGCGCCGTTGGCGGCCCCCACGGCGCGCATCGCGGTCGGCTTGCCGAGCTGGGCGGCGAGCGCGCCGTAGGAGGTGGTGCGGCCGGCCGGGATGCGACGCAGCGCCGCCCAGACGCCCTCCTGGAACGGCGTGCCGCCGCCCGCTGTCGGGATGTCGTCGATGGCGTCGATGCGGCCGGCGAAATAGGCGGCGAGGCGGCTGGTGACGCCGAGCGGATCGGGCCGGTCGACGAATGCCGGCCGTTCGCCCCGCCGTGCCATCCAGGCGGCGATGCGCTCGGCATGGTCCTCGAACTCGAGCGCGCGCAGCACCCGCTCGTCGGTCGCGAGCACGATGGTGCCGATCGGTGTCGTCAGGCGGTCGCGGTAGAAGCTGGTCATGCGGCCTCCGGTAGGGCGAGCGGGCGGGCGAGCAGGGTCGCGGCATAGGAGCCCCAGGGACGCAGCGTCGCCGGGTCGGCGGGAAGCGCACCGGGGTCGGCGACCAGCAGGCGGGGATCGACGTCGGGCTCCGCCAGCACGCGCATGGCGACGCGGGTGGCATCGCGGGGGTCGAGGCCGCCGGCTTCCGACAGGGTCGCCGCGAGCTCGGCGTGCGGCCGGGCCGGGTCGAAGCGGATGCGGCCGTCGGCGACCGCCGACGCCAGCCGCTGCAGCGCGACCGCGGCGGCCGGCGGCACCCCGTCGAGCGTCGCGTCGCACACCGTCCGCGGAGCGGGGAAGACGGTGTCCGGTTCGCCGGCATCGCCGAGGACCCGCTCGCCGAGGCGCGCCGCGATCCCGGCCAACGCCGGCATCGCGGCGGCTGCTCCCAGCCGGCGCGCGAGGAGGGCGCAAGCGGCCGCCTCGAAGCCGTCCCACGCGCCGGTCAGGCGCAGCCCCTCCGGAGCGGCCGCGTCGGGGAACAGAGGACGCAGATGGTCGGCGAGCGCGCCCGGATCGAGCGACAGGTCGAACATCACCCGCACGCGCGCGACGATCTCCGCGAGCCTACCGTTGTCGGGCAGCGCCACGGTCAGCAGCAGCTCCGGCCGGCCGACGAGCGGGCGCACCGCGATGCGCCCGGCATGCGGGCCGATGCGGATCGTGCGGCGCCAGCCCGCGGCATCGACCCGCGCGACCCCGGGGATCGCGTCGCGCGCCAGGGCATCGGCGACGCCCCGCCAGTCGTAGGGCGGGCGGTAGGCGAGCCGCAGCGCGAGCCCGGCGGCGGCCTCGTGGCGTCGGCGCAGCGCGGAAGGCGGCCGGCCATAGGTGGCGCGCAGCACGGCGTTGAAGCGGCGGAGGCTGGCGAACCCGGCCGCGAACGCGATCTCGGTCATCGGCAGGCTCGTCTGGTCGATCAGCGTCTTGGCGAGATGGATGCGGCGGGTCGCGGCCAGCGCCGCCGGCGTCGCGCCGACATGGTCCATGAAGAGACGCGCCAGGTGCCGCGCCCCGATCCCCAGTGCCGCCGCGAGGTCGCTCACGGGATGCTCGTCGAGATAGCCGCGCTGGATCAGCGCCATGCCGCGCGCGACCGAGGCTGCCGAGCCGCGCCAGGCGGGGCTGCCGGGCGCCGCTTCGGGCCGGCAACGCAGGCAGGGGCGGTAGCCGGCCGATGCGGCGGCCGCGGCCGTAGGGAAGTAGGTGATGTTCGCGGCCAGCGCCGGCCGCACCGGGCAGACCGGGCGGCAATAGATGCGCGTCGTGCGCACGGCGATGAAGAACCGGCCGTCGAAGCGCGCGTCGCGCGCCAGCCGCGCGCGGTCGCAGGTCTCGCGGTCGGGCATTCGGTCGCTCATCCTGGATCTCCCTGCACGGGCGGCCATCATCGCCATCCGCCCTACCGGCGCTCGCCGGATTTGGACATCGTTCCACCCGGCGGGCGACCATGTCCGGATGCAGCGAGCGGCGCGGCCGGCCGGACGGCATCCTGCGCCGGCGTCGGCAGGGAGCGGCGGGGGATCATGGCAGGTCGCGTCTACCACGGCTGGCTCGTCGTCGTTTGTGCCTTCTTCGTCGCCTTCTTCGGCTGGGGCCTCGGGTTCTACGGCCCGGGGGTCTACCTCCAGGCGTTGCGGACGGAGCGCGGCTGGTCGGTCGCGGCCATCTCGTCGGCGATCACCGTCTATTACATGGCGGGTGCGGCGCTGATCCTCGTCTCGGCCGCGGTCTACGAACGCGCGGGGCCGCGGGTGGCGGTGATCGGCGGCGCCGCTGCCATGGCGGCGGGCGTCGTCGGCCTGTCGCGGGTGGTCGAGCCGTGGCAGGTCCCGCTCGCCTTCGTCGTCATGGCCGTCGGTTGGGCGTCGATGAGCGGGGCTGCGATCAACGCCATCGTGGCGCCCTGGTTCGACGGCCGCCGCGGCCTGGCGGTCAGCTTGGCGCTGAACGGGGCGAGCTGCGGCGGCGTCGTGATGACGCCCCTGCTGGTGGCGCTGATCGGCCGTCACGGCTTCGCGACCGCCGCGCCGATCGCCGCCGCGGCGATGCTGGCGGTGCTGACGCCGCTCGTCCTCGCCGTGCTGCGCCCGCCGCGCGCCGGGGAGCAGGACCGGCCGCGGGCGACGGCGGGCGCCGACCCCGGGCCGGCGGAGCCATGGCGGATCGGCCGCATCGTGCGGCGGCGCGCCTTCGTCACCAACTCGGTCCCGTTCGCGCTCGGACTCGTGGCGCAGGTCGGCCTGCTGACCCATCTGGTTGCCTTCCTGGCGCCGCGGATCGGTGCCGACGGCGCCGGCTGGGCGGTCAGCCTGACGACGCTGGCCGCCGTGGTCGGGCGCGTCGCCACGGGGTTCTTCGTCGACCGCATCGATCGCCGCCGCGCGGCCGCGGCCAACTTCGTCGTGCAGATCGCGGGCATGGCGCTGCTGGTGCCGGAAGGCTCGACGGCGACCCTGATCGCCGGCTGCGTCCTCTTCGGGCTCGGCGTCGGCAACCTCATCACCTTCCCCGCGCTGATCGTCCAGCAGGAGTTCCCGCGCGCGCATTTCGCCCGCACCGTCGCGCTGCTGGTCGCGGTCAACCAGATGGCCTTCGCCTTCGGGCCCGGCCTGCTCGGCCTGATCCGTGCCGCCACCGGCGGCTACGGATGGGCGATTGCGCTCTGCATCCTGCTGCACGCCGCCGGCGCTGCGATCGTCCTCGTGCGCCCGCGCTGACCGTCGCCCGCGCCTTGCGTCGCCACCGCCCGGCGCCTACCGTCGCGGGCAAGGGGGCGCATCGCCCCGAGGGGGGAAACCGATGGCCGACGGGGGCCGCGCGATGCGCGCGATCGACCGGCTGACCGTGCTCGGCATGTACGGCGCGGAGGCATGCCTGGCGGCGATGATGATCCTGATCGCCGTCGAGGTGGTGTGCCGGTCCTTCCTCAACTTCTCGATCATCATCGTCGACGAGACCTGCGGCTACCTCGTGGCGGCCATGCTGTTCCTGGGCGCCGCGTACAGCCTGCGCCAGCAGGCGCTGCTCCGGGTCGAGTTCATCATCACCGCGCTGCCCGCGCGCCTGCGGCCGGCCGTCGACCTCGTCTACGACGTGCTGTCGCTCGGCTTCGCCCTGATCCTGCTGCACCAGATGGGACGGCTGGCCTACAGCTCGTGGGACCGCGGCATGGTGGCGCCGACCCTGATGGAGACGCCGATCTGGCTGCCGCAGCTGGTGCTGCCGGCGGGGGCCGTGCTGCTGGTCCTAGCCCTGGCGGCGGAGATCGCGCGCGACCTCGCGCGACTCGCCGGCCGGGAGGACGCGCCGTGAGCGGCTGGGCCGCGGATTTCACGCTGGCGCTGGGGGTGCTGCTGGCGCTCCTGTTGGGCGGCATGTGGATCCCTTTCGCGATCGGCATCGCAGCGCTGGTCTCGCTGTGGTTCGCGGAGGGATGGATCGGCTTCCGCGCGCTCGGGCTGGTCACCTGGGGCAGCGTCAACAGCTTCACGCTGACGGCGATCCCGCTGTTCATCCTGATGGCCGACATCCTGCTGCAGAGCGGTGTCAGCCAGCGCTTCTACGTCGGGCTGACGAAGGTGGTGCGTGGGCTGCCGGGCGGGCTGCTGCAGACCAACGTCGCGGGCTGCGCGATGTTCGCGGCGATCAGCGGCTCTTCGGTCGCCACGGCGGCGGCCATCGGCACGGTGGCGCTGCCGCAGCTCGACCGGCGCGGCTACGACCGGCGCATGGCGGCGGGGTCGCTGTGCGCGGGCGGCACGCTCGGCATCCTGATCCCGCCGTCGATCCCGCTGATCATCTACGGCACCTTCACCGAGACCTCGATCGCCCGGCTGTTCATGGCGGGCATGCTGCCGGGCATCCTGCTGGCGCTCGTCTTCATGGCCTACATCGCCGTGATGTCCTGGGTGCGTCCCGCGATCGCGCCGCGCGACGAGGGCGTGGTGCCGCTCGCGGAGAAGCTCCGCGCGCTGGTCGACCTCGTGCCCTTCATCCTCCTCATGGCGGCGGTGCTGGGCGGCATCTATTTCGGCTATGCGACGCCGACCGAGGCCGGCGCGGTCGGTGCCACGCTGGCCATCATCGTCAGCGTCGTCTGGGGCGACCTCACCTGGGCCAAGCTCCACGCGGCGATGGTCAACACGGTGAAGATCAGCAGCTCGCTGCTCTTCATCATCCTGGCCGCCTTCATCTTCGCCTATGCGGTGGAGAATGTCGGCGTGTCGGAGAACATCGCCCGGCTGCTGGTGCAGAGCGGCCTCGACCGCTACCAGTTCCTGATCGCCGTCATCCTGATGTACGTGGTGCTTGGCTGCGTCGTCGACAGCATCGGCATGATCGTGCTGACCGTGCCGCTGCTCTATCCGGCCGTCGTCGGCTTCGGCTTCGACGGCATCTGGTTCGGCGTGATGCTGGTGGTGATGGTCGAGCTCGGCCAGATCACGCCGCCCTTCGGCATCAACCTCTTCGTCGTGCAGGGCATCTCCGGATGGAACCTGCGCGACGTCAATCTCGGCTGCGCGCCGTACTGGTTCCTCATCATCGGCTTCGCCGCCGTGCTGACGGCGTTCCCCGAAATCGCGCTCTGGCTGCCGGCGCAGATGTTCGACCGGTAGGGCGCCGCGCCGCGCCCTGCCGGCCGGTTCCGCCTGCCGCTACTTCCCGATCGCCTGGCGTGCCTTGGCCAGCAGGTCGACCGCCTCGGGCCCCACGCCCTTGGCCCATTCGTTCCACACCGGCTCGGCGCGCTGGGCCATGGTCTTCACGACCGCGTCGGTCGGCATGAAGAACTTGATGCCCTTGCCCTTCAGCATCTCGGTGCTGCTGATCTCCGATTCCGCCAGCTCCTTCGAGAGGGCGGCGGCGTGCTGCTCGGCGGCGGCGGCGACCTTCGTCCGCACGTCGGCCGGCAGCTTCTGGAACGCCTCCTTGTTGACGATGATGAGGAAGTTGTCCCAGCAGATCGTCACCCGGTAGTTCGACTTGAACATGTCGCCCCACAGCAGCCCGCCGCCGGCGCTGGCGGTGACGACCATGTCGACGACGCCGCGCTGCAGGGCCGACGCCACCTCGGGCGAGCCGAGCGTCACCGGCACCGCGCCGAGCTGCTGGAAGAACTGCGCCTGCGGGTTGTTGGCGACGCGCACCTTCTTGCCCTGGATCTGGTCGATCGCCGTCAGCTCGCCGATCGACCAGATGGTCTGCTGCGGAAAGTTGTAGGTCGCCAGCAGCTTGACCCCGCGCTTGTCGAGCTCACGGTCGAGGGCGGGCCGGAGCAGCGCCACGATCTTCCCGAAATCCGCGTAGCTGCCGGCCAGCATCGGCAGGAACGGCAGGGCGCCGATCTGGATGTTGCCGGTGTAGAAGCCGTCCTGGGCATAGGTGATGATGCCCTCGCCCACCGCCTGGGTGATCGAGGTCGCGTTGACCGGAAGCTGGCCGCCGGCGCTGTTGCGCACGGTGATGCGTCCGCCCGAGACCTTGGCGAACTCCTGGCCCATCGCCTCCAGGTTCTTGAAGGCGGCATGGGTGACGGACGGGATGAAGGTGTAGCCCTTCCACAGCGTCTGGGCGTCGGCCGGGATGGCGGTTGCGAGGCCCGCGGCGAGGGACCCCGCGGCCGCGAGGGCGCGAACGACGGTCGGCATGTTTCCTCCGGGTAGCTTCTTGTGAGGATGCGGAGCGTGGGACGCGCCGCCGCGCGCTGTCAATGGCGGCGCCTTGGGCGCGGGCGCGAGCCGTCAGCCGGGGAAGTGGCAGGCGACCTCGCGCCCCGCGTGCGGCGCGAGGCCGGGCTCGATCTCGGCGCAGCGCGCCTCGGCCTTGGGGCAGCGGGTGCGGAAGCGGCAGCCCGACGGCAGGTTGCCCGGGTCGGGCGGTTCGCCCTGCAGCCAGAAGTCGCGGGTGACGCGCTTGCCGCCGATCTCGGGGATCGCGGCCAGCAGCGAGCGTGTGTAGGGGTGCTGCGGGGCGGCGAAGATCTGCTCCGTCGGTCCGATCTCGACGATGCGGCCGAGATACATGACGGCGACGCGCGTGCACATCATGCGCACGACCGCCAGGTCGTGGCTGACGAAGATGTAGGTCAGGTCGAACGCGTCGCGCAGCTCGCGGAAGAGCGCCAGCACCGTCGCCTGCACCGACACGTCGAGGCCCGAGGTCGGTTCGTCGAGGATGACCACCTTGGGCTGCAGCGTCAGGATGCGGGCGAGGCCGACGCGGCGCTGCTGGCCGCCGGAGATTTCGTGCGGATAGAGATCGAGATGGCTCTCGGGCAGGCCGACCGCCTTCAGGATTTCGCGCACGCGCCGGTCGCGGTCGGCGGCCGACAGGTCGGTGTGGATGACGAGCGGCTCGTGCAGCGAGCGGCCGATCTTCCAGCGGGGATCAAGCGACGCGCCGGGGTCCTGGTAGGCGTACTGGAGGTGGCGGCGCACCGGCCGGGCCGCCGACGGCGGCAGCTTGGCGATCTGCTGACCCTGGAACCAGACCTCGCCGGCATCCGGCTGGTGGATACCCATGATCGTCTTGCCGAGGGTCGACTTGCCGCAGCCGGATTCGCCGACCAGGCCCAGGATCTCGCCCTGCTCCAGCGCGAAGGAGACGTCGTCGAGCGCCTTGACCCAGCCGACGCGGCGGTTGAACGCGCCGCGGATGGGAAACCAGCGGCGCAGCTCGCGGACCGTCAGGATGGGCTGAGCGACGGGGGTGGATCGGGCGCTCATGCCGCGCGCTCCGCCAGGGGATGGTGGCAGCGCACGACATGGCCCTCGGCACGGCGCGTGGCGGCCGGACGCTCGGCCGAGCACTCGGGCCCGGCGCGGTCGCAGCGCGGGTTGAAGCGGCAGCCGCCGGGCGGCCGAAGCAGGCTCGGCACCTCGCCCGGGATGCCGGTGACGGCGCCGTCGGTCTTCGGCAGGCTCGCCAGCAGCCGGCCGGTATAGGGATGGGCCGGATGGTCGAAGAAGCGGTCGACGGGCGCGGCCTCGACCTCCTGGCCCGCATACATGACGGTGATCGCGTCGCAGATTTCGTAGGCGGTGCCGAGGTCGTGGGTCGTCAGCAGCACGGCCACGCCGCGTTCCGTGGCGAGGCGGCGCAGCAGTCCCAGGATCTGCGCCTGGATGGTGACGTCGAGTGCCGTCGTCGGCTCGTCGGCGATGACCAGCGACGGCTCCGGCAGCAGCGCCATGGCGATCATCAGGCGCTGGCGCTGGCCGCCCGACAGCTCGTGCGGATACTTGGCGAGGATGCGCTCGGGCTGCGGCAGCTGGACCGCGTCCAGCAGCTCCAGCACCGCGGCGCGGTCGGCCTTGCGGCGGCTGCGCGGATAGCCGCGCAGCAGCGCCGGCAGCGGCCCGCCGTCGCCGCCGGGCGGCCGGCGCGGCGACTTCCACTTCATCAGATCCATGATCTGGGCGCCGACGGTGAAGACCGGGCTGAAGCTGGTGAACGGGTCCTGCGGCACGAAGGTGATCGCGCGGCCGCGGACGGCATCGGCGACCCGGCCCTGGTCGGCCTGAAGCAGGTCGTCGCCGCGGAAGAGGATGCGGCCGCGGCCGATCTCGGCGATGTGGCGCGGCAGCACGCCCAGCACGGCGCGGGCGAGCGTGGTCTTGCCGCAGCCCGATTCGCCGACGAGGCCCATG
>JBFWXJ010000277.1:0-8714 GCA_050187535.1 Alphaproteobacteria bacterium | reverse complement strand
GGCGGTCATCCCGACGGCGCCGGAATCCCGCCGTCTCCCGCGCGGCGCGGATCGCCCGTTGCGCATGGGTGATGCCGACCAGCTTCGCTTCGCCCGTGGTACCCGACGAGCGGTTGTAGTGGGCGACGTCGCCGGGGACCGGCAGCCGCGGCAATCCTCTCGGATCGGCATCCGCCGATAGCTCCTCGTAGTCGACCCACGCGCCGTCCTGCCCGCCGCGGTCCGCCGCGGCGCCGACGCAGATCTCCGCGCCCAGCCGGTCGAGAAGCGCGCGGCGTGGCGCAGGCGCCTCCTGGGGCATGAGTGCGAAGGTCGCGGCCCCAGCCCGGAACAGCGCGAGCTGCATTGCGAGGTCGATCGGCCGATCGCCGACCACCTGGCCGACCACGGCTCCCGGCCGTACCCCCGCCCCGGCCAACGCTGCGGCATAGCCGTCGACGAGACGCACGAGGACCGCGAATGTGATTGTGCCTTCCTCGGAGACCAGGGCCGGCGCCGAGGGCCGATCATGCGCCGCCGCGACGACGGCGGCCGGGATGGTTCCGCCCTGCAAGGTCCCGTGCCCCGCGTTCATTGGTGCCAACGCATCTTTCCGCCATCGACTGGAGAGCGCGATACTCGCGGGGCTCTTCGGATGGCTCAAGCTGGGATGACCGGGCCGCTCGGCAACCCCGGGTTATATCGCGGTCATGATCCGAACTGCGCTGTGAACAGCGCCACCAGGCGCCTGCGGTCGATCTTGCCGGCGGCATTGCGTGGGAGCTCGGGCAGGACGAGGATTCGCCTGGGCAGCGGCAGGCCGCCCCCTGCGCTGCGGCAGAGGTCGAGCAGTTCCGCTTCGGTCGCCGGCGCGCGGAGCACCACCGCCGCCATCGGCACCTCGCCCATCCGCTGCGCACGCATGCCGACGGCGGCCGCCTCGACGACCCGCGGATCGGCCGCCAGCCAGGCTTCGATCGCCGAGGGATGCACCTTGCGCCCGCCGACGTTGATGACGTCGTCGATGCGGCCGTGGATGGTGATCCGGCCCGCCTCGTCCATCGTCGCCGCATCGCCCGGGTAGAACCACCCCTCGACGAAGCGACTGGCCGAGCCGGCGGGAGCGAACACGTAGTCGTCGGGGAATCCGGCCTCGCGGACGCGCAGCGCTCCCATCGCACCCGGCGGCAGAGCGCGGGAGCGATCGTCGACCACCTGCGCCTCGACGCCCGTCGTCGCCCGGCCGGCGCAGCGCGGGTCGGCGTCGAGGTCGGCGGGCGTGGCGATCGCCAGAGGCCCGGTCTCGTTGGTCGCGTAGTGGATGAAGAGAAGCGGGGTCAGCCGGCGACGTGCTTCCAGGCGTTGCGCAACCGGCAGCGGCGCGGTCCCGACCATGAGCCGCACGCCCGGCAGCAAGCGTCCCTCGCGCGGATTGCGCAGCATGTCGCGGACGAGCGGCGGGGTCAGCGCCATCGCCGTGACGCCATTCTCGGCGAGCACGCTGCCGAGCACGGCGAAGCTCAGCTCGGCCGGCGGAAAGACGAGCGTCCCGCCGCTGGCGAGCGTCGCGAGCACTACGCCCCGGCTGAAGCTGTTGACCAGGGGCACGATGTGCAGGAGCCGGTCGCCGGGGCCGACGAAGCCCGCCGCTTCGCGCACCACCCTGTCCGCGCGCTGACCGTGGGAAATGGCGATGATTTTCGGCTGGCCCAGCGTCGTGCCCGAGGAGCGGTTGTAGTGCGCGCGATCGTCGGGTCCCGGCGGCGGCGGCAGGATGTGCGGATCGCCATCGCCGAACGCCTCCATATCGATCCATCGGCTCTCGCCGGGCGCTCGGCAGGCGGACTTGCCGATGCAGGCCACGGCGCCGACGGCGTCGAGGAGCATCCTGCGCTCCGCCGGGGCCTCGTCGGCGGAAATGGGCAGCACCGCGACGCCCAGGCGAAACAGGGCGAGGAACGCGATGAGGTCAGTCGGCGAGTCGTCCATCACGAGCCCCGCCGACATTCCCGGCTGCAGCCCGTTCGACATGAGCCATGCGGCACGCCGTTCGATCGCGCCGACGAGCGCCGCGAACCCGATCGTGCCCGCGGGCGAGACGATCGCCGGCGCGTCCGGCCGGCGCCGCGCCATCGCCTCCAGAGCGGTCGGGACCGTACGTCCGGCCAGCGGTTCGACCAACCCTATCGTCATCGGTCGGATGGTCCCCGGCGCGCCAGATGCGGTTCGATCATGGCGCGCACGGCGCGCCGGTCGATCTTTCCGCCGGTGTTGCGCGGCAGCTCCGGCAGCGCCACCACCCGCTTGGGCATCGGGATGCCGACCCCGGCGCCGCGCCGGCAGATATCCAGCAGCTCGGCCTCGCCGACAGGCTCGCGCAGCACCACGGCGGCGACCGGCATCTCGCCGAGACGAAGCGAGGGGATGGCGACGGCCGCCGCCTCGGCGACGCGCGGATCGGCCGTCAACCATGCCTCGATCGCCGAGGGGTGCACCTTGCGGCCGCCGACGTTGATCACCTCGTCGACACGGCCCAGCAAGGTGATACGTCCGGCCGCGTCCATGACCCCGGCGTCGGCGGGATAGAACCAGCCGTCGACGAACCGGCTGGTCGAGCCGGCAGGCGACATCGTGTAGTCGCGCGGGAAATCGGGATCGCGGAAGCGGAGCTCGCCCGGCTGGCCCGGCGGCAAGGGCCGCAGGTCGTCGCCGACGACCTCGGCCTCGACGCCGGGCGTGGCGCGCCCGACGCAGCCCGGCGCGACGTCGAGGTCATCCGGCCGCGCGATGGCGAGCGGGCCGACCTCGTTGGTGCCGTAGTTGACGTAGAGCAGCGGCGTCAGCCGCTCGCGCACGGCGCGGCGCTCGGCCGGCGAGATCGGCGCGCTCGCCAGCATGAGCCTGACGCCCGGCAGCAGGGGCGCCGTCCGCCCCTCGGCCCGCCGCAGCAGGTCGCGCACATAGGGCGGCGTCAGCGTGATCGCCGTCACTCCGTGCCGCTGCATGAAGGCGCGCATGTCGGCCAGCGTGGCGTTCGCCGGCGGGAACGCGAGCGCGGCACCGCGCGCGAGGGCGGCGAGCGCCATGCCCCGGCCGATGCTGTTGACGAGCGGCACGACGTGCATCAGCACGTCACCGGGGCCGTCGACGAAGCCCGCGGACTCGCGCGCGCCGCGGTCGCCGCGCTGGCCCTGCGTGATGGCGATCAGCTTCGGCTGCCCCAGCGTCGTTCCGGAAGAGCGATTGAAATGGGCGACAGAGGACGGATCGGGAAAGGCCGGCAGGTCGGAAACGTCGGCATCCGGCCGCAGCGCCTCGGTGTCGATCCAGGTCCCGCCCTGCCCCGCGCGAAAGCGGCCGGCGCCGATCGTGGCGGTCGCACCGAGCAGGGCCAGCAGCCGCTCGCGTTCGGCCGAAGACTCCAGCGCCGAGAGCACGAGGGGCGGCGCGCCGAGGCGCAGCAGCGCCAGGAAGAACACCACGTCGACGGGCCCGTCGGCCATCACGAGACCGACGGGCATTCCCCGAACGATGCCGCGACCGACCAATGCCGCGGCGAAGCCGTCGATGGCGCGGACCAGATGCGTGAAGGAAACGGTCCCGTCCGGCGAAACGAGAGCCGGAGATCGCGGATGGGCGCTCGCCGCGGCCGCGATCGCCGTCGGGATCGTGCGGCCGGGCAGCGGCTGGAAGGCGGACATCGGCGCCCGGGTCACGCGCGCTTGCGCTGCCGGTGCCGTTCGCGCGAGAGGTGAGGCTTGAGATAGCGGCCGGTGTAGCTCGCCTCGATGCGGGCGACCTCCTCGGGCGTGCCCTGGGCCACCACTTCGCCGCCGCCGTCGCCGCCCTCGGGACCCATGTCGATGATCCAGTCGGCGGTCTTGATGACCTCGAGATTGTGCTCGATCACGAGGACGGTGTTGCCGGACTCGACCAGGCGATGGAGCACCTCCATCAGCTTGCGCACGTCCTCGAAATGCAGGCCCGTGGTCGGCTCGTCGAGGATGTAGAGGGTCTGGCCGGTGGCGCGGCGCGACAGCTCCTTCGCCAGCTTGACGCGCTGCGCCTCGCCACCCGACAGCGTCGTCGCGGCCTGTCCCACATGGATGTAGCCGAGCCCGACCTCGCGCAGCGTCTCCAGCTTGTCGCGGATCGCCGGCACCGCCTTGAAGAAGCCGCAGCCCTCCTCGACGGTCATGTCGAGGACGTCGGCGATCGACTTGTCCTTGAAGGTGATCTCCAGCGTCTCGCGGTTGTAGCGCTTGCCCTTGCAGGCATCGCACTGGACATAGACGTCGGGCAGGAAGTGCATCTCGATCTTGATGACACCGTCGCCCTGGCACGCCTCGCAACGCCCGCCCTTGACGTTGAACGAGAAGCGCCCCGCCGCGTAGCCGCGCGCCTTGGCTTCCGGCAGCCCGGCGAACCACTCGCGGATCGGCGTGAAGGCGCCGGTGTAGGTCGCGGGGTTGGAGCGCGGCGTGCGGCCGATCGGCGACTGGTCGATGTCGATGATCTTGTCGACATGGGCCACGCCCTCGATGCGGTCGACCGGCAAGGGCTGCTCGCGCGCGCCATGGAGGCGCTTGGCGAGCGCCTTGTAGAGCGTCTCGATCACCAGCGTCGACTTGCCGCCGCCCGACACGCCGGTGACGCAGGTGAAGGTGCCGAGCGGGATGTCGACCGAGACGTTCTTCAGGTTGTTGCCGCGTGCGCCGACCACCGACAGTGTGCGGCCGCGATGGCCCTCTCGCCGCTCCTTCGGCAACGGCACCTGGCGCATGCCCGTCAGGTACTGCGCGGTCAGGCTGGCGGGATTGCGCATGACCTCGTCGGGCAACCCCGCGGCCACCACCTGCCCGCCATGCACGCCGGCGCCGGGGCCCATGTCGACCAGCCAGTCGGCCGAGCGTATCGCATCCTCGTCATGTTCGACGACGAGGACCGTGTTCCCCAGGTCGCGCAGGCGCTTCAGCGTCTCCAGCAGGCGGTCGTTGTCGCGCTGGTGCAGGCCGATCGAGGGCTCGTCCAGCACGTAGAGGACGCCCGTGAGGCCCGAGCCGATCTGCGAGGCCAGCCGGATGCGCTGGCTCTCCCCGCCCGAGAGCGTGCCGGACGCGCGCGACAGCGTCAGGTAGTCGAGCCCGACATTGACGAGGAATCCAAGGCGCTCGTTGATCTCCTTCAGGATGCGCTCGGCGATGTCCCGGTGCTTCTGCGACAGCGATGCCGAGAGCCCGCCGAACCAGCGTGCGGCCTCGGCGATCGACAGCTCCGCCACTTCGCTTACGTCGCGCCGTGCGACCTTGACCGCAAGCGCCTCGGGCTTGAGCCGCTTGCCGCGGCAAACCTCGCAGGTGCGCGTGTTGTGATAGCGGCCGAGCTCTTCGCGCACCCAGGCGCTGTCGGTCTCCTTCCAGCGCCGCTCCATGTTCGGGATCACGCCCTCGAACGCCTTGGCCGTGTGGTATGTGCGCAGCCCGTCGTCGTAGGCCATCTCGATCGCCGCACCGGACGACCCGTACAGGATGGTGTGGCGCATCGCCTCGGGCAGCTTCTTCCACGGCGTGGCGAGCGGCACCTCGAAGTGCCTGGCGAGGCTCTCCAGCGTCTGCTGGTAGTACTGCGAGGAGGACGACGCCCAGGGCGCGATCGCGCCGGCGCCGAGCGCCGTCGTGTCGTCAGGCACCACGAGGTCGGGATCGAAGAACATGGTGACGCCGAGCCCGTCGCAGGTCGGGCAGGCACCGAAGGGGTTGTTGAACGAGAAGAGCCTGGGCTCGATCTCGGGAATGGTGAACCCCGACACCGGGCAGGCGAACTTGGCGGAGAACAGCGTGCGCTCGCCCGTCTCGGCGTTTTCGGCGACGGCGATTCCGTCCGCCAGCGAGAGTGCGGTCTCCAGCGAATCCGCGACACGGTTGCCGAGGCCATCGCGCACGACGATGCGGTCGACCACCACCTCGATGTCGTGCTTCAGCTTCTTGTTGAGGGCCGGCACCGCGTCGATCTCGTGCAGCGTGCCGTCGACCTTGACGCGCTGGAAGCCGCGCTTCTGCAGGTCGGCCAGCTCCTTGCGGTACTCGCCCTTGCGGCCGCGCACGACGGGCGCCATCAGGTAGAGGCGGGTCCCTTCCGCCATCTCCATGATGCGGTCGACCATCTGGGTGACCGTCTGACTCTCGATCGGCAGGCCCGTCTCGGGCGAATAGGGTATGCCGATGCGCGCCCAGAGCAGGCGCATGTAGTCGTAGACCTCGGTCACCGTGCCGACGGTCGAGCGCGGGTTGCGCGAGGTCGTCTTCTGCTCGATGGAGATCGCCGGCGACAGCCCCTCGATGAGGTCGACATCCGGCTTCTGCATCAGCTCGAGGAACTGCCGCGCATAGGCGGACAGGCTCTCGACATAGCGGCGCTGGCCCTCGGCATAGATCGTGTCGAAGGCGAGCGACGACTTGCCGGAGCCCGAGAGGCCGGTGATCACCACCAGCTTGTCGCGGGGCAGGTCGACGTCGACGTTGCGCAGGTTGTGCTCGCGCGCGCCGCGCACGCGGATGTGGGTCAGCGACATGCCGTCAGCGCCTTCGGAGCAGCCCGGGGATTGGCGGGAAGAGCGATCGTGTTCATTATACGTTCTCGGCCGCGGAAATGCCACTCTCGCAATGCGGTGCCAGCAGTGCGGGGGCTGGTGTAGGTTCGCGCGCCATCGATCGTGGGACATCGGCAGGAACGGGAGCGGCGGCCATGGCCGGAAGCGTCAACAAGGTCATCCTCATCGGCAATCTCGGACGCGATCCGGAGGTGCGCTCGACGCAGGCGGGCAAGAAGATCGTCAACCTGGCGCTGGCCACCAGCGAGACCTGGCGCGACCGCAATTCCGGTGAGCGCCAGGAGCGCACGGAGTGGCACCGCGTGGTGATCTTCAACGAGCGGCTGGCCGAGGTGGCGGAACGCTACCTGCGGAAGGGCGCGAAGGTCTATGTGGAGGGCGCGCTCCAGACCCGCAAGTGGACCGACCAGGGCGGCCAGGAACGCTATACGACGGAGGTCGTGCTCCAGCAGTTCCGCGGCGAGCTGACGATGCTCGACGGCCGCGGCGGCGGCGGCGGTGGCGACATGGGCGGCGGCGGATACGATGAGATGGACGGCCCGCCCGGCGGCGGCGACATGGGCGGTGGCGGCCGCATGAGCGGTGGTGGCATGAGCGGAGGTGGCGGACGCTCGGCGCCGGCTTCTCGCGGCGGCAGCTCCCCGCCCCCGCGCGGCGACCTGGACGACGACATTCCCTTCTGAAGGCGCGGATCGGGGTAAGAGGACGGGCGGTCCAACGACCGCCCTCCCCGTCCTAGCGCGCCGCCGGTCGCATCGACGATGAGCGGTCCCGGCTGACGGCGCGGAAGGCGTCGACCCGCCCGGCTCCATATTCCGGGTCCTTGCCGGGGCTCCCGAGGTCGACGGTGCTGGCCTCGATCAGCGCGCGAACCTCCGCCGGCTTGAGGTCGGGCTGGCGCTCGAGCAGCAGCGCCGCGACGCCGCTGACATAGGCGGTGGCCATGGAGGTGCCCGACAGCGACTGGACGGTGCCGCCGGGGCCGGTCGTCACGATGTCGACGCCGGGGGCGGCGACCCCGACGAAGGCGCCGCGGTTCGCCTGCGCATAGAGGCGGTCGCGCGCATCCGTCGCGGTCACGGCGATGACGTCGTCGAAGGCGGCCGGATAGCGCGTGCGCTCCTGCCCCTCGTTGCCGACCGCCGCCACCACGACCGACCCCCGCTCGACGGCGCGTCGCACCATGCGCCCGACGATCGGGTCGCGGGGGCCGGCGAAGCTGAGGTTGAGGACGCGCGCACCCTGCTCGACAGCGACGTCGATGGCCCGCGCGATCTTGTCCGACGTGCTGGTCCCCGCACCCGGCAGCCCGGGATCGGGCGTGAACGCCTGGACCGAAAGGATCTGCACCTGGGGTGCGATGCCGCGCAGGCGGCCGTCGGCAGCCAGGATTCCGGCGAGCGCCGTGCCGTGCTGCGCCGGATCGCGCTCCGCACCGGCCACGTCCACGACGCCGGCGACCCGCCCGCGGAGTGCGGGATGGGTCGCGTCGATCCGCGTATCGATGATCGCGACCCGCACCCCCTGCCCGCGCGCCAGCCGGTTCGCCTGCTCGGCCTGGAGGCGCTCGAGCGCGTACTGGCGCAGCGGCGCGGAGCTCGGGCCCGGCGTCGTCTGCGTCGTCCGGTAGCGGTAGCGCGGCTGAGCGATCTGCACCCGCGGGTCGAGGTTGAGGACGTCGATCAGCGGCCCCAGCGGCCGCTGCTGGAGGACCAGCAGCCGGTAGGCCTCGGTGCCCAGGATCGCGAGCGGGATGGTCTCGGCCAGGTCGAGCGCATAGTCGCGTGCCAGCGCAGCCGCGCCGGCCTGGCCGAAGCCCGGCCGCAGCAGCACCAACACCTCGTCAGGCAACGCCTCGGCCAGATCGTCGGACCCCGGCGACGGCAGCAGCGGTGCCGGCGGCAGCCCCGTCGGCCCCGCCGGCTGGACGGTGAGCCGCTCGACGGCCGGCGGCTGGATGCCGCCCGACGGCGACGGCAGCCCCGGCGGCGGCGGGTCGGGAGGCGGCGGCGGAGGTGGTGGTGGCGGAGGTGGTGGTGGCGGAGGTGGTGGCGGCGGAGGTGGCGGCGGCGGAGGCGGCACGACGTTGTCGCCTCCCGTTCCGGGCGACCGCGGCTTGCCGAGC
>JBFWXJ010000276.1:0-8719 GCA_050187535.1 Alphaproteobacteria bacterium | reverse complement strand
CTGCCGCGCCCGGACACGGGGCGCACGGTGCTGGTGGTCGGCCTCGGCCCCGCCGGCTTCAACCTCTCGCACCACCTGATGAACGACGGCCATCGCGTGGTGGCGATCGACGGGCTGAAGATCGAGCCCCTGGCGCCGGAAGTCAGCGGCGTCGATGGCGCGGCGCGCGTGCCGTTCCGGCCGATTCGCGACATCGAGAGCCTGCGCGAGCCGCTCGACGACCGCGTCATGGCTGGCTTCGGCGGCGTGGCCGAGTACGGGATCACGGTCCGCTGGGACAAGAACTTCCTCAAGATCGTCCGCCTGCTGCTGGAGCGCCGCAACGCGTTCGCGATGTTCGGCGGCGTGCGCTTCGGCGGCACGCTCACTCCGGGTGACGCCTTCGCCATGGGCTTCGATCATGTGGCGCTGTGCGCCGGCGCCGGGCGGCCGACGATCGTCGACATGGAGAACGGGCTGGCGCGTGGCGTGCGCGCGGCCTCCGACTTCCTGATGGCCTTGCAGCTCACCGGGGCAGCCAAGGCGGATTCGATCGCCAACCTGCAACTCCGCCTGCCGGTCGTGGTGGTCGGCGGCGGGCTGACGGCGATCGACACGGCTACCGAGGCGCTCGCCTACTACGTCGTCCAGGTCGAGAAGTTCCTGGCACGTTGGGAGACTCTCGTCGGCGAGCGCGGCGATGCACATGTCCGGGCTCCCTGGACGGTCGAGGAGGCCGGCATCGCCGAGGAATTCCTGGCGCATGCCCGCGCCATCCGCGCCGAGCGGGCGGCGGCCATGGCCGAGGGACGTGCGCCCGATCTCGTCCGCCTGCTCACCGAGTGGGGCGGGGCGACCATCGCCTATCGGCGACGGCTCGTCGATGCGCCCAGCTACACTCTCAACCACGAGGAGGTAGCCAAGGCGATGGAGGAGGGGATCCGCTTCGCGGAGAACCTTTCGCCGGTCGCGGTCGACGTCGACGGTTTCGGCCATGCGGAGGCGCTTATCTGCGAGCGTCGCAGCCTGGATGGCGCGCACGAGCGTGTCCGCCTGCCGGCGCGCGCCGTCCTGATGGCGGCCGGCACCCAGCCCAATACGGTGCTGGCGCGCGAGAGCGACGGTGCCGTCGTGCTCGATGGCAAGTATTTTCGCGCCTACGGGCCGGACGGCGCCCATGTGGTGCCCGAAAAATCAGCCAAGCCCGCGCAGGCCGAGGTGCTAATGCACCGCAACGGCGATGGGCGATGGATGAGCTTCTGGGGCGACCTTCACCCGTCCTTCGCCGGCAATGTCGTGAAGGCGATGGGCGGGACCAAGCAGGGTTATCCCGTGATCAGCCGCCTGCTCGCGGAACGGCCGCCGACGACCGACGCGGCGACGCTGAGCCGGGGAGTTTCCGACGCGCTGCGCCCGACGGTGTCGGAGGTCATCCGGCTGACGCCGAACATCGTCGAGGTCGTGGTGCGGGCGCCGGCCGCCGCGCGGGCCTTCCGGCCGGGCCAGTTCTATCGGCTGCAGAACTTCGAGCGGCTGGCCCATCGCGTCGACGGCACCGCACTCGGCATGGAGGGGCTGGCCCTCACCGGTGCCTGGGTCGATGCCGAGAAGGGCCTGATCTCGACCATCGTTCTGGAGATGGGCGGCTCGTCCGACCTTTGTGCGCTGCTGCGCCCGGGCGAGCCGGTGATCCTGATGGGGCCGACCGGGACGCCGACCGAGACGCCGGCCGGCGAGACGGTGCTGCTGGCCGGCGGCGGCCTCGGCAATGCCGTGCTCTTCTCGATCGGTCAGGCCTTGCGTGCGGCCGGGTCGAAGGTCATCTACTTCGCCGGCTACAAGAAGCTGGTCGACCGTTACCACGTGCCCGACATCGAGCGGGCGGCCGACGTCGTCGTTTGGTGCAGCGACGAGGAGCCGGGATTCGCGCCGGGCCGGCCGCAGGACCGAAGCTTCGTCGGCAACATCGTGGCGGCGATCGACGCCTATGGCCGCGGCCGCCTCGGGCCGCCGCCGGTGCCGCTCGACGCTATCGACCGCATGGTCGTCATCGGGTCGGACCGGATGATGGCGGCGGTCGCCGCCTCGCGGCACGGACTGCTCGTCGACCTGCTCAAGCCCGACCATGTCGCGATCGGCAGCATCAATTCGCCGATGCAATGCATGATGAAGGAGATCTGCGCCCAATGCCTGCAGCCCCATGTCGATCCGGCGACAGGCGCTCGCAGCGTGGTCTTCTCGTGCTTCAACCAGGACCAGTGTCTCGACCGCGTCGACTTCGCGGCATTGCGACAGCGGCTGGGGCAGAACGGCGTGCACGAGAAGCTTACGGCCCAGTGGATCGACCGCTGCCTGCGCCGCCTCGAGCTGCGCACGGACGCCGCATAGTGCCATCGCGCCCAGGGGATGAACGCTGGAGCGGGACGGGATTGCACCGCCGTCAATGCGCCCCTCGACGATGCTCCGGGTGAGGAACGCCTATGATGGCTGTAATGGAATCTTCTCATCCCGAGCATCGTCGAGGGACGCAACGACGCTTGTCCGATGCTCCATGAGTCGTCTTTACGGAGCCTCGGCATAAGAGGGTGGCAAGCGCGGGGCGTCGCCACTAGGCTGCCGGGCATTCTCCGAGCGCTACGGGAAAGGGAGGGGCGGCGATGCTCAGGCGTGCCATCCTCGGTCTTGCGATGTCCGTCGTCGCCTTCGCGGCGGCTGCCCAGGAGCCGATCAAGGTCGGCGAGATCAACAGCTATTCCGGCATGGCCGCCTTCACGGTGCCCTACCGCAACGGCTGGACGCTGGCGATGGAGGAGGTCAACGCGGCCGGCGGCGTGCTCGGCCGCAAGCTCGAGATCGTCGCGCGCGACGACGCGGCCAAGCCCGAGGACGCGGTGCGGCTGGCAGCCGAGCTCGTCGCCAACGAGAAGGTGGCGCTGCTCGCCGGCACCTTCTTCTCCCATATCGGACTTGCGGTCGCCGACTATGCCCGCCAGCACAAGGTGCTGTTCGTCGCCTCGGAGCCCCTGACCGATGCCATCACCTGGGAGAAGGGCAACCGCTACACCTTCCGCTTGCGCCCCTCGACCTATATGCAGGCGGCGATGCTGGCCGAGGAGGCGGCGAAGCTGCCGGCCAAGCGCTGGGCGACGGTCGCACCCAACTACGAATACGGGCAGTCGGCGGTCGCCGCCTTCCGCAAGCTTCTCCAGGCGAAGCGCCCCGACGTCTCCTTCGTCGCCGAGCAGTGGCCGGCCCAGGGCCGCATCGATGCCGGCGCCACCGTGCAGGCGATCGCACTCGCCCGGCCGGACGCGATCTTCAACGTCACCTTCGGGGCCGATTTGGGCCGCTTCGTGCGTGAGGGCAACACGCGCAACCTCTTTCGCGACCGCCCCGTGGTCAGCCTGCTCACGGGCGAGCCGGAATACCTCGATCCGCTCAAGGACGAGACGCCAGAGGGCTGGATCGTCACGGGATATCCCTGGGAGGCGATCGAGACGGCGGAGCACAAGGCGTTCCGCGACGCCTACCGCGCCCGCTTCAACGACTATCCCAGGCTGGGCTCGATCGTCGGCTACGTCATGGTGAAGTCGATCGCCGCTGCCGTCGCCAAGGCCGGCTCGACCGAAACCGAGAAGATGGTCGACGCCATGCGCGGCCTCTCGCTCGGCAGCCCGTTCGGCCCGATGCGGTACCGGGCGTTGGATCATCAGGCGACGCTCGGCGCCTATGTCGGCCGCACGACGGTCAAGGACGGCAAGGGCGTCATGACGGGCTGGCGCTACGCCGACGGCGCCAACTACCTGCCCGACGATGCGACGGTGCGGGCACTCCGCCCGCAATAACAGGAGAGGCCGGCCGACGGCAGCACCGCGGCGGTGGACGCCGCCCTCGCCACCCTGCGGGCGCTGGCGGCCGAGCCGTCCTTCGCCGCGGCACAGGCACTGACCGGGCTGGCGGGCGCGTCGTCGCTGTTCCTCGTCTCCGCGGGGCTGTCGATCGTCTTCGGCGTCACGCGGGTCGTGAATTTCGCGCACGGCTCGTTCTTCATGGTCGGCGCCTATCTCGCCGTGACGGCGATGGCGTCGCTCGGCTTTTGGACAGGCGTCATCGTGGCCGCTCTTGGCGTCGGGCTGCTCGGCCTCGTCGCCGAGGTCGTGGTGCTGCGGCGGCTCTATGCCGCGCCCGAGCTGTTCCAGCTTCTCGCCACCTTCGGGCTGGTGCTGGTCATCCAGGACGCGGCCCTTTGGCTGTGGGGGCCGGAGGACATCATGGGGCCGCGCGCGCCGGGGCTGCGTGGCGCCGTCGACATCCTCGGCCAACCGGTGCCGGCCTACGACCTCTTCCTGATCGCGGTCGGGCCGGCGGTGCTGGGGTTGCTCTGGCTCGCCTTCCGGCACACGCGCTGGGGTGTGCTGGTGCGCGCGGCGACGGCCGATCGCGAGATGACGGCGGCGCTGGGCGTCGACGAGAAACGGCTCTTCACCGGCGTCTTCGCGCTGGGCGCCCTGCTGGCCGGCCTCGGCGGTGCGCTGCAGGTGCCGCGCGAGGCGGCCAACCTGCACATGGACCTGGCGGTCATCGCCGAGGCCTTCGTCGTCGTCGTGGTCGGCGGCATGGGCAGCATCGTCGGCGCCTACCTGGCGGCTCTCGCCATCGGCGTCGTCCACGCCTTCGGCATCCTGCTCTTCCCCAAGCTGACGCTGGTGCTCGTCTTCCTGGTGATGGCGGCCGTGCTGGTGATCCGCCCCGCCGGGCTGTTGGGTGAGCGCGGGCCGGTCGCCCATCGCCGGCAGCCGGAGGCACCGCTGCGCCCGGCGTCGACGGCGCTACGCGCGGTTGCCGCGGCGCTGCTCCTCGGGCTCGCGGCGCTGCCGTGGGTTACCGACGGCTACGTGCTGGTGCTGGCGGTCGACGTCATGACGGCGGCCCTGTTCGCCGCCAGCCTGCACCTCCTGATGGGGACGGGCGGCATGATCTCCTTCGGCCACGCCGCCTATTTCGGCATCGGCGCCTATGGCGCGGGGCTCGCGGTCAAATGGCTGGCCGCCCCCATGGTGCTGGCGCTGGCCGCTGCACCGCTGGCGGCCGGCATCGCCGGGGTCGCGTTCGGCTGGCTCTGCGCACGGGCGTCCGGCGTCTACCTCGCCATGCTGACCCTCGCCTTCGCCCAGATCGCGTGGTCCGTAGCGGTGCAGTGGCTGGAGGCGACCGGTGGCGACAACGGCATTCTCGGCCTGTGGCCGACGTCGGCCCTGGGCTTCTATTACGTCGTGCTCGGTCTGTGCGCGGCCGGCATCCTGGCCTTGCGCCTGCTGGTTCATGCGCCGTTCGGCCAGATGCTGCGTGCGGCGCGCGACGCGCCCCGGCGGGCCGAGGCGCTCGGCATCGCGGTCGGCGCCCGGCAATGGGCGGCCTTCGCCATCGCGGGCGCATTCGCCGGGCTGGCGGGCGGCCTCTTCGCCTATGCGAAGGGCAGCGTCTTCCCGACCTACCTCGCCATTCCGCGGTCGGTCGACGGGCTGGTGATGGTGCTGCTGGGCGGCATCGGCTCGCTGTCGGGGCCGGTCGTCGGCGCCATCGCCTATGTCGGCCTGGCCGACCAGCTCGTGCGCGCGGTCGAGATGTGGCGGCTGGTGCTGGGCGCGGCCATCGTCGTGCTCGCCATCGCTTTCCGGCGCGGTCTGGCGGGCGCATTGCGCGCGGGCGGCCCATGACCCTCCTGGCGGTCGAGGGGATCGCCCGGCGCTTCGGCGCGGTCGCAGCCGTCGACGGTGTGTCGCTGACGGTTGCGGCCGGCGAGCGGGTGGCGATGATCGGCCCGAACGGGGCCGGCAAGACGACCTGCTTCAACCTCGTCAACGGCCAGTTGGTCCCGGATCGCGGCCGAATCCTGCTCGACGGAGCCGATGTGACCGGCCGCAGCCCGCGCATGCTCGCCCGGCGTGGCGTCGGCCGAACGTTCCAGATTTCCCAGGTCTTCGCCTCGCTGACGGTGCGCGAGAACGTCCAGGCGGCACTTGCCGCTGCGGCGGGGCTGGCCTGGGCGCCGTGGCCGGCGCTTCGTCGCCATCGCACCGAGGACGCCGCGCGGTTGCTCGCCTCGGTCGGATTGGCCGGCGACGCCCAACGAGCGGCGGCCGCGCTCGCCTATGGCGACGCCAAGCGGCTGGAGCTCGCGATGGTGCTGGCACAAGGCCCGCGCCTGCTGCTGATGGACGAGCCGACCGCCGGCATGGCCGCCGCGGAGCGCCGCGAACTGATGGACCTCGTCACCGCGACGGTGCGAGGGCAGGGCGTCGGCCTTCTCTTCACGGAGCACGACATGGATGTCGTCTTCGGCCATGCCGATCGCATCGTCGTGCTCAATCGTGGCCGTGTCATCGCCGCCGGCGCGCCCGCCGCGGTGCGGGCCGATCCGGCCGTCCGCGAGGTCTATCTCGGCGACGAGGAGGCGGCGTGATGCGCCTTGCGGTCGCGGATATCGATGCCTGGTACGGAGGGGCACAGGTGCTGGACGGCGTCTCGCTGCACGCCACGGCGGGCGAAGTGGTGGCGCTGCTCGGCCGCAATGGCGCGGGCAAGTCGACGACACTCAAAGCGGCCATGGGGATGGTCGAGACGCGCCGGGGCCGGGTCTCGCTCGACGGACGGCCGGTCGACCGACTGCCGCCCGGCGCGCGGGCCAGGCTCGGCATCGGCTATGTGCCCGAGGAGCGACGCATCTTCGCCGGCCTCACCGTGGACGAAAACCTCTCGGTCGGCCGCCAGCCGCCGCGCCCCGGAGCGCCGGTGTGGACGACAGAGCGAATCCTGGCGCTGTTCCCGGCGCTGGGGGCCCTACGTTCGCGACCCGGCGACCGGCTCAGCGGCGGCGAGCAGCAGATGCTGGCGATCGCCCGGACGCTGATGGGCAATCCTTCATTGCTGCTGCTCGACGAGCCCTCCGAGGGACTGGCTCCGCGCCTGGTGGCGGCGGTGGCCGATGCGGTCGCCGCTTTGAAGGCCGAGGGATTGACCGTGCTGCTGTCGGAGCAGAACCTTCGCTTCGCCGCGCGCGTCGCCGACCGCGGCTATCTCCTCGACCGGGGGCGCATCGCCGGCGAGGGGCGCATGGCGGATCTCATTGCCGATCGCGCGGCGATCGGCCGGCATCTCAGCGTGGACGGATGAGGTAGGGGGCATGACGGGCATCGGCAGGTCGGCGACGGTGGTGGGCGCCGGAATCGTAGGCGTTGCGACGGCGGTCGCGCTGCAGCGCAAGGGCTTCGCGGTGACGCTGGTCGACCACAGCGAGCCGGGGAAGGGCACTTCGTTCGGTAATGCGGGCATCCTGTCGAACACCACGGCCATGCCGTTGGCCACGCCCGGCATCCTCAAGGAAGTGCCGAAGATGCTGTTCGATCCGCTCGGGCCGCTGACGATCCGCTGGAGCTACCTGCCGAAGATCGCTCCCTGGCTCCTCCAGTTCGTGCGCAATGCGCGGCCCGAGCGCGTCCAGGAGCTGTCGAAGGCGATCGTGGCGTTGTCGAAGCCGACACTGGAGGCCTGGACCGACCTCGCTCGCCACGCCGGCGCCATGGACCTGATCGAACGCAAGGGCTGGGTCGGTGTCTACACCGGGGCGGATGCCGCCAAGAAGGCGCAGTACGACATCGACGTGCGGCGGAAGCACGGAATCGTCGCCGAGGCGCTCTCGGCCGACGAGGTGCGCCAGCTCGTGCCCGGCATCGCCCGCACGGTGGAACGCGGCGTGCTGCATCCCGACGCGGGACACACAGTGAGCCCCTACCGCCTGACCGAACGTGTCGCCGGGCATTTCCGCGCGGCCGGCGGCCAGTTCCGGCAGGCGCGGGTGACCGATATCGGCTTCGTCGACGGCAAGCCCGCGACGCTGGTGACCGACCAGGGGCCGATCCCGTTCGAGCGCCTCGTCATCGCTGCCGGCGCGTGGTCGAAGCATCTCGTGGCGCGCCTCGGACACAAGGTCCCGCTCGACACCGAGCGCGGCTACCACGTCATGATCTCCGATCCTGGTGTCGACCTGCGCCTGCCGGTCTCCTGGTCGGAGGGCAAGTTCTTCCTGACCCCCATGGCGGGCGGCATCCGCATCGCAGGCACGGTCGAACTCGCCGGCCTGGAGGCGCCGCCCAACTGGAAGCGTGCCGACGCCCTGCTGGCGAAGGGACGGATGCTGATGCCTGGCATCAAGACGGAAAAGGTCGAGCGCTGGATGGGCTTCCGCCCGACCCTGCCGGACTCACTGCCGGTGATCGGCGGCACGCCGAAGCACCCCAACGTCTTCTTCGCCTTCGGCCACCACCATCTGGGCCTGACCCAGTCGGCAATGACCGGCCGGCTGGTCGCATCCGCGGCGGCGGGCGAGCGGCCGGAGATCGACCTGACCCCATTCCGCGTCGACCGTTTCTGACGGTCGACGCGGCTACGGCCGGGGATCAGACGATGTAGAGGAGGATCGACCCGTCCGATCCGAGGACGGTGTCGGTGTAGTGGGTTCCTTCGAGGCCTTCGAGGAGGATGGTCCCGCCGCCGGCCTTTCCCAGCGAGAGGACGCCGTCGGTGAAGACGATGCTGTCGAGGAGCTTGCCGTAGGTTGCGGCCGCCAGGCCGGTGATGGCGATGACGTCGGCGTCGGGGTCGGTCTTGGTGGTGTAGTCGGGGATGTCGACCACGGAGAAGCCGGTGATGGTGTCGCCGGCGAGGTGGGCGAGGGAGCCGA
>JBFWXJ010000275.1:0-8808 GCA_050187535.1 Alphaproteobacteria bacterium | reverse complement strand
AGGTGCCCGGATAGGCCGTGGTGATCGAGACGAACGGCACCTCGAAGCTCGGCAGCTCGCGCACCGGCAGGCGCGTCAGCCCGAAGAGCCCGACCACCACGAGGATGAGGTTGACCACGATCGCCAGAACGGGCCGGCGGATGAACGGGTCGGAGAACGACATGCTACTTCCCGCTCTGCACGACCTGGACCGTCGATCCGTCTTCGAGCTTGAACTGACCCTCGGTGACCACCAGGGCGCCGGTCGCGACACCTTCCTCGATCTCGGCGAATCCGTCCCGGCGCTCGCCGATCCGCACCCGGACACGGCGCGCCTTGTCGCCCTCCACCACGAAGACGAAATCGCCGGTCAGCGACTGCACCAGGGCGACGGACGGCACCACCACCGCGTCGTCCACGACCTTCGTCACCACAGCAATGCGCACGAAGCTGCCAGGACGAAGGAGACTGCGCGAGTTGTCGATCACGCCTTCGGCGATGGCGAGCCGCGTCGCCGCGTCGAGAACGGGATCGACCGACGAAACGCGCGACGTGACGAAGGTCCGATCATCGGTGCGCGGTGGGGTCACGCGCATTAGCTGCCCGGGGCGGACGTCGGACAGCAGGCGCTGCGGCAGGCGGAAGCGGACGCGCAGGCGGTCGAGGTTCTGCAGGACGGCGATCGTCTGGCCCGGGCTGACGAAGGCCCCGGCCGAGACCCGCCGGCCGGTGATCACACCGTCGAAGGGCGCCTTGATCGCCAGGATGTCGAGCGCGACGCTACGTGCCTGATATTCGGCCTCCGCAGCGACCAGCGCCGCCGCATCCCGCTGCTGCTCCGCCAGCGGCCGCAGCGAAAGCCGCGCCAGCTCCTGGGTGCGCTGCAGCGTCTGGCGGGCGAGGTCGCGCTTGGAAGCGGCGCTACGGAGCTCCGACTGCTCCGTCCTGTTGTCGATCTGGACCAGCGTCGCGCCCGCTTCGACGTCGGTGCCTTCGACGAAGTTCAACTGCTGGATCACTCCCGCCCGCTGGGTCGTGATCTCGACGCTGTTGATCGCGACGATCTCGCCCAGCGTCCGGTAGAGATGCTCGACCTGGGCCGTGATGGCCGCCTGCGCCTCGACGGCGACCGCGGTGCGACCGGGAGAAGCCTGCGCGAATGCATCGGAGCCGGCGCCCGCTGCAAGGGCCGCCGCCAAGAAGAACCCGAGTGCCGGACGCATAGCAGTACGCCCACGCCTCATCATGCGATCGCGGGCGCTTCGCATAGTCAATCTCCGGCAAAGCGCCCCGGGGGGCGCCGCCGATCAATCGTCGTCGTCGTCCGTCAGGCGGTCGATGAGGCCGGAGACCGACGGCTTCTCCCGCACCAGGACGACAACCACCTGGGCATTCTTCTCGAGCACGCCCTCGGCCTGGAGCGCCTCGGTCGCCTCGCGGACCTCGCGCAGCAGGCGACCCTGGCCGCGGCGAAGCTTGCGGATGCGCGTATGGTCCTGGCTGCCGAGGTCGATGATGCAGATCTGCTTCGTGTCGGCGGCAGCGGCTTCTTTGGCTTCGGATTCCATGGTCGTCCTCTCGCGGGAGTGGTCGGGCCGACGAAGCTCAGTCATCCGTGCGGACGGCGCGGATCACGTTCTTCGGAAGGTTCTTGATCCATCCATTGGCCTCGCGCCTGTTGGAGCGCTCATGGCGCTCCAGATACGCGTTGCCGATCTCGAGCTCGCGCTTGACCAGCTTGCGCACCTTCTTCTCGATCGGGCGCAACAGTCGCGACTGCTTCTTCTTGCCGCCGGCCGGCTTCTCCAGCCGCAGGCGTCGGACCACGCCGAGCCCCGGCCGCACGATCGCCACCTTCAGGGAATCATCGTCGTCGTCATCGTCGCGGACGTAGACGTCCTGGACGTCCCCGCCATCGGGACCTGTCCTGACGACGGAAATGCGGCGGATGTTCTTCAACGACTCGTTCGAGACGAACGACACCCGCATCGCGCACCACCTTTCATCAGGTCCTGCGAACTATGCCGCGACTGCACAGCGGTGGCAACCGCGACCGACCGGATCGCGTGGAATTCACCGCTTCGCGCTACAGCCGACGGGCAATCGCGTCCGCGACCGCCGCACGATCCTCCAACAGGTAGAAGTGCCCACCGGGGAAACGCAACCGCTCGACAGCCGGGACGAAGCCGGACTGCCACCCGTCCCAGGCGAGATCGCTGCACTGCGGATCGGTCAGCCCCCCCATGAGGGTGACCGGCAGCGGCAGCGGTGTCTCCGGCAAGTGTCGATAGGTCTCGATCGCCCGGATATCGGCGCGCATGATCGGCAGAAAGAGCTGCAGCAGCTCGCGGTCGTTCAGGATGGCCCGCGGTATGCCCTCGTACCGCGCACTCATTTCCGCGACGAAGGACGCGTCGTCGAGCGCAGACAGCGGCTTCTCGTCGCTCGGCCGGTCGGCGGCGCGGCGCCCCGACAGGAAGAGCCGGCACGGCATCGGCAGCCCGGCCCGCCGGCATGCGCGCGCGGCCTCGTAGGCGATCATCGTGCCCATGCTGTGGCCGAAGAAGGCGAAGGGCGTGGCGACGTCCCGGGCGATCGCCGCGGCCGCCGCCTCGGCCATTGCGCGGATGCTCGTCAGCGGCGGCTCGCGAAGGCGTGCCTCGCGCCCCGGCGGCACCACGGCCGCGACGGCGACGTCGGACGGCATCAGACGCGACAGCGGATGGAAGACCGCGGCACCCGCGCCGGCATGGGGAAAGCAGACGAGGGTCATCCGCAGCGTCCCGGAGCCCGGGCGGCGAAACCGGACGAGCCAGGGCGAGCCCCTGTCGATGGTAGGAGCGGTGTCGTTCACCCGGCGGTCCCGAAGAAGCTCAACCGGGCCGAAGCTCTGCGCTGGCCCGCCGCAGGACGCGCGCGAGGATGAACAGGCATGCGATCAGGATCAGCCAGTTTCCGGTGCTGAGTTGCGGCAGCCAGCTGAAAACATGGTCCGGTGAGCTCCCGCGCGCGGCACCCAGGTACTCGTGATCGATGATGTGGAAGATGAGGGTGATCGCCACGGCCATCACGCCGAGGCGCAGGTAGCGCAGGAAGAGCGACGTCACCAGCGTGATGCGGTCGACGGCGCCGCGTACGGCGAGAGTCCGGCTGCGCAGGTACGGCACCATCAGCAGCCGCACCTCGCGCATGGTCATCGAGATTTCGTGCAGCTGGCGGGCAGCCTTGCGCGCGACCGCCCCGGGCGTGCGGGCACGCTGCGCGGCTTCGCGGAAATACCCCACGTAGAAGCGCCGTATGTCGCCGTTGGGCACCAGCACGCTCAGCGTCGCGTCCAGCGTTCCCAGCGTACGCCCCAGCTTCAGCAGCGACCAGGAGGGCTGTATGCGATGGCGCGCCAGGATGCGGTTGACCTCGGTGTTGGCGGTCGACAGCGCGCGCTCGAAATATGATGCGTTGTGCAGGTTGCTGCGCATCTCCCAGGCGCGGAAGGCCCGCACCATCTCGTCGCGCACGGCGCCGATGTTGGCCGAAGGGACCGAGTTGCACATCGCCAGGATGTAGTCCGAAGCCCGCCGGTAATTGCGCTCGACGATGGAAGCGACAGCGAGCTGATAGATGTCGAGGAACTGCTTCTCCAGCGTGCCCGCGGTGCCGAAATCGATCAGCGCGATCTCGCCGCCGCGCAGCAGCATGATGTTTCCGGGATGCAGGTCGCCGTGGAACAGGTTCTCCTCGAACACCTGCCGAAGCAGGCTGGAGATGAGGCGGGCGGCGACGTCCTCCGGGTCGATCTCGTTCTCGTTGAGCCATTGCTGGGCGCGCCTGGGATCGGTGCGCAGCAACGCGATGTAGTCCGACATCGCGACCCCGGGCACGAAGGTCATGACCATGAGGCGCTGCGTGCAGTAGGGCAGGATGGGGATCGGGGTCATGACATCGTGGTTGCGCAGGTTGGCGCGCAGGCGCTTCAGGTTGGTCGCCTCGTAGCGGTAGTCCGCCTCCTCCCGCATGATCTCGCCGATCTCCCACATGAGATCATCGAACTGCATCCATTGGGCGATGCTGAAGTAGCGCAGGAAGCCGACGATGCGGCCGAGCAGCCTCAGGTCGCGCCGGAAGCTGTCCTCGATGCCCGGCCGCTGCACCTTGACGAGCACCGCCTCGCCCGTTTCACGCAGCACGCCGAAATGGCCCTGCGCCATCGAAGCGGCGGCGAGCGGCTCACGATCGAGGCGGCGGAAGACGCGCCCGATCGGGCAACCCAGCTCCTGCTCGACGGTGCGCAAGGCGGCGTCGGGATCAAAGCCTTCTGCCCGGCTTTGCAATCGCGCCAGGTCACGGCAGATCTCCTCGGGCAGGACGTCGGTCCGCAACGACATGAGCTGGCCGACCTTGATCCAGAGTCCGCCCAGGTCCTGCAGGGTGCCGCGCAACAGCAGGGCGGCCTTGGCGTGGGTATAGCGGCTCGTGAGCCGCCACCACTGGATGGTCGCGAAAAGCTTCAGGAACCGCCAGATGACCGTGAGGCTGCGATGGGCCTCGACAGCAGTCAGCGGCCGGATGACCACCGGCATCGCCGGCGCCCCCGGCTGCAACGGGGTCGGCCGCAGCTCCTCCTCCCGCTCGCGGCGGACGTCGTCCGGCGGGCGCCCGTGCGGGCGCCGGAACACCATGACCCGCTCGCCGGGAACGGCGAGCGCGTCGTCGTCCGCGGGGTCGGTCATCGCGCGTCTCCCACCGATGGCGCCCCGCGCACGGCGAGGGCCATCAGGTGGCCCGGAAGGGGGCGTGTCTGCATGAAGCGCCAGGCGCCCGGCGGCCCCGCCGACGCGGGCGCGAAGCGCAGCGCCGGCGGGTCCAGCGCAAAGGCGAAACTGTCCAGCCCCATGCCGATCCCCTCGCCGGTCGCCTTCACGAACGCCTCCTTCAGCGTCCAGATGCGCAGGAAGACGTCCTGGCGTGTGGCCGCATCCTCGGCCGCGACCATCGCCGCCTCGCACGGCGCGAAGAACCGCTCCGGCAGGCCGGGAGAGACCGGCCGGCGTCCGAGGCTCTCCACGTCGACCCCGATATCGCGGTCCCAGGCGGTCGCGCAACAGACGAAACCACGGGTATGCGAGATGTTGAAACGCAGCCCGCGACAACCGAGCGCGGGGTCGGGCTCCGGCTTGCCCCAGGGCCCGACGACGAACTGCCATCGGCGGGCCGGAACATCGGGCACCGCCTTCTCCAGCATCAGCCGCGCCAACCCATGCGCGGCGATATAGGCGTCGCGGTCGGCCGCGAAGCGAAAGCGATCGGCCTGGGCACGCTCCGACGCATCGAGCACCCCCAGCCACCGGGCGCGGGTGGCGGCGTCGGCCGCCTCGGGCACCGCCCATTCGATCCGCACGTCGAGCGCGCGCAACGTGCCGTCCATCGGCCTCCTACCCGGCAACCGGCCGCGCTGGCCGTACGATCGCGTTTGATTGCAGCACGTCTCCGGCGATAGAAGCAACCTGTCCTGCGCTCAGCGCCGGGCCATCCGGACCTCCCTGACGCTGCCGACGCCATGCCCGCACCTCCCGATTTCACCCTGCGGCTGATCGACCGCATCCCGGCCGATGCCGCCGTCGTGGTGCATGCGGGTCTCGACCGCTCCGCGCTCGAGGCCTATGCGCGCGTCAATCCGGCGGCCGGAATCGTGACGTGGGAAGACGCGCGCACGGCCGCCCCGGGATCGGTGGACGCCGTCGTCTTCAATCTTCCGATCGGCGTGCCGGAACGCGCCGCCGGGGCGATCGCGCGCGCCGCCGCGATGCTGCGGCCGGGCGGCATCCTCCTCTATCGCTGCCGCAACGCCGAGTTCCATGAGGTGCTTGCGGGCAGACTTGGGGGCCGAGTGCCGCCGCAGTCGACCTACCTGCCGGAGAGCGCCGCAGGCCTCGCGGCGACGGCGGGCCTCTCGGTCGGCGCTGCGATCGCAGACGAGGAGGACCACGAGGGTGCGGCAGCCTTCATCGCCCGGCACGAGGACGCCCTGGAGGCTCTGGGCGTGTCGGCACGCAGCCGCAAGCTGCGCCTGGCCGGGCGCAGCTTCCTCATCCAGGCGGTGCAAGGCGCCATGCCACCGGCCCTCAACATCCACGCCCGGCTGCGCAACCCGGGCGTGGGCGCGAATGCCGCGATGTCGGAGGTACGTGTCGAGCGTCCCCTGCGGATGGTCGCGGCGATGCCGAAGGTCAATATCCGTCTCGACCGCGACCCTGCGCCGCTCAACCCGCCGGAGCGGCCGCGCTCCATATTCATCCACCAGCGACCGATCCTGCGGCGCCCTTGGGGCCTCGACCTGCTGCGCCAGCTCAATGCGCGCAACTTCGTCACGGTCATGGAGTTCGACGATCACCCGAGCTACTGGCCGGACATCGCCGCCCATGGCTACCTGACGTTCGCCGGGCCGCACGCCGTCCAGACCTCGACCGACGCCCTCGCCGAGGAGCTGCGCCGGCACAATCCCAACGTCGTCGTGTTCCGCAATGACATCGCGGAGCTCCCGCCGCCGCGGCGCTATCAGCCCGGCCCCGTCAGGCTCTTCTACGGCTCGCTCAACCGCGCCGAGGCGATGCGGCCGCTGACCGACGCCATGAACCGCGTCCTGCGGTCGACGAAGGTGCCGACGGCGACCGCCGTCCTCCTCGACCGGGAATTCCACGACCGGCTGGAGACGCGCCACAAGTCGTACTCCGAGATGGTCGACCAGGCCCGGCATCGCACGCTGGTCGGACAGGCCGACATCGTGCTGCTGCCGCTCGACGACACCGTCTTCAACCGCTGCAAGTCCGACCTCAGCTTCATCGAGGCGGCGGCGCGCGGCGCGGTCGTCCTGGCGAGCCCCGTGGTCTATGGCGCAACCGTGGTCGACGGCGAGACGGGAATGCTCTTCCGCACGCCCGAGGAGTTCGCGGCCAAGCTGCGCCTGCTGATCGAGGACGGCGAGCTGCGCCGGAAGATCGCGGGCGCCGCCTACGCCTATGTCCGCGATCATCGGCTGATGAAGGACCAGTTCCGGCGCCGCTACGAGTGGTATCTCTCGCTGCTGGACCGCAAGGCCGAGCTCGACGCCGGCGTGCGCGAACGGCTGCCGGATTTCGACGCGGCCCCGTGACGGGCCGCATATGCTTCGCCATGATGGCGGCTTTTCCAGGGGGCGTTGCTTGACCACCGATCCGTGCTTCATGGCCGCGACGGAGCTGCTCTCCGCCTATCGCGCGCGCAGCCTTTCGCCCGTCGAGGTCGTGCGGGCCGTCTATCGGCGCATCGCGGACCTCGACCCGAAGATCAACGGCTTCTGCGGCCTGTTCGAGGAAGAGGCGATGGCCGCCGCGGCGGCGTCCGAGGCGCGATGGGCGAAGGACGCACCGGTCGGTCCGCTCGACGGGGTGCCGGTCGGCGTCAAGGATCTGGTCGCGATGAAGGGCAAGGCGACGGGCCGCGGCTCGCTGACCTCGGACCCGAACGAGAAGGCCGATCACGACGCGCCGGTGGTCGGGCGGCTGCGCGAGGCGGGCGCCCTGTTCCTCGGCCGCACGACGACCCCCGAGTTCGGATGGAAGGGCTGCGGCGACAGCCCGCTCACCGGGATCACGCGCAATCCGTGGGATCTCTCGCGGAACCCTGGCGGCAGCAGCAGCGGCTCGGCGACCGCCGTCGCGACCGGCATGGGGCCGGTGGCGACCGGCAGCGACGGCGGCGGATCGATCCGCATGCCGGCCGGTTTCTGCGGCATCTACGGTCTGAAGCCGACCTATGGTCGCGTGCCGGCCTACCCGGCCAGCGCCTACGGAACGCTCTCCCACACCGGGCCGATGACGCGCACCGTGGCCGACGCCGCCCTGATGCTGGGCGTGATGGCGCGGCCGGATGCCCGTGATTGGCAGGCGCTGCCGCCGACGGACACGGACTGGCCGGCGACGATCGCCGGCGGGGTGCGCGGCTGGCGCATCGCCTTCAGCCCCCGCCTCGGCTACGCGACGGTGGACTCCGAGGTCGCGGATCTCGTGGCGGCGGCAGCGAAGCGCTTCCAGGACCTGGGCGCGCATGTCGAGGAGGTCGATCCGGGATTCGCCGACCCGATCGAGATTTTCCGGGTCCACTGGTATGCGGGCGCGGCCAACCTGCTCCGCCGCTTCCCGCCCGACAAGCTGGCGGTCATGGATCCCGGCCTGCGCGAAATCGCGGCCGAAGGCGCCGGCATCGGCCTGATGGACTACATGCAGGCCATGGGCGAGCGCGAGGCCATGGGACAGCGCATGAACGCGTTTCACCGGACCTACCGGCTGCTGCTGACCCCGACGCTGCCCTTGCCCGCCTTCGAGGCCGGCGAGGAAGTGCCCAAGGGCTCCGGGATGCGGCGCTGGTTCGAGTGGACCCCCTTCTCGTTTCCTTTCAACCTGACGCGCCAGCCGGCGGCCACCATCCCATGCGGCACCACCGCTGCAGGCCTGCCGGTCGGCCTGCAGATCGTGGGGGCGCTCTACGACGAGGCGGCGGTGCTCCGCGCCAGCCGGGCCTACGAGGAGACACGGCCGATATCGCTCGCGCCGATCGCCCGCTCCTGAGCCCATGGCCGGCGGCGGCTTCCCGCGCGAGGTCTTCCGGCTCGCCTTTCACCTGGACGGCGGCGGCGACGGAGAGAGAGGCGTCGCTCGCGCGGTCGCCGCCGCAGCGCCGGGGGCCGCCGGCCGCAACTGGCGGCGGCAGACGACCTATTGGGACGGCGCAGGAAACCCGCTCGCCGCAGCCGGACAGACGCTCGCGACGCACCCGGGTGCCGGCGGCGGAGTGGCG
>JBFWXJ010000274.1:0-8825 GCA_050187535.1 Alphaproteobacteria bacterium | reverse complement strand
CTCGCCCGTGACCCGGCAGATGTCGAAGACGGCTTCGCGCGCCACGTCCAGCAGCGGCCCGACTTCGTCGGGCCAGCCCCGCGCGACGCCCCGTGTGCGCTCGACCCGCGGCTCGTCCGCGCCGACGGGGCCACTATCGCGCCGGAAGATCGCCGGGACCCAGGGCAGCCCGGCGTCGGTCGGACGGTCGCCGGGCGCGGTGGCCCAGACGATCTCCTCGGAGATCTCGCCATGCAGAAGCGCCAGGATGTCGCCGTCGCCGCCGGGCAAGGCCATCGCCACCAGCCCGCTGGCGCTGGCACCGTGCGGCGCCAGCGCCGGATCGGCTTCCGCCAGCGATTCGATCGCGGCCCGGCCCGCCTCCATGCGCCCGCGGGCGACCTGGAGGATGCGCTCGACCGTCGCGCGGTCCGGCATCGAGCCCGCGCCGACCTCGATGCCGGCGACGCGGATGACGGCGCCCCCGGCACCGGTGGTCGTGACGAGTGCTGCGGCGAACGCCTGGAGGGCGGGCGCCGCCTCGAGGTCGCGTGCCAGGATGTCGCTGGCGGCGCGCGAGATCTGCAGCGTCCGTTCGGTCGTGGCGTGGTCGCGCGAAGCCTCCTCGCGGGCAGCCAGTAATGCCGCGATCGACGTGGCGAGGAGGCGCACGGTCGCGCGGCGGGCGGCCGATAGCAGCCGCGGCTGCCGGTTGTGCGCCGTCAGGATTCCCCACAGGCGGCCGCCCGTCTCGATGGCGACCGTCAGGCTTGCGCGGACGCCGACGCTGCGCAGGTGGGAGACATGCTCGATCGGCGGGCTGCGCAGCGTCGAATCGGACAGGTCGAGCGGCGTCGTCGCGGGCATGCCGCCGGACGCGGCGATGATCGGCGTCGCGGCGGCGTCGACGTCGACGATCGGTCGCACGCCGGCCCTGAGGTAGAGGAGCCGCGCAGTCGGAGGAAGCGCCGCGGCGGGGACGCGCAGGCCGAGGAACGATCCGGGCATCGTCTCGGACCGCACCTCGGCGATCACGTCGCGGTTCCAGTCCTTGTCGAACCGGAAGACCACGATGCGGTCGAAACCGAGGATCTCGCTCGCGAGCTCGGCCAGGCCCTGGGCCAGGCGCCGCGGATCGGCGACGGCGCGCAGCGCCTCCAGCCCGGTCTGCGTCCGGGCGAGCAGCTCGAAGGCGTCTTCCTCCTCGTCGGGCTGCGGCTCGATCTCGACGACGAGATGGTGTCCGCCCGCAAAGAACTGGACGGAGTGGCGGCCGCCCGCGGGGTCGACGAAACGCCGGGGGATCAGCGTGGCGCCCCACTGGGTCGGCGCGGCTGCGCCGATCTGGCGGGCGATGTCGGGGCCCAGCACTTCGCCGATCGTCCGTCCGGCCAGCGCTTCGCGGGAGGCTCCGAGCACGGCCGCGGCATTGGCGCTGCAACGCTCGAGGGTTCCGTCGTCCGTGCGGAAGGCGAGCAGCACGCCGTGCGGCTGGATCGCTTCGGGAGCGTGGATCTGAGGACCGGTCATCGTGGCCTCGACCGTCGCGGGCGGCGTCTGGGTCGCTGCCGCCGACCGCTCCCGCCCGCGCCCGCTCGCGAGGGCGTCACGCCCGGAACCGGCCGTTCCCGCAGCGCCGCGCACGTCCTGCCGGCCCGCTCCCATGTCCGAGACATACTAGCTCGCGCCCGCAACTCTCAAGCCGAAGTCGGCCACGCATCCATGAATCGTGCCGGATGAGGGCGCCGCATCCCCCTGTCATCGCCCAAGGGTAGGACATCGGCGCCGCAGCAAGCCTAAGGGGCGAGGGAGCCATGCCGCAGCGTCAATGCGTGAGATCGGCTCACGGCGGACGCGCATGTGGTCGCAGCGCCACATGCCGGCAGAGGCCGTGTTGCAATCTGCGTGGCGATGGCGAGCGGCCGATCGCCACTCCGCATCGCGCAAAACCGGCGGCTACGCCCGTGGCGCGCGGGCGACCATCAGCTCGCAGAATTCCTTTACCGGCATGTCACGGCGGGCGCCGGCCTCCGCCGCGCGCTGATTGGCGTAGGAGAGGCGGCCGGTTTCCCAGGCCGAGCGGCCGTCGCCGATGCGGGCGGTCGTGTTGCTGACGGTGGCCGCCGCAATGCCCCGGACGTTGAGCGCCGGCAGGCGCGTCACCCCGGCACGGTCGATCCCGACTCCGGCGTCGTTGAAGACCGCCGCCAGCACGTCGGCCTTGATCGCCAGCGCCGGGTCGCCACCGATCAACCCGCCATGGGAGCCCGTCACCACGATCTGCCCGGCGTCTTCCGGCAGCACCAGCGAGGCGGAGTCGAGGCCCCAGATCTTGGGGCCGTCGCCGGTGTCGCGCAGCAGCACGCGCGTCTCCTGGGCCGGCGGCGGGGCGGCGTCGCCGAACATCAGGGCGGCCACCATGCGCATGGCGCAATCGCGGACCTTCAGTCCCGGGACGCAGCCGAGCTGGCGGGCCGGCTCGTTGGCGAAGCTGACGAGCCCGCGGTCGACCATGTCGCGCACGTCGCCGATCCGGCAGGAAGAGTGATGCACCGCCGCGGCGGGAATGCCGAGCCGCTCCAGATAGGCGAGCCCGGAGATGCCGGCGTCGTCGAGGCCGACCCCGGCGTCGTTGAAGATGGCGGCCCGCACCTTTCCCCGGGCCGCGAGATACCCCGAGTAGGTCCCGCCGTGGGAAGCGGCGATCAGGACGAGCCCCTCGCAGCGCTCGTCGATCTGGGTGACGCTGTCGAGTGCGAAGATGGGCGACGTCTGCGGCTGATCCATTCGGCTCCCCACGGGCGGCATCTTCCGTCTTGCCGGCCGTCAGTCGATGGCTGATAAGAGGCCGCACGTCAAAGTGCAAGCGGACGTTGCGCCGCTCGCCTCAAGCCATGCCGAGGGGGGAATGCCGGCGACCGAAGCGAACCGGAAGGATGCGACGCGCGTCAACCTCGACCGCGCCCGCGTCCTCGGCCACTACCGCATGATGAACCGCATCCGCGCCTTCGAGGAAGCGGCCGACCAGGCGCTGAAGGACGGGCACGTCAAGGGTGCCGTCCACCTGTCGATCGGCCAGGAAGCGGTCGCCGCCGGCGTCTGCGTCAACCTCGCGACCGACGACTTCATCACCAGCAACCACCGCGGCCACGGCCACACGCTGGCCAAGGGCGCCGACATGACGGCGATGATGGCCGAGCTGTTCGCGCGGGCGACCGGCTCCTGCCAGGGCAAGGGCGGCTCGATGCACATCGCCGACTTCCGGGTCGGCATGCTGGGCGCCAACGGCGTCGTCGGGGCCGGCATCCCGATCGCGGTCGGCGCGGCCCACGCGATGAAGCTGGCGGGCGACCGGCGCATCGTCGCCTGCTTTTTCGGTGACGGCGCGATCAACCGCGGGCCGTTCCTGGAGGGCCTCAACTGGGCCCGGGTGTACGAGCTGCCGGTGCTGTTCGTGTGCGAGGACAACGACTTCGCGGCGATGACGCGGACGCGCACGGTGACCGCCGGTCCCGGGCCGTCGGCGCGCGCCGAAAGCCTCGGCATCCGGCCGACGCCGGTCGACGGCAACGACGTGGTGGCGGTGGACGCCGCGACGGCCGACCTCGTCGCCCGCATCCGCGCCGGCTCCGGCCCGCAGTTCCTGCACGCCAAGACGTATCGGCTGCGCGGCCACACGGCGGTCGACCCGGCCGCCTACCGCCCGGCGGCCGAGGTCGAGGAGCGCTGGGGCGACGACCCGATCCGCCGCTGCCGCGATCTCCTGGCGCTGGACGGGGTCGCCGCGGGCGAGCTCGACGCCGCCGTCGCCGCAGCGAAGGACGAGGCCGCGGCCGCCGTCGCGGCCGGTCTGGCGGCACCCCATCCCGACCTGTCGCTCGCCTGGACCGACGTGCAGGACGTGGGTGCCCAGATGCGGGGGACCGCCTGATGGCCGCGCTCACCTACATGGAGGCGTCGCGCACCGCGCTCGCCGAGGAGATGCGGCGCGACGGCCGGGTCTGGGCCCTGGGCGAGGATCTCGGTCGCGGCGGCGTCTTCGGCCAGTACCGCGGCCTCGCCGAGGAGTTCGGGGACGCACGCATCGCCGACACGCCGATTTCGGAATCGACGATCATGGGGGCCGCCGTCGGCGCCGCCCTGGTCGGCGCCCGGCCGGTCGTGGAGATGCGCTTCTCCGACTTCGCGCTCTGCGCGGTCGACGAGCTGGTCAACCAGGCGGCCAAGGCGCGCTACATGTTCGGCGGCCAGGGCAGGGTCCCGCTGGTGGTGCGCCAGCCGATCGGCATGTGGCGGTCGTCGGCCGCCCAGCACTCGCAGTCGCTGGAGGCGTGGTACGCCCACATCCCGGGGCTGGTGGTGGTGGCGCCGTCGACGCCGGCGGACAACTACGGGCTGCTGAAGGCGTCCATCCGCTGCGACGATCCCGTCGTCTACATGGAGCACAAGGACCTGTGGCCGGCGACCGGCGAGGTGCCGGTCGACGCGGACGGCGGCGTCCTTCCGCTCGGCGTCGCCCGCCACGTCCGCCGCGGCGACGACGTCACCATCGTCACCTGGTCGCGCATGGTCCAGGTGGCCGAGGAGGCGGCGGCACTGCCGGGCGCGCCGTCGCTCGACATCGTCGACCTGCGCACGCTGTGGCCATGGGACCGCGAGGCGGTCCTCGATTCGGCGCGCCGCACCGGCCGTTGCCTCGTGCTGCACGAGGCGGTGCAGGTCGGCGGCTTCGGCGGCGAGATCGCGGCCACCGTGGGCGAGGCGCTGTTCGGGGCGCTGAAGGCGCCGGTGCGCCGGCTGGGCGCGCCGCGCATCCCGGTGCCCTACGCGCCGGTGCTGGAGACCGAGGCGCGCATCACCGCGGCGCAGGTGGCCGCCGCCGCCGCCCGGATGCTATGAACCGCTATCGACCGAGGGAGGAAACCACCATGAGCATCTCGCGCAGAATGGTGCTGGCCGCGGCCGGCGCGCTGATCGCCCCGCTGCTGGCCGGTGCGGCCGCGGCGCAGGGCTACAAGGCCGAGTACAAGCTGTCGACCGTCGTCGGCAAGCCGTTCCCCTGGGGCATCGCCGGCGAGCGCTGGGGCGATCTCGTGCGCGAGCGGACGCATCAACATTAAGATGTATCCGGGCACCAGCCTGGTCGGCGGCGACCAGACGAAGGAGTTCACGGCGCTCCGTCAGGGCACGATCGACCTGGCGATCGGCTCGACCATCAACTGGTCGCCGCAGATCAAGGAGCTGAACCTCTTCTCGCTGCCCTTCCTGATGCCGGACTACAAGGCGATCGACGCGCTGACGTCGGGGGCGGTCGGCAAGAAGCTGTTCGAGATCATCGCGTCGAAGGACGTGATGCCACTTGCCTGGGGCGAGAACGGCTTCCGCGAGGTCACCAACTCCAAGCGCGACATCCGCCGCCCGGAGGACATGAAGGGCCTCAAGTTCCGCGTCGTCGGCTCGCCGCTCTTCAACGACACCTTCTCGGCGCTGGGCGCCAACCCGACGCAGATGAGCTGGGCCGACGCGCAGCCGGCCTTGTCCACCGGCGCCGTCGACGGGCAGGAGAACCCGCTCACCATCTTCACCGTCGCCAAGCTGCACACGGTCGGCCAGAAGCACGTCACGATCTGGGGCTACGTCGCCGACCCGCTGATCTTCGTGGTCAACGATACGGTGTGGAAGAGCTGGAAGCCCGAGGACCAGAAGATCGTCCGCGAAGCCGCCCTGCAGGCGGCCAAGGAGAACGTCGAGCTGGCGCGCAAGGGGCTGATCACGCCCGACGACGCGGTCGTGAAGGAAGTCGCGAGCCTCGGCGTCACCGTGATCCGGCTGAGCGACGCCGAGCGCAAGGCCTTCCAGGATGCGACCAGGCCCGTCTACGAGAAGTGGTCGAAGCAGATCGGCACCGACCTCGTGAAGATGGCCGAGCAAGCGGTCGCCAAGCGCTGAAGTCCCGAGGAGCGGGCGGCCGGGGAGGTCCCCGGCCGCTGCCGCCGCGATGAACGAACCCGTCCCGGCCGAGCCGCGCCCGGAGGACGCCACCCGCGTCCCGCTGCGCATCGAGGAGGCGCTCATGGCCGCCGCCATGGCCGCGCTCTGCCTCATCACCTTCGCGAACGTCCTCGTCCGCTACTTCACCAACGTCTCGTTCGCCTTCACCGAGGAGTACTCGGTGTCGCTGATGGTGATCCTGACATTGCTGGGGGCGTCGCTGGCGGTGGCGACCGACCGGCATATCCGCGTCACCTTCCTGCTCGACCGCCTGCCGCCCGGCGCCCGCCGCTGGGCGGAGCTGCTGGTGCTGCTGGCGGTGGGGACGATGTTCGCGCTCCTCGTCCGGCTCGGCGGCCGGTTGGCATGGGACGAGTATCGGTTCGAGGAGACCTCGCCCGGGCTCGGCATCCCCTCGTTCCTCTACACGATGTGGCTGCCGATCCTCTCGGCCGTGATCCTGCTGCGGGCGATCGGCCGGGCGGTGCGGGTGTACCGCGGCCGATGAGCGGCGACACGCTCGTCCTCTTCCTCGGGTTCGCGGCACTCCTCCTGGCGGGCGTGCCGATCGCGATCGCGCTCGGCCTGTCGGCGGCAGCCGTCATCGCCCATGCCGGCCTCGGAATCATGGCGGTGCCGACCAACACCTATACCGGCATCGCCAAGTATCCCCTGCTGGCCATCCCGGTCTTCGTGCTGGCCGGCCTCATCTTCGAGCGGTCGGGCGTGGCCGCGCGGCTGGTGCGGCTGGCGACCGCGATGGTCGGGCAGCGCGGCGGCGCGCTCGGCATCGTCGCCGTGCTGGTCTGCATGGTCATGGGCGGCATCTCCGGGTCCGGCCCGGCCGACGCGGCGGCGGTCGCCACCGTGATGACCGCGTCCATGGCCAAGGCCGGGTACCCGCGCGCCTTCAGCGCCAGCATCATCGCGGCTGCCGGCTCGACGGCGATCCTGATCCCGCCGTCGATCGCCTTCATCGTCTACAGTGTCCTGGTGCCGAGCGCCTCGGTGCCGGAGCTGTTCGCGGCGGGCCTGATCCCCGGGTTGCTCGCGGGCCTGTCCCTCATGGTCCCGATCGTGGTGCTGTCCCGCCGCTACGGCTTCGGCCGCATCGTCGAGGAGGACCGCCCGCGGTTCTGGCCCAGCCTGCGCGACGCCTCCTGGGGCCTGCTGGCGCCGGTCATCATCCTGGGCGGGCTGCGCTCGGGCGCCTTCACGCCGACCGAGGCGGCGGCGGTCGCCGTCTTCTATGGGCTCGCCGTCGGCGTCTTCGTCTACCGCACGATCGACATGCGCGGCCTCTACCGGCTGCTCGTCGAAGCGGCGGAGATCTCGGCCGTCGTGCTGATGATCGTGGCGCTCGCCAGCGTCTTCGCCTGGGCCGGTTCGACGCTGGGCGCCTTCGACCAGCTCGCCCGCGCGCTGGTCGGCCTCGGGCTCGGCCAGTGGGGCGTGATGGCGCTCATCATGGTCCTGCTGCTCTTCGCCGGCATGTTCCTCGACGGGGTCTCGATCTTCCTGATCCTCCTGCCGATCCTCGTGCCGATCGCCACCGGCTTCGGCTGGGACCTCGTCTGGTTCGGCGTGCTCATCACCATGAACGTCGCGATCGGGCAGTTCACGCCGCCCGTCGCGGTCAACCTCATGGTCACCTGCAAGGTCGCCGGCATCACGATGGAATCGACGGTCCGCTGGGTGCTCTGGCTGGTGGCGGCCATGGCCGGCGCCATGGCGCTCGTCATCGTCGAGCCGGGGCTGGCGCTCTGGCTGCCGCGCTGGCTCGGCTATCATTGAGGCCGACCGCGTTGACTCCTCGCCGTCCTCCTGAAGAATCGTAACGCTCACGTCACGCCCCGGAGAAGCCGCCATGGCTGCCGCCAAGAAGGTCATCATCACCTGCGCCGTCACCGGCTCGATCCACACGCCGACGATGTCGCCTCACCTGCCGCTGACCCCCGACGAGGTGGCGGCCCAGGCGATCGAGGCCGCCGAGGCGGGGGCCGCCATCCTCCACCTGCACGCGCGCGATCCCAAGGACGGCAAGCCGACCCCCGATCCGGCGGTCTTCATGCAGTTCCTGCCACGCATCAAGCAGTCGACCAGCGCGGTCGTGAACATCACCACGGGCGGCGGCCACGGCATGTCGCTGCAGGAGCGGCTGGCGGCCGCCGTGCTCGCCAAGCCCGAGATGACCTCGCTCAACATGGGCTCGATGAACTTCGGGCTCTTCCCCATGCTCGACCGGCCGCGGGAGTGGAAGCACGCCTGGGAGCCGCAGATGCTGGAGAACTCCCGCGACTTCATCTTCCGCAACACCTTCAAGGACATCGAATACATCCTGAAGGAGCTGGGCGAGGGCTGCGGCGTCAAGTTCGAGTACGAGTGCTACGACGTGGGCCATCTCTACAACCTCGCCCACTTCCTCGACCGCAAGCTGGTGAAGCCGCCGCTCTTCGTGCAGACGATCTTCGGCATCCTCGGCGGCATCGGCGCCGACCACGAGAACCTGATGCACATGAAGCGGATCGCCGACAAGCTGTTCGGCGACGACTACCAGTGGTCGGTGCTGGCGGCCGGGCGCCATCAGCTCCCGTTCGTCACGATGGCCGCCGTGATGGGCGGAAACGTCCGCGTCGGGCTGGAGGACAGCCTCTACATCGGCAAGGGCCGCCTCGCGACCTCCAACGCCGAGCAGGTGCGCCGCATCCGCTCGATCGTCGAGAGCCTGTCGATGGAGATCGCGACACCCGACGAGGCGCGCGCGACGCTGGCGCTGAAGGGCGGCGACCAGGTCGCCTTCTAGGACGCTCGCGCAACGGGGCGGCGGCAGCGCCGCCGATGGGGACGACGCTCAC
>JBFWXJ010000273.1:0-8855 GCA_050187535.1 Alphaproteobacteria bacterium | reverse complement strand
TGGCGACCCGGTCATCGACCGCGAAGATGCCGAGCGCGCAGGCGAGCAGGACCAGCGAGAGCGCGCCGGCCAGCCGCCAGTTCAGCAGCTCCTGGATCTGGGTCAGGATGAACTGCGCGATCATCGATTCCCGCGGGCTGCCGAGCAGGGCCGGCGTGATGAAGAACCCCAGCGACGTGATGAAGGTGAGGAGAGCGGCCGCCGTCACGCCCGGCAGCGACAGCGGCAGGTAGATGCGGAAGAAGGCCTGCCCGCGCCGGGCGCCCATGGTGGAAGCTGCCTTCAGCAGGTCGCGGTCGATGCCGAGCATCGCCGACATCATCACCAGGATCGCCATGGGCATCAGCGCCTGGGTGGTGCCGATCATGACGCCGGTCATCGAGAAGATCGGCTTGAAGCCGGCGTCGCCGAGGCCGACGGCGCGGATCGCCGATTGCAGCGGCCCCTCATGCGCCAGCAGGATCATCAGCGCGAAGGTGCGCACGAGGAAGCTGGTCCAGAAGGGGATGAGGACGAAGACGACGAGACGCGCGCGCGTCTTCTGATCGACGGCGGCCAGCAGGTAGGCGACGGGATAGCCCAGCACGATCGAGAAAAAGGTGACCATCAGGGAGATCTTGAACGTGATCCCCATCACCCGCATGTAGCCGGCCCCCTCCAGCACGCGGTTGTAGGCCGCGAGCGTGAAGTCGCCCTTGGTCGTGGTGAAGCTGAGCGCCAGGAAGTCGACGACGGGATAGAGGAAGAAGACCCCGAGAAAGGCGAGTGCCGGCAAGAGCGGCCATGAGCGGCGCAGCAAGCCGAGACGCGGTGCCGCGGCACCCTCAGCCATGGCCGGTCGCCCTGGCGTCGAACAGCACGCCGTCGCGCGGCAACCAGGACACGGTGGCCGGCTTGCCGACCAGCTCGCCGCCGGCGTCGCGGCGGGCCAGCATCTTCACCTGCATCCGGGCGCCGTCGGCGGTGCGCAGGAAGACCTTCATCATGCTGCCGGCGAACAGCACGCTCTCGACCGTGCCGGCGATGGCGGCCGGCCCGGCCTCGCCGCCCGGCACGAGGGCGAGGCTCTCGGGCCGGATCATCAGCGTGACGTCCTGCCCGGGTGCGACCGGACGGCCGCGCGTCGCCACCTCGGTCGCCCATCCGCCGGCACCCGATACCACGGCGCAACCCCGCTCGACCCGCTCGACCCGGCCCGGCAGCAGGTTGGAATCGCCGACGAAGCCGGCCACGAACAGGGTCGCCGGCTGAAAGTAGAGCTCGTCCGGCGAGGCGATCTGCTCGACCCGGCCCGACTGCATGACGCAGATCCGGTCGGACAGGGCGAGGGCCTCCTCCTGGTCGTGCGTCACGTAGAGGACGGTGATGCCGTACTGCTGGTGCAGCCGCTTGATCTCGAGCTGCATGGCGTCACGCAGGCCCTTGTCGAGCGCGCCCAACGGCTCGTCCATGACGATGATCGAGGGCTGGTAGACCATGCAGCGCGCGAGCGCGATGCGCTGCTGCTGGCCGCCGGAGAGCTGGCGCGGCAGGCGCTCGGCCACCTGCGGCAGCTCGACGATCTCCAGAACGCGGGCGACCTCGCGGCGAATGTCGGCCTCCGCCGCGCGCCGCATGCGCAAGGGGAAGGCGATGTTCTCGAAGACGGTCAGGTGCGGGAACAGGGCATAGTTCTGGAAGACCATGCCGATGTCGCGCCGGTGCGGCGGCGTGTAGGTGGCGAGCCGGCCGTCGATCCACACCTCGCCCGTGTCCGGCACCGCCAGCCCGGCGACGATCGTGAGCAGCGTCGTCTTGCCGGAGCCCGACGGGCCGAGCAGCGTCAGGAACTCGCCGTCCGCCACCTCCAGCGACACGTCGTCGACCGCCACGACCGACCGGAACCGCTTGCAGACATGGCGGATCCCGAGCTTCGCCCGGGCGCCGCCGGGCGCACCGCCGGTCATCAGCTCAGCTGAGGATCCAGGCGTTGAACCGCTCGATCGCCTCGTCGCGGTTGGCGATCCACCAGTCGTCGTCGGACGCCAGCATGACGTTGAGGTTGTCCGGATATGTCGGCAGCAGCCTGGCCCGGTCGGCCGGAATGGCGTCGAGCGCCTTCGGGTTGGTCGGGCCGTTGCCGAGCAGCGTGGCGCGCGCCGCCTGGCGATCGGGACGGGCCATGAAGTTGACCAGCCGGCGGGCCTCGGCCAGGCGCGGCGTCCCCTTGAGGATGCCCCAGCCGTCGGCCGCGTAGATGCCCTGGTTCCAGCAGGTGGCACCCTTGCCGCCGGCATCGATCATCTGCTGCAGGCGGGCGCTCCAGATCGGCAGCATCTGGACCTCGTCGCTCTGCAGGAGCTGCACCGACTGGGCGCCGCCGGTCCACCAGACATGGATATGCGGCTTAATGCGGTCGAGGCTGGCGAAGGCGCGCTTCATGTCGATCGGGTAGATCTTGTCGATCGGCACGCCGTCGGCCATCAGCGCGATCTCCAGCGTCTCGATCGGATGCTTGCGCAGCGCGCGGCGGCCCGGGAAGTCCTTCACGTTCCAGAAATCGGCCCAGGAGCGCGGCGGCTTGGTGCCGTACCTGTCGCTGCGGTAGCCCAGCACCGCCGCGTACGTCGAATGCGCCATCCAGTGCGAATGCTTGGCGGCCGGGATCAGCTCGGCCATGTGCGGGTCGCTCCAGTCGAGCGGCTCCAGCAGGTTCTCCTGGATGACCGCCAGGCCCTGCGCCTTGGTCAGCGCCGTCACGTCCCAGACATAGGACTTCGACTCGACCATCGCCTTGACCTGGCTGATCGGCTCGTGCTCGCGCGCGACGACGGTCAGCCGCAGGCCCGTCTCCTTGCGGAACGGCTCGTAGAGGGTCTCGTTGTTGGCGACCGTGATCTGCCCGCCGGCATCGGAGAGCGTCAGGCCACGCCCGGCCTGGGCGAGCGCGCGCGACCCGGGAGCCAGAGCGGACACGCCCGCCGCACCGGCGGCGGCGAGAAGTCCACGGCGCGAGATGGCGAAGCGGTCGAGCATCCCCGTTCTCCCTTCTATTGCCATTCGATAATTTCTATCTCGATACGAATATGAGACTATGGTTGCGGACGGGCTGTCAAGCCGCGAGCGTTGTCCGCGGCCGCGTCGTTCTGCTACCGGTCCGGCCCGATCGCACGAAGGGACAGATGGCCGATCACGACGACACGAACGACGCCGCTTCCGCCGCCACGGCCACCGCCGGGTCGGAATCGTCGCTGTTCGTCGGCTCGGTCGAGAAGGTCTTCAAGGTCCTGAAGGCGTTCGACAACGGCACGCGCAGCCAGCCGCTGAAGCAGATCGCGCTCAACAGCGGCCTCAACCTCAGCGCGACCCAGCGGTTCGTCTACACGCTCCAGGCGCTGGGCTACCTGCGCAAGGACCCCCAGACGCGGCAGTACAGCCTGAGCCCCAAACTGCTCAACCTCGGCACCAGCTACCTCAGGTCGGAAGAGCTGGCGGGCCGCGCCACGCCCTACATGCGCAAGGCGGCCGACCGCTCGCAGGAGACGGTGAGCCTGCTCGAGCTGGACGGCACCGACACGATCCACGTCATCCGCTACGGCGCGGCACGGCTGGTCAACATGCGCATCCTGCTGGGCAGCCGGACCCCGGCGCTGGCGGGTGCCGGCGGGCGGGTGATCCTGGCCCTGATGCCGTCCGCCGATGCCGCGGCCATCGTCGACGCCGCACTCGCGCACCATTGCGACCCGCCCGGTCTTCCCGGCCGCGCCGAGATCGAGGACGGCTTCGCCGCGACCCGCCGCGACGGCTTCCTCGTCGTGCAGCAGGAGACGGCGGGCGCCAACGTGGCGCTGGCCGCCCCGGTGCTGGGGCCGGGGCGCCGCCCGGTCGCCGCCGTCGAGTTCACCATCCCGCCCGACCGCTGGGCCGACCCGGCCGCGCGCGACCTGCTGATCGGCCTGGCGCTGGACACCGCCGGTGCCATCTCGACGCCGGGATAGCTCAGAAAGAACCTGATCGAGTCTCCATGAAGTGTTTCCTCACCCTGAGCCTGTCGAAGGGTGAGGTCGCGCCGGCCGGAGAGCCTCGTCCTTCGACAGGCTCAGGACGAGGACCCCGGTGCCGGTGAAAAGATCAAGTCGTCAGCCCGGCCGCCAGACCTTCTCCACCGCATCGTAGGCGCCGGCGCGCAGGTCGGCCCGGCCGGCGGCCAGCTCGACCTTGCGGATCTTGCCGCCAGGGGTACGGGGGAACTCGGTCACGTATTCGAGGTAGCGGGGAATCTTGTAGCGCGCGAGGTTGCCGGCGCAGTGGGCGAGCACCGCCTCGGGCGGCACCTCGGCCGGCGTGCGGCCCTCCTCGACCATGAGATAGGCTTTGACCTCTTCGCCGCGGACCTCGTCCGGCACCGGCAGGACGGCCGCCTCGACCACTCCGGGCACGCCGCGCAGGACCGATTCGACCTCGACCGCGGAGATGTTCTCGCTGCTGCGCCGGATCATGTCCTTGCGCCGGCCGAGATAGTAGAACCAGCCGTCGGCGTCCTGGCGGCCGACGTCGCCGGTGTGGAACCAGCCGTCGGCATTGAAGGCGGCGGCCGTCGCATCGGGGCGGTTGTGATAGCCCTTCAGGATGTAGCGGCCGCGCACCAGGATCTCGCCCTCCGTGCCGCGCGGGACCGGCCGCCCCTCGGCATCGCCGATCATTACCTCGCGGCCGACGGCGGGGATGCCGACGGTGCCGGTCCCGGTCATGTGGTCGGCCTCGGCCGGGACGTAGAGCGTCGCCCCCAGTTCGGTCATGCCATAGGCCTGCCGTACCGGGCAGCCGAAGCGCTCCTGATAGCCGCGGTAGTTCTCCGGCCGGTGGCTGTAGGCGTAGATCATCTTGAGCGCGGTCGTGCCGTCGGACGGCTCGGCCGGCTGGCGGGCCACCGTCTCGGGCATGCTGCAGAACTCGATGCCGAACGACTTGACCCAGCCGAGGAAGCGGCTGGCCGACTGGCGACGCGCGATCCAGGCGGTGCCGCCGCCGGTCAGCGTCAGCATGAAATGCGCCTGGCCGTCGACGTAGTGGAAGGGCTGGGCGATGAGGTTGCGGGCGATGGGCCGGGCGGCCTGCACCAGCCACATGCGCCCGCGCATCAGCCAGTAGCCCTGCGGCAGCACCGCCCCCTTCGGCAGGCCGGTGGTGCCGGACGTGTACTGGATATTCACGGGATCGTCCGGCCCCGGCTCGCGCGAGGGCACGAAGCCCGCATCGCCCATGGCCTCGACATCCGCCCAGGCGCGATAGAGGTCGACCGTGCCGCCGGCGACGACGATATGATCGGCGGTGGGCATGGCACCTTCGACGCCCGCCAGGCCGGAAGCCAGCTCATGGTCGACGACGAGGAACCTGGCCCCGCTGTCCGTCAGCACGAATCCGATCTCGCGCGGCGTGAAGGCCGGATTGAGCGGCACCGCGACGGCACCCAGCGTCGCCGTCGCCAGCCAGGCGATCGGATAGTGCAGGTCGGTGTTGAGCATGATGCCGACATGGTCGCCGAAGCCGACGCCGATCCGCGCCAGCCCGTCCGCGAAGCGGGCGACGCGGGCACCCAGCTCGGCATAGGTCAGCTTCGTCCCGTCGTCGAAGAAGACGGCCGCCGGCTTGTCCCCGTGGCGGGCGGCCGCCTCCCGGACGAAGCGGCCGAGATTGCCGGTGATCCCCTCGGCCTCGATCGCGCGGCAGGCGCGCTCGCTGGCGTAGTCCTCGGTCCCCGCCGGCTTCGCGGCGGGGCTCACCACAGCCACCGGCCGGTGTCCTCGAAGTCCCAGATTTCGCGCTCGACCGGGCCCCAGTCCGGCTCGACCCGGCGGGACACGCGGATATGGCCGTTGAGGATGCGCGTGCCCATGCGTTGGAACTCGAAGAGCGCGTCGCGCAGCTCCTCCGGCACTTCCCAGTCGAACGGCTTGTAGCTGGAGAGGACCACGCGCACCCGCTTGCCGGCGGGGCGCTCGATCGCGAAATCCTGGCGGCAGGCGGCGAGGATGCCGGTGAAGACGGAGACGACCGACTCCAGGTCGTTTCCCTCGATGCGCTGGTCCGCCTTAACCTCGTGGATGTACTGGATCGCGAGGCAGCGCATGGTCTGCGAGGCGATGTAGGAGGTCGAGGCGAGGCCGAACTTCTGCAGCAGCACCGTCAGCAGCCGGGCGACGTAGCCGCCCGCGAACTTCGGCCGCGCCTTCAGCATCCGCTCCTCGGGCCACAGCGCGGGATCGAGCCTGGGCGCCTTGGCGGGGTCGAACTCCGGCGTGCGGATCTCGACCTTGAAGAGCAGCGTCTCCTCGGGCGCCAGCGGCCGGTCGTGCTCCAGCCAGTAGCCCTCGTCGTAGGGATCGCCCTCGATGATCGTCTTGGTGCGGACGTATTGGAGGTTGGGCGTGCCCATCATCTGGCCGTTGCGCGGATGCCAGGCCGATCCCATCGTGCGGCGCGTGTGCGGCGGCATCGCCAGCATCGCCACGCCGGCATAGGTCCACATCGGCGCCAGGTAGCGGATCCAGCACTTCCTGGGCGATTCCTCGATGTACTCCATGCGGAGGCCACCGATGAGGTTGGTGAAGTAGTGGTACTTGCACGCCTTCACCGCCGGCGGCTCGTCGTCGCGGATGCCGAGCTTGCGCAGGCCGTCGATGTAGTGGGTCGTCTGATGGCTGCGCAGCGTGTCGAACCAGGTCTGGAGGAAGGCGGTCTCGCCCTTCTCGCGCAGCGTGATCGCGGTGAGCCCGGCCATCGTCCGCCCCCACACCTTCTCGGCGAGGAGGGACTGCGCGCGCAGGCGGGTCAGATCGGCCATCGGAGGGTCCTTCGGCGGCATGAACAATCGCTATACGATAACTGCTGTCGTATAGAGATTGATCCTAGAAGCCCCGGCGGCGGCCGGTCAATCGGTCCTGACCACGCGGGCGAGCGTCGCCACGTCGACGCGGACGGCACCCGCGGCACGGAGCGCTCGGGCACAGGCCTCGACCGTGGCACCCGTCGTCAGCACGTCGTCGACCAGCAGGACGCGCTTGCCGTCGACGCGGGCGCGCCGGCCGGGGGGCACGACGAAGGCGCCCGCCACGTTGCGAAAGCGCGCCAGACGCCGCAGGCCGCCCTGGGACGGCGTCGCGCGGCGGCGGGCGAGGGCATCGGGCGCGACAGGGATGCCGGCGCGCCGGCCGAGCGCATTCGCCAGCAGTGCCGCCTGGTTGTAGCGGCGGCGCACCAGGCGCAACCAGTGCATCGGCACCGGCACGACGACATCGGTGCCCGGCAGCAGCGGGGCGGCCGCACGCGCCAACCACGCCGCGTAGGCAGGGGCCGCATGGGTTCGGTCGCCATGCTTGAAGCCCAGGATCAGCGGCCGGCTGGCGTCGTCGTAGCGGAAGACCGCGCGCGCCCGGTCGAAGGCCGGCGGCCGACGCGTGCAGTCGCCGCATTCGGCGGCGGCGCCCGGGTCGAAGGAGAAGGGCAGGCCGCAGCGCGCACAGCACGGGGCCGCGATGAACCCGATGCGCGCCCAGCATTCCGGGCAGAGCGCGCCGACCTCGCCCACCACCGCACCACAGGCGAGGCAGCGCGGCGGCAGCAGCGCGTCCAGCACCATGCGGCCCGCCGCGGCCGCGCCGGCCGCCACCCGTCCGCCGATCGCCCAGGCCATCCCGTGGCGCCCCTCCCCCGGCGTCGCCATATTAGCCTGTGATGCCACCTCTTTCCGATCCCTATGCCGGGATGCTGGTGTTCGACCGTGCCGCCGTGCGCCGGCACCGCGAGCGCGCCGCGCCCGGCTTCGCCGCGCACGCCTTCCTCTTCGACGAGGTCGCCGACCGCCTGGCGGAGCGCCTCGACGACGTGCGGCGGGACTTCGCGACCGTGCTGGACCTCGGCACCCGCGGCGGCGCGATGGCCCGCGCGCTCGCCATGCGTGCGGCGCGACCCTTCGTCGTCCATGCGGACCTCGCTCCGTCGTTGGTCGCAGGTCTGCCGGCCGCGGTCGTGGCCGACCCGGAGGCGCTGCCCTTCGTCGGCGGCTTCGACCTCGTCGTGAGCTGCCTCGACCTGCACTGGGTCAACGACCTGCCGGGCGCGCTCGTCCAGATCCGCCGGGCGCTGAAGCCGGACGGCCTGTTCCTGGCCGCCCTGCTGGGCGGCGAAACGCTGGTCGAGCTGCGCGAGGCGTGGCTCGCGGCCGAGAGCGAGGTCGAGGGCGGCGCCAGCCCCCGCGTCTCGCCCTTCGCCGACGTGCGCGATGCCGGCGCCCTGCTGCAGCGGGCCGGCCTCGCGTTGCCCGTCGTCGACGCCGCCCGCCTGACCGCCACATATCCCGACGCGATCGCCCTGATGCGCGAGCTGCGCGGAATGGGCGAGAGCAATGCGACGGTGCTGCGCCGCCGCGGCATGACCCGGCGCGCGACGCTGTTCCGTGCCGCCGAGATCTATGCCGAACGCTTCGCCGGGCCGGACGGCCGCGTCCCCGCCACTTTCCAGGTCCTGACCCTGACCGCCTGGGCGCCGCACGAGACGCAGCAGCGCCCGCTGCGCCCCGGCAGCGCCGCCGCCCGCCTGGCGACTGCGCTGGGCGCGGAGGAGCGGGGCACCGGCGAGGCCGCGCCCGCCCCACCGCGCTGAGACCCCGGCCTCAGTTCAGCTTCAGCCCGATTCCGGCGATCAGCCGCGCCCATTGCGGCGTCTCGCGGCGGATCGCGGCTGCGAACTCCTGCGGCGAGTTTCCGATCGGCACCGCGCCCAGCGCGGCCAGCCGCTGCCCGGCCTCCGGCCGCGCCAGCACGCGTACCGTCTCGCGATGCAGCCGGTCGACGATGGCGGGCGGCGTGCCGGCCGGA
>JBFWXJ010000272.1:0-8861 GCA_050187535.1 Alphaproteobacteria bacterium | reverse complement strand
CTTGCCGGCGGCGTTGAACTGGATGAGGCCGATCCGCATGATCGAGCCGTTGACGATCTGGATCGCCGGCTGGGTCGCGAGCCGCCGCGCCTGGTCGGGCGGCACCCGCCAGATCCAGTCGAGGCGCCCCGCCAGCAACTCGGCGTACTGGGTGCTGGCCTCGGGCACGGTGCGCACGACGATGCGCCGCACCGCCGGCTTGCTCTTGATGCTGCCGGCGAAGTGGTCGTCGAAGCGCTCCAGCACGTAGCGGGTGCCGGGCGACATCTCGACGAGGCGATAGGGGCCGGTGCCGACCGGCTTGGCCGCCATCCCGGCCGAGCCCGCCGCCTTGAAGTAGTCGCCCGGATAGATGGGCAGCATGCCCGCCAGCATCTCGAGCGCGGCGGCGTTGGGCCGGGCCATCTTCAGGCGCACCTTGTACGCGTCGACCTTCTCCACCTTGTCGATCCAGTCGACGGTGAAGCGGTAGCGCGCGCCGTAGGCCGCCTCCTTGATCGTCTCCAGCGTGTAGACGACGTCGTCGGCGTCGAAGGTCGAGCCGTCGTGGAACTTCACGCCCTCGCGCAGCGTCAGCTCCAGCGTCATCGGGTCGACGAAGGTCCAGGCCGTGGCCAGCGCCGGCTTGACGGTGCCGGCGACCACGTCCTTCTCCAAGAGCCCGTCATAGATGTGGCGGGCGATGATCAGCCCCTCGCGGCCGGCGATCTTGTAGTGGTCCATCGCCTCCGGCTCGGCCAGGAAGGCGGCGTTCAGCGTGTCGTCCGACTTGCCGGCCGAGGCCGTGCCGGCGGCGAGAAGCGTCGCGATCGCCGCGGCGGCGGCGGTGAGGGTGCGCATCGGGATCCTCCAGGCACTCCAGGGGCAACCGCGAGGATGCGTCGCCGCGCCGTCCGCGTCGAGGGGGCGCTGTCGTGTCCGCGCGCGCGTCCCTATGTTCGCCGGATCGTGACGGGGCTCGCGCCGACATTCCACAGCTACACCAGGGCGGAGCGGCTGGCCGACGCCGCCGTTCACGTGGCCGGCCTCACCTTCGGCGCGGTGGCGGGCCCCTGGCTGGTCATCGCCGTGGCGGATGCGGGGGGCCGCTGGGCGACGGCCGCCGTCGTGCTCTACGTGCTCGGCCTCTGGGGGATGCTGTCGGCGTCGGCCGCCTTCAACCTGGCGCCCGCCGGACGCGCCAAGGCGATCCTGCGGCGCATCGACCACGCCATGATCCTGGCGATGATCGCGGGCAGCTACACGCCCTTCGCCCTCGTGCTGATGCCCCGGCCGCTCGGCCTGCCGCTCTCGATCACGGTGTGGACGCTGGCGGCGATCGGCGCGGCGATGGCCGTGCTCCGGCCGATGTGGCTGCAGCGCTGGGGGCTGGTGCTCTATCTCGGCGCGGGCTGGCTGCTGCTGCCGCTGCTGGGGCCGATCTCCGAGGCTCTGCCCCGCCCGGTGCTGGAACTGCTGATCGCGGGCGGGCTCGTCTATTCCGCCGGTTCGGTCGTCCATCTCCTGCGCCGCCTGCGCTTCCACAATGCCGCATGGCACGCATTCGTGCTGGTCGGCGCCGTGCTGCACTGGATCGCCGTATATCGCGCCTTCGCCGCATGACGGCTCATGCCGTGGCATCCGGGGCCGGCATCGGCACCAGCCCCGGCCAGTGGTGGAACGGGTCGAGGATCAGGCGGGTGTCGTCCGGCACCGGCATCGACATCCGGAAATAGAGGATCGGCCGGGGCGGCCCGTCCTCGTCGTAGGGCGCGATGCCGTGCTGCAGGCCGTGGTGGTAGATGAAGGCGGTGCCCGCCGGGCCGCTCACCAGCCGCGGCGGGCAGAGGCGCCTGTCGAGCGGCAGGCCGTCCGCCATCGCCCGGGCGACCGTTTCCGGCCGGCCGTCCGGCGCCAGCCGGCGGAGCTGGGCCGCGGTGACGAGATGGGAGCCGTCGAAGCCCATGGGGTTGCCCCGGCCCGGCCCGTCGATGTCCGACAGCAGCACGCCCAGGATCGCCGGCGACAGGACGAGGCTGTCCGGCGACAGCACGCCGTCGATGTGGCGCGAGAGCTCCTCGCGATGCCACGCGTCGCCCCTGGGATAGCCCGGATGGATCACCGAGAACTGCGAGCGGACGAGGCGCAGGCCGGGCCGGCCGAGGGCGCGCCGGAGGAAGCCCATGACGGGCCCGCCCAGCGGCGCCAGCCCGTCGTCCGGCCCGACCAGCCCTTCGACCCAGGTGCCGTCCGCCCGCCGCTTGGCCGTCGGCCGTGCGGCGGCCGCCATGGCGACGGGGTGCATGGCCGCCGCCCAGGCGCGCATCGTCCGGTCGGGCCGGAACACCGCCATGCCGGAGCGCATGAAGCTGCGCGCCGCCGCATGGAACGGCGTGTCGGCGCCCGCGCCGCCGTCGCTGTCGGCCGCAGTCACCGCTGCTCAGGTCAGGAGCTGGCCGCCGTCGACGCAGATCGTCTGCCCCGTCACCCAGGAAGCGAACGGCGAGGCGAGGAAGAGCGCGACGTTGGCCACCTCTTCGGGCCGGCCCATGCGCTTGTTGGGGATCTTCGCGAGCACGTTGGCATAGAGCGCCTCGCCGGCCAGCCGGCGCTTCTCCCAGCTGCCGCCCGGGAACTCGATCGAGCCCGGCGCGATGCAGTTCACGCGGATGCTCTTGGGCGCCAGCATCAGGGCCTGGCTGGTCGTGTACTGGATGACGGCCGCCTTCACCGCCGCGTAGGGCGCGCTGCGCGTCGAGGCATGGAAGCCCGAGATCGACGCGATGTTGACGATGGCGCCGCCGCCCGCCTTCTCGATCGCCGGGATGGCGGCGTGCGAGGCGCGCACCGTCGCCATCACGTCGACCGCCAGCCCCTTGGCCCAGCCTTCCTCGTCGTCGGTCGAGCCGAAGCCGGACGCGTTGTTGACGAGGATGTCGATGCCGCCCAGCGCGCCGCCGGCGTCCGCCACCCAGCGGCCGACCGCGGGACCGTCGGCCAAATCGCAGGGCGCCGCATGGGCCTTGTGGCCGTGCGCCGCGATTTCCGCCTTCGTCGCCGCGAGCGCGTCGGCGCCGCGCGCGCAGATCGCGACGTTGGCGCCGGCCGCCGCGAAGCCCAGCGCGATCGACCGCCCGATGCCCTTGCTGCCGCCGGCGACGAGGACGCGCTTACCCGTGAAATCGATCTGCATGTTGCCCTTCTCTCCTCGGTCTTCGGGCGGTCTCACTCCGCCTTGATGCCCTTCTCGCGGATGAGCGTGCTCCATACGCGCTCCTCGCGCACCATCAGCTGCTTCAGCTCGTCGGCGCTGGAGCCGCGCAGCTCGACGCCCTGGGCGGCAAACTGCTTCTTCAGCTCGGGGTCGTCGACGGCCTTGCGGGTCGCTTCGTGGATGCGTGCGGCGACTGGCTCCGGCGTGGCCGCGGGGACGACCATGGCCTGCCAGAAGACGACGTCGAAATCGGCCGGCCCCCCCGCCTCGGCGATCGTCGGCAGATCCGGGAACGCGGGCGACCGCTGCCGGCTGGAGATGGCGATGGCGCGCGTCATCTTGCCCTGCAGCAGCGGCAGCGCCTCGATCGCCGCCGAGAACATCATCTGCGCGTTGCCGGCCGCCACGTCCTGCCCGGCCTGCGCGCCGCCCTTGTAGGGGATGTGGACGAGGCGGATGCCGGCCGCCTCCTTCAGCAGCTCGGCCGCCATGTGGTTGGTGGCGCCGATGCCCGAGGACGCGATGTTGAGCTTGTCGGGGTTGGCCCTGGCATGGGCGATGAGGCCGGCCAGGTCGGTCGCCGGCACCGACGGGTTGACGTGCAGGATGAAGGGCGTGACCGACATCAGGGAGATCGGGCGGAAGTCCCGCCACACGTCGTACTGCACGTTGCCCTGCAGGGTCGGGTTGATGACCAGCGACGTGCCGCCCGCATAGATCGTGTATCCGTCGGCCGGCGCCTTGGCGACGAAGTTGGATGCGACCGTGGTCGCCGCCCCGGCGCGGTTGGAGACGACGACCGGCTTGCCCAGCGTCTGCGACATGCGGTCGGCGACGGCGCGGGCGACCAGGTCGTTGACGCCGCCCGGCGGGTACGGGACGACCATGGTGACGGGGCGCGTCGGATAATCGGTCTGCGCGCCCGACGGCAGTGGCGCCAGCGCGGCTGCGGCGGCCAGGCCGGCGACGAGGCTGCGGCGGATCAGGTCCATGGGTCCTCCCGGGTTGCCGCGCCTCGGTGCGGGCGCGTTGCCGGGACGCACTCTACACGAGTGCGCGGGGGTCAGGCGGGCCGGCGCGCCAGCACCTCGATCGGCTCGGCCCGGCGCTCCTCCATCCCGCGGATGGAGTTGAGCTGGTACTCGCGCATGCGCTCGCCGATCAGGATGTGGACGCCGAGCGGCGGGAAACCCTCTGTCTCCAGTCGCCGGCGGAAGGCCGCCTGCTGCGTCACCACCTCCGCCCAGGTCTCGCGGAACGAGACGATCTCGAAGCCCGCCGCCGTGATCTGCGCCTTCGTCTCGTCGGCGGTCACGAGGAAGCTCGTCTCCGGGCCCGCCGCCCAGGGCACGGGGAAGACCGGCGGGCCGCCCGGCCCGGCGACGATGTTCGAGAGCGCCAGGATGCCGCCCGGCTTCAGCACGCGGAACGCCTCGCCGTAGAAGGCCGCCTTGTCGGCGATGTTCATGATGACGTTCTGCGAATAGGCGCGGTCGAAGACGCCGTCGGCGAAGGGCAGGTCGGTGGCGCTGCCGCAGCGGATCGTCACCCGGTCGGAAAGACCGGTGGCCGTGGTCAGCGCCGTCGCCGCGTCGCAGAAGGCCGGCGTGAGGTCGATGCCGGTCACGCGGCAGGCGTAGTGCGCGGCGATCCAGCGCGCCGGGCCACCGATGCCGCAGCCGATGTCGAGGATTTCCTCGCCGGCCCGCGGATCGAGGATCGCGACGAGCTCCTTCGTCGCGACGAGGCCGCGGCCGTGGAAATGATCGAGCGGTGCCAGGGCATCGGGATCGATCGTCACGTCCGCGCCGGCATGGGCGCGAAGGGCGGCGATCAGGCGATCGGCGATGCCGTCGCTGGCGTAGTGCCGTGTGACGGCCGGGGAGTCGGTCATCCGGGTTTCCTGGGGGTAGTCGTCCAGCAGCGAGGAAGGGACGAGGCCGCGGCCGGCACCACCACCTTGCGGCGGAGCACCGGTGGCCGGGCGACGCCATCTCGCGCCCCGGCCCGCCCGGGGCGCGACGCCACGGAGGCAGGAGGCAAGTCGTCGGGCGGCATCCCGCGGATGCCCGCGGCGGGGCGCTCGGCGTTGGTCATCGAAAGGGAGGCCGGTGCGCCGTCCATCACGCCCGTCATGGTGCATGCCGCGCCGCCGGCCGGCAAGGCATGGACGACCATCCTGCGTTGCGCAGCCCGCGGAAAACATCGCCGGCCGCGTTGCCCGCCGGTCGCGCGGCATCATAGGGTTGCACCGCGGATGATCCTCTTCGTCACCACCGCCCACCACACCTATGCGGTGGCCAGCCTCGTGCGCCGCACCTTCGGGGTCGCGGTGCCGCATTGCGCCGTCGTCGCCTACGAGGAGCTGTTCGCCGCCACCACGCTGCCGACGGCCACGGTGGTGTTCACCGACTTCGACCGCCTGTTCCCGTGGGAGGTGCGGATCGCGGCCGAAATCTTTGCCGGGCTGCGCGCCCGCGGTGTCCGGTGTCTCAACGATCCGGCACGCACGATGGTCCGCTTCGAGCTGCTGCGCACGCTCCATGACCTGGGCTTCAACCCGTTCGACGTCTATCGCGCAGACGAGCGGCCGCGGCCGCGGCGGTTTCCCGTGTTCATCCGCAACGAGGCGGACCATATCGCGCCGCGGCCGCTGCTGATCGAGAGCCAGGATCGGCTCGACCGCGCGCTGGAGGCCCTGCGCGGGGCCGGCAATCCGTTGCGCGGGCTGATGGTCGTCGAATACGCCGGCGAGGAGATCGGCCCCGGCATGTGGCGGAAGTTCACGACGTTCCGCATCGGCGAGGGTGTGGTGACCTCGCACGGCTACATCGCTGGCCACTGGATGGTGAAGACGCCGACCCCGGGGCTCGCCGGCGAGGCGCACGACCACGAGGAGCTCGGCCTCGTCGCCTCCGACGCGCTCGTCCCGCGGCTGCGCCGGGCCTTCGAGATCGCCGGCGTGGATTGGGGCCGGGCCGATCACGCCACCTTCACGGGCCGCGAGATCGTCTTCGAGATCAACGTCAATCCCGACGTTCCGGCCCTGAAGCCGCGGGAGTCGGCGATCGCGGACCGGTCGGTCCTTCATGCCCGCCGGCGCATCGCCGACCATCTGCACGCGATCGACACCGAGGGCGGGCCGGCCGTGCGCCTCGAAGCCGGGCCGCGGCTTGGGCGCTGGCGCGATGCGATCCGCCGCGCCGACACCAACGCGCTGCCGCGTCCCTAGGCGGCGAGCGATGATCCTGTTCGTCACTACGGCAGCCCATCGCTACACGGTGAACAGCCTCGTCGACCGGACGTTCGGCGCGGATGTGCCGCATTGCGCGGTCGTCGCCTACGAGGAGCTGTTCGCGGCGGCGACGATCCCCACGGCGACGTGGATATTCACCGACCTCGACCGGCTCTTCCCGTGGGAAGTGGCGATCGCCGGCGAGATCTTTCGCTGGATGCGCGGCCGGGGTCTGCGCTGCCTCAACGATCCCGCGCGCGCCATGGGCCGGTTCGAGCTGCTGCGGTCGCTGCACCGCACCGGATTCAACCCGTTCGACGTCCATCGCGGCGACGAACGGCCGCAACCGCGCCGCTTCCCCGTGTTCGTCCGCAACGAAGCCGACCATGTCGCGCCCCGCCCGGCGCTGTTGCACGGCCAGGCGCAGCTGGACGGCGCGCTCGCGCGGCTGCAGGGGGCGGGCGTGCCGCTGCGGGGCCTCCTGGTGGTCGAGTACGCGGGCGAGGAGATCGCCCCCGGGATGTGGCGCAAGTTCGCGACCTTCCGTGCCGGCGACGGCATATCGGTCTCGCACGCCTATGTCGCGGACAGCTGGCTGGTGAAGCTGCCGACACCCGGCCTCGCCACCGAGGCCCACCATCGCGAGGAGCTGGCCGCGGTGGCGGCGAACCGGCCGGCCGGCCGCCTGGGCGAAGCCTTCGCCATCGCCGGCATCGAGTGGGGCCGGGCCGACCACGCCGTGTCGGGCGGCCGCGACATCGTCTTCGAGATCAACGTGAACCCCAACGTGCCCGCCATGCCGGCGGAGCCGTCGCCGATCCGTCGCGAGAGCCTGCTACTCGGCCGCCGCCGGCTCGCCCGGCACCTCCACGACATCGACACGCCCGGCGGGCCGGCACTGCCGTTCGCCGTCGGCCCGCGCCTGGCGCGCTGGCGCGGCGCGATGGCGCGCGACCGCGGCGCATTCCTGCCGCGGCCGTAGGCGCGGTGGCGCGGCGCAGCCGCCTCCGCTACAAGGGAACGGCAGGGGAACGGGGGGTTCCGCGGCGATGGACCTGACGACTTTCGCGCTGATGGTGGCGCTCGCGGTGGCGGCGATCACCGGCGACGCGGTCACCAGCCACGACACGCTCTTCACCGACGTCTCGGTCTCCGCCGAGATGCAGACCGCGGGGGTGGACGCGGCGACCGCGGAGAAGCTGTTCGAGCACAACGTGGCGATGATGACGCGCCACCGCACCCTGCTCAGCTCGCCCAAGCTGCGCTCGTCCAAGCAGCAGTCGCTCATCGAGGCGCTGGGCAACACCCTGCAGGTCGACCAGCTGCGGGTGGCGGCGCAGCGCGTCTTCGGCCTCTCGCCCATCGAGATCCATGTCAGCATGCAGACGCTGGGGCAGCAGGATCGCCTGGTGATCGCCGGCTACGACTATCGGCAACGGCCGATGCTGATCGACATCGAGCGGCCGTCGGGCCGCTATCTCGAGCTGATCAGCGAGGGGGCGGCCCATTTCGTGCGTTGGGTCTCGCCGTACGACTATGCGATCCACTTGCTGGAGGACCGCGCCGGCGACCCGGCCGCCTGGCCCATGCTGACCGCCATCGTGAAGGAGCAGCGGGACCCGACGGTCGGCGCCATCTCGCTCTACGAGCTGGCGATCTTCGAGAACCTCGCCGGCATCCTGGCGATGATCGAGGAGGATGCGCAGGCGGCCGAGCATGCGCTGCTGCGCGCCCTGACGCTTTCCCCCGGCCTGCCGCATGCGACGGCGAACCTCGCCTTCCTGCGGACCCACCAGGGGCGATACCGGGACGCCGTCGAGCTGGTGAACGGGCTGCTCGAGCAGTCGCGCCGCAAGCGGATGCCGGACGTCATCTCGGCGGCGCTGCTGGCCCGTGCGGTGGCGCTGCGCGAGCTGGGAATGCAAGGCGAGGCGATCGCCGACCTGCGCGAGGTGCTGCACCTGGAGCCGGACAGCGAGGCCGCCTACCGCTATTGGGCCGAGCTGGAGCACGGGCGGGGTGCTGCCGAGGATGCCGAGCGGCTGCAGCGCGCCATGAACATCGGCGCCGCCACCTTCGACCTCAGGCCGGAGCTGGCGGCGCATTATTTCTTCCTCCCCCGCGACCCGACCCAGCCGCTCGGCCGCCGTCGGGCGGGACGCTGACCGGGGCGGGACGCTGACCGGGTGCGGGGCGCGCCGGGTCAGCCGGAAGCGCCCGGCACGCCCGCGACCAGGATCCACAGGCCGATCGCCGCGAAGACCAGGGCGGCGGCGACGCGCACGTAGGCGAGCGGGATCACCCGGGTGACGGCGTCGGCGCAGAACACGGCCGGCACGTTGGCCGCCATCATGCCCGCCGTGGTGCCGAGCGTGACCGCCACGATCGCATCGAACTTCGCGGCCAGCAGGGAAGTCGCGATCTGCGTCTTGT
>JBFWXJ010000271.1:0-8868 GCA_050187535.1 Alphaproteobacteria bacterium | reverse complement strand
CCGCGGCGAAGAGCGCGGGGACCGCCGTCGCGAGCCCGATCCCACCGAGGCCGGCCGCCATCAGGACGAGGCCCGCCGACAGCAGCCGGACCTCGCCCAGCCGCGGCGTCAGGCGGCCGATGGCCGCCCCCTGGACGAGCGCCCCCAGGACGCCGACGAAGGCGAAGAGCCAGCCGTTCTGCGCCGGTCCCCAGCCGAAGGTGCGCGACGACCACAGGGCGAAGGTCGTCTCCATGCCGGCGAAGACAGCGACCGCGACGAAGCCGACGGCGATCGGGCCGGCGAGGCGCGGCCGGCCGAAGGCGTCGCGCGCCGCGGCGGCACGGCCGCGCCGCGTCCCGGCGCCGCGGTGGGCCGGGTCGAGGCTCTCCGGCAGCAGGAAGACGGTGCCGAGCAAGGCCAGCGCCGAGAGGCCGGCCGCCGCCAGGGCCGGCGCCACGAAATCGATGTCCGCCGGGTCGTGGCCGGCCAGCGTGCCGCCGATCGCCGGGCCGAGGATGAAGCCGAGGCCGAACGCCGCACCGATCACCCCCATGCCGCGCGCCCGCTCGGCGGGCGGCGTCACGTCGGCGACATAGGCCTGGGCGGCGGCGATGTTGCCGGCCATGGCGCCGGCCGCCGCCCGCGCCAGGAACAGCATGGCCAGCGTCGGCGCCCAGGCGAGCAGCAGGTAGGCGCCGACGGCACCCGCCAGGCTGGCGAGCAGCACCGGGCGGCGGCCGATGCGGTCGCTGAGCCGGCCCCACAGGGGCGAGGTCACGAACTGGGCCAGCGAATAGACCGCCATCGCCAGGGTCACGGTCAGCGGCCCGGCGCCGAGATGCTCGGCATAGAACGGCAGGAGCGGGATGACGATGCCGAAGCCGATCAGATCGACGAGGACGATCAGGAAGAGGACGGGCATGAGCGGCGCCTTCATAGCGCGCCGCGCACCCGGCCGACAGGCCCATCGCGCCCCGGGGACGGTGGGGGTGGCCGGCGATCGGGGCTTCCCTCGACCACGGCCGCGGCGATAGCCTCCCCGATCATGTGTCGCCTCGCCGCCGCCGCCCTCGTCCCCGCGCTGCTCCTGGCCGGACCCGCCGCCGCGCAGACCGCGCCGCCACCGCCGGCGGCCGCGGCTCCGGCCGCCGCTTCCTCGGGCTCCTGGCTGCCGCTCGCCGCCGGCATCGGCGCCATCGTCGGCGTCGTCAGCTTCAACGTGCTGGCGCTCGGCCTGCCGGCGCTGCCGGGCGGCATGGCGGCGTCGGCGCCGGCCGTCGCCGCGGAATTCTCGGTCGCCATGAGCCGGGTCTACGCGACCGCCAGCGCGATCGCGGGCGGGCTGATGGCGAACTGGGCCTACGAGTCCGCGACCGGCCCCGACCGCCGCGAGCGGGCGAGCTGGTGGCCGGTCGACCCGCAGCTGCTGGCGATCGGCGCCGGCGCCATCGTCGGCGCGGTCGGCTTCAACCTCTTCACCGCCCCGCTCGGCACCGTGCCGCTGGCGGGTGCCCCGCTCGCCGCCGTGCCCACCGAGACCGCGCTCGGCAGCCGCATCCTGGCCGGCCTCTCGGGGGCGGCGGGCGCGATCGGCGCCACCGCGATCTACGACTGGGTGACGGGCGAGGCGACGGACTACGCCCACGCCGCCGCACTCGCCGCGGGCGCCCTCGGCGGCATCGCGATCGGCAATGTGCTCCAGGGCAGCCTCGGCACCCTGCCCTACTACGCGGGCGCGGGCGAGGTCGCGGCCACCGCCAGCGCCATGGCGTCGGCGGCGGCCCAGGCGTCGAGCCGCGTGTACGTGATCGCGTCCGGCGTGTTCGGCGCCTGGACGGCCGATTACCTGTGGCGCAGGAACCACCCGCCGGCGATGCCGTCGACGCCGCGGTGACGGCGGCGGGTCGGCCCGCAGCCCGGATTGCGCCGGACGCGGGCGCCGCGGCCGAGCGGGCGGCGATCCGCCGCACCGTGCTCGCCCGCGACGGCAGCCGCTGCGTCGAATGCGGCGCGGCAACGGGCGATCTCCACCTCCATCACCTCGTCCCCCGGGCGTTCGGCGGCACGGATGCCGCGGACAACCTGGTGACGCTGTGCGCCGGCTGCCACGCGGCGCGCCACCCGAACCTGCAGGCCGGCCTCGGCCGCCGCTTCGTCGAGCGCTGGGCGTGGCGCCTGGCGCGCCTCCTCGACCGCGACCTGCCGCCGGGCACCGGCGGCGAGCAGCTCGGCCACGCGATGCGCATCCTCGGCGTCGACCGCCTGCGGCCCGGCCAGCTCGATGCGATCCTGGCCGCGCTCCGCGGCGAATCCGTCCTGCTGGTCAGCCCCACGGGATCGGGCAAGAGCCTGTGCTTCCAGCTTCCCGCCCTGCTGCGCAGCGGCACGACCATCGTCGTCTCGCCGCTGAAGGCGCTGATGTCGGACCAGGTGCGGGGCCTGCACCGCCGCCGCATCCCCGCCACCTTCATCAACGGCGACCTCGCCCCGGACGAGAAGCGCAGCCGCTACGCGCTGTTGGGCGGCGGCGCCCTGCGCCTGCTCTTCTGCGCGCCCGAGCGGTTCGACCGCCGGCGCGTCGACCCTGCGGAAGCCACCGTGCTCGAGGCCGCCCGGCCGCCCTTCCTGGTGGTCGACGAGGCCCACTGCATCGACCGTTGGGGCGACGCCTTCCGCCCGAGCTACGGCCGGCTCGGAGAAGTGCGCGCCCGCCTCGGCCGGCCGCCGGTGCTGGCCTTCACGGCGACCGCCGGCCCGGCGACGCGGCACCGCATCCTGGAGGCGCTCGCCGTTCCCGACGCCCGGGTGATCCTGCACGATGTCGACCGGCCGGAGGTGGCGCTGCTGCGCCTCGACGTCGCGGGCGGCCGCGCACGGGCGGCGATGGTCGCCCGCGCCCTCGCGGCATTGCGCAAGGCCGGCGGCGGCAGGACGCTGGTCTTCGCGCCGACCATCCGCAAGGTGGAGGAGATCGCCGACCTCCTGCTCGAGGAGGGGATCGAGGCGGCCCTCTTCCACGGCCAGCTGCGCCCTGCCGTGCGCGACCACGTCCTCGGCCGCTTCACCGGGCGCCTCGGCCCGGCGGCCGACATCGTGGTCTGCACCGGCGCCTTCGGCATGGGCATCGACGTTCCCGACATCCGCCTCGTCTTCCACTGGCAGCACCCGGCCGGCGTCGAGGACTACCTCCAGGAGACGGGCCGTGCGGGCCGCGACCGCCGCCCGTCGCTGGCGGTCCTGTTCCGCGGGGCCGACGATCTCGCGACGCCGGTGCGCCTGCTCGACCGGACGCTCGGCGCCGGCACCCTGCCGGACGACGAGCGCGCCGCCGTGCGGGCGGCCAAGATGGCGTCGATCACCGAGATGTCGCGGCTGGCACGCCTGCCGGCGGGCTGCTTCCGCGCCGCGCTGCTGGCGGCGCTGGGCGGCGCGCCGCCGCCGCGGCCGGGCCTGGGCAAGCGCCTGCTGGCCCGCGTCTTCGCGGCCCGGCCGGCGCGCACGGGCGGCCCCGGGTGCTGCTGCGACGCCTGCGCGCAGTGCCGCGGCACCGACGAGGCCTTCGCCTGGGGCCTCGGCGTCATCGCCCGGATGGGCGGCACCTTCAGCGCGGCCGCTCGGCCACCATCTCGGCCGGCTCGCGGAAGCAGTCGCGCAGCTCATCGCCGCGCATCCGCGTGACGATCGGCTTCGCCCGGCCGCTCAGGTACCAGCGCTTCTCGAACTCGCCCTTCTGTGCCGGGCGCCACAGGCATACGGCGAGCCCGCCGGTGGCGGTGTCCAGGATGACGGCGCCGTTGGCGTCCGGGCAGGCATGCGGCCGGCAGGCCTGGGCGATCAGCGTGCCGCCTTCGCGGGCGACCGGCGTCTCCACGTGCAGGCCCCCGAGGAAACGCACGCCCTCGGGACCGACCAGCCGGCGCAGCTCGTCGGCCAGCGGCGGCGATTCGAACAGGCGCACACCGCCCATGCGGTCGTAGGGGTACTTGCCGACCCACGCCGCTTGCGCGGCCCAGTCGGCCGCCGCCGCGGGTGCGGCCGCGACCGCGCCCGCCAGCAGGAGGAGAACCGGCGCCCGCATCGCAGTCAGGCGGCCTTCCGGCGGCGGGCGAGCAGGCCAAGAATCTCGGATGCGGCGCGCGGGATGTTGGTGCCGGGGCCGTAGATCGCGGCGACGCCGGCCGCCTTCAGCGCGTCGTAGTCCTTGGGCGGGATGACGCCGCCGCAGACGACGAGGATGTCGTCGCCGCCCATCGCGCGCAGCGCGTCGGCGATCTGCGGCACCAGCGTCAGGTGCCCCGCCGCCTGGGTCGAGACGCCGACGACATGGACGTCGTTCTCGATCGCCTGGCGGGCCGCCTCCTCCGGCGTCTGGAAGAGCGGGCCGATGTCGACGTCGAAGCCGATGTCGGCGAAGGCGGTGGCGATGACCTTGGCGCCGCGGTCGTGCCCGTCCTGGCCGAGCTTGACCACGAGCATGCGCGGCCGCCGGCCTTCGGAGCGCGCGAAGCCCTCGACCTCGGCCTGGATGCGGCGGAACTCGGCATCCTGGGCGAGTGCCCCGCCATAGACGCCGGTCACGCTCTGCACCGTCGCGCGGTGGCGGGTGAAGACGGCCTCCAGCGCATCCGATATCTCCCCCACGGTCGCCCGCGCGCGGGCCGCCTCGATGGCGAGCGTCAGCAGATTGCCCTCCTTGCGCTCGGCCGCCGCGGTCAGGGCCGCCAGCGCCGCCGCGCAGGCCCTGGCGTCGCGCCGGTTGCGCACGGTGTTGAGGCGGGCGATCTGCGCCTCGCGGACCCGGGTGTTGTCGATGGAGAGGACGTCCACCGCCTCGTCCGTCTCCGGGCGGTACTTGTTGACGCCGACGATGACTTCCTCGCCGCGGTCGATGCGGGCCTGCCGCAGGGCGGCGGCTTCCTCGATGCGCAGCTTGGGCATGCCGCTCTCGACCGCCTTGGTCATGCCGCCCAGCGCCTCGACCTCGCCGATCAGCTTCTCGGCCGCGTCCACGAGGGCCGCCGTCAGGCTCTCGACGTAGTAGCTGCCGGCGAGCGGATCGACGACGCGCGGCACCCCGGTCTCCTCGGCGATGATGAGCTGGGTGTTGCGGGCGATGCGGGCGGAGAACGGCGTCGGCAGGGCCAGCGCCTCGTCGAAGGAGTTGGTGTGCAGCGACTGGGTCCCGCCCAGCACCGCCGCCAGGGCCTCGATCGCCGTGCGCACGACGTTGTTGTAGGGGTCCTGCTCGGTCAGGCTGACGCCCGAGGTCTGGCAGTGGGTGCGCAGCGCCAGCGAGGTCGGGTTCTTCGCACCGAACGGCTGGATCAGCTTCGCCCAGAGCAGCCGCGCGGCGCGCAACTTGGCGATCTCCATGAAGAAATCCATGCCGATGCCGAAGAAGAACGACAGCCGCGGCGCGAACGCGTCGATGTCGAGGCCCTTGGAGAGGGCGGCGCGCACGTACTCGACGCCGTCGGCCAGCGTGAACGCCAGCTCCTGCACCGCCGTCGCCCCGGCCTCCTGCATGTGGTAGCCGGAGATCGAGATCGAGTTGAACTTCGGCATGTGGTGCGCGGTGTGCTCGATGATGTCGGCGACGATCCGCATGCTTGGCCCGGGCGGGTAGATGTAGGTGTTCCGGACCATGAACTCCTTGAGGATGTCGTTCTGGATGGTGCCGGAGAGCTGGTCCTGGCGGACCCCCTGCTCCTCGGCGGCGACGACGTACATGGCGAGCACCGGCAGCACGGCGCCGTTCATGGTCATCGACACGCTCATCCGGTCGAGCGGGATCTGGTCGAAGAGGATCTTCATGTCCTCGACGCTGTCGATCGCCACACCGGCCTTGCCGACGTCGCCCTCGACCCGGGGATGGTCGCTGTCGTAGCCGCGGTGGGTGGCGAGGTCGAAGGCGACCGACAGCCCCATCTGCCCGCCCTTGAGGGCCGCCCGGTAGAAGGCGTTCGACTCCTCGGCCGTCGAGAAGCCGGCATATTGCCGGATGGTCCAGGGCCGGCCCGCGTACATGGTCGCCCGGGGCCCGCGCAGATAGGGCGCGAAGCCCGGCAGCCCGCCCAGCGTCGCGAGCCCGTCCAGGTCGGCCGCCGTGTAGAGTGGCTTCACGGCGATGCCCTCGGGCGTCGTCACCGTCAGGGTCTCGAGCGGCCGGTCGCGCAGCTCCTTGCGGGCGAGCTTCTCCCAGTCGGCGAGCGTGCGGGCGGGGAAATCGGTCATGGGGTTCTGTCCTCTACGCCACCATGCGGGGGCGGTGCCGCGATCGTAGCGCCGGCGCCGCGCGAGTCACGCGGCTTTAACCCGGCCCTCGACGACCAGCTCCCGCCCGAGCGCAGCCAGCGCGTTCTCGACCTGCGCCATCCGCGAGGCGTGCTCCAGGTCCAGCAGGCGCCTGACATCGCTCTCGCTGCTCATTCCGAGGAGCTTCGAGAGGGCTACATTCGTCAGGCCGCGCTCGCGCACGGCGCGGTAGAGCTCGACCTTGGCCGCCACCAGGGCCGGCAGCGCGATCGTCCCCTGCCCACGCCTGGGCTTCGACGGCGGCGGGATATCGCGCTTCAGCTCGACATAGCCCTGCAGCGCGGCGACGAGCGAGCCGGCGGCCCCCTCGATCGCCTCTGTCGCGTCGGCGCCGTCGTCGTGCGCCTCCGGCACATCGGGAAAATCGACGAGGATGCGGTTCGTCTCGTCCGGCTCGTGGACGACATACGGATAGGCGTAGCGCATTCCCGATCTCCTATCGCAATCGCCTCGGATCGATCCCGAGATCGCGCAGCATCGCCTTGAGCAGCCCGGCGCCGATCTCCTTGCGGGGATCCTTCAGCGTCGTGAACCGATCTCCGTAGAAGAGTCGGCCATGGCTGCCCTTGTCCGGGTTCGGGTCATGGAGGAGAGCGACCCCATCTTCCTTGGCGAGCGCACGCAGCCTGCGAAGCAGCTCGGCGCCGTTCATCGGCAGCTTTTCGCGCAGTCGTGCGCGGCCCGCAAGTGGAAGATCGCGCAATATTGCGCGAGTACCGAACCGGTCAGGGCCGCACCCACCACGTATCGACGTCCACGCCGGTCTCCGGCGCGCGCGGCGCGCGGACGAGCCGGGAGGACCATGCGACGCGGTCGACCGGTTCGTACCACAGCGGCACGACATAGGCCCCGGCGCGCAGCAGGCGGTCCAGCGCGCGCGCTGCCCATGTCAGCTCGTCGCGGGTGCGGCTCTCGACGAGACGGGCGATGACGGCGTCGACGGCGGGCTCGGCGACGCCCGGGTAGTTGCGGCTGCCTTCGGACGCCGCCGCCTCGCGGCTCCAGTAGAAGGACTGCTCGTTGCCGGGCGACAGCGAGTTCGCCCAGAGGTTGACGATCACGTCGAAGTCGAAGGTCTCCAGCCGGCCCTGGTACTGGGCGCTGTCGACGGTGCGGACGCTCGCCTCGATGCCGAGGCGGCGCAGCGTCTGCATCCAGTGGACGGCGATGCGCTCGTGCTCGGGCTGGACCAGCAGGATCTCGAAGGCGAGCGGCCGCCCCTCGGCATCGACGAGGCGCCCGCCCTGAGTCTTCCAGCCGGCCTTCGCCAGCCGCTCGAACACGAGGCGCAGCTGCGCCCGGTCCTGGCCGGTGCCGTCGCCGTCGCGCGGCACGGGTGCCGGCCCCAGGATATCGGCCGGGAGATCGGCCAGGTACGGCGCCAGCAGCGCCCGTTCCTCCGGCGAGGCGGGCCCTTCGGCCGCCAGCGGCGAGTTGTCGAAATAGCCCGTGGTCCGCCGGTACGCACCGTGGAACAGGACGCGGTTGACCCAGGCGAAGTCGAGCGAATCGACCAGCGCCCGGCGCACCTCGCGGTCGGCGAAGACCGGGCGGCGGGTGTTGAGCACGAAGCCCATCATGCCGGAAGGCCGGCCGTGCGGGATTTCCGCCCGCAGCACGCGCCCGTCCGCCATCGCCGGGAAGTCGTAGCCGGTGAACCAGCGCGCCGGGCTCGCCTCGATGCGGAAGTCGACGAGGCCGGCCTTGAACGCCTCGAAGGCGACGTTCGCCTCGCGGAAATAGTCGAAGCGGATTTCGTCGAAGTTCCAGCGGCCGCGGTTGATCGGCAGGTCGCGGCCCCACCAGGCGGGATCGCGGCGGTAGACGATGCGCCGGCCGGGCTCCGCCTCGGCCAGGATGTAGGGGCCGGAGCCGACCGGCGGCTCCAGCGATCCGCGGCCGAAGTCGCGTCCGGCATAAACGCTGCGCGGCAGGATCGGCATGAGGCCGAGGATGAGCGGCAGCTCGCGGTCGCCCGAGCCGTCGAAGACGAGGCGCAGGCCCCGCTCGCCGACGCGCTCGGTCGCCGTCACCTTGGCATAGTAGCTGCGGAAGTTGGGCCGCCCCTCGCGGCGCAGCAGGTCGAGCGAGAAGAGGACGTCGTCGACGGTGACCGGCTCGCCCGTCTGGAAGCGCGCGCGGGGGTCGAGGCGGAAGGTGACGGAGGAGCGGTCGGGCGGCGTCTCCACGTCCTCTGCGAGCAGGCCGTAGAGGGTGAAGGGCTCGTCCTCGTTGCGGGTCAGCAGGCTCTCGAAGACGTATTGCCGGAGGCCGCGGGCCGGCACGCCCTTGATGACGAAGGGGTTGAGGCTGTCGAAGGAGCCGATCGCCGCCATCGTCGCGCGCCCGCCGGCGGGTGCCGCCGGATCGGCATAGGGCAGATGGCCGAAATCCGCAGGCAGCGCCGGCTGGCCGTGCATGGCGATGCCGTGCGCCGCCGCAGCCGGGCCGGATGGCATCGCCAGCGACGCGGCGACGCCGAGCGCCGCGATCCACCGCCACGTCGTGCCCCCCCTCGCGCGTCGACGGGCCGGGGGAGAGCGCATCGGCGGGTGCGTCGCCGCCCTAGCG
>JBFWXJ010000270.1:0-8889 GCA_050187535.1 Alphaproteobacteria bacterium | reverse complement strand
TCGGCGTCGACGTCGACCGCACGATCTCGCTGACCTTCGTGATGGGGGCGGCGCTGGCGGCGGTCGCGGGCCTGATGTTCGCGCTCTACTACGGCGTCGTCGATTTCTTCATCGGCTTCCTCGCCGGCCTCAAGGCATTCACGGCGGCGGTCCTCGGCGGCATCGGCTCGCTGCCCGGCGCCATGCTCGGCGGCATCCTCATCGGCCTGATCGAGGCCCTGTGGTCGGGCTACTTCAGCGTCGAATACAAGGACGTGGCGGCATTCGCGGTGCTGGTGCTGGTGCTCGTCTTCCGGCCGACGGGCCTGCTCGGCCGGCCCGAGATCGAAAAGGTATGACCGTCGCGGCGGATGGTCCATCGACCGGCGTCGCGGCGATCCTGCGGGACGCCGGGCTGGCCGCGCTGGTCACCTTCGCGCTCGCCCTGCCGCTCGTCGGGTTCGAGACGGTGGACGTCTCGGGCGGCGGCCTCGGGCTCAACTTCCGGTTCGGCGCCGTCGCGGTCGCGGTCGTCGCGGTCGCGGCGGGACGCGCGGCGCTCGGGCTCGTCGCCGCCGGCCGCGCGTCGATCGTGCTGGCGATCGCGGTGCTGGTGGCGGCGGGCGGCGCCTTCGGGCCGTGGAGCGACCAGACGCTGTCGTGGCTGGTCGCTGTCGCCGCCGCGGTCGTCGCGCTGCGCGCCGCCGCCGCCCTGCGGCGGCGCATCCCACAGCTCGCCGCACGCCCGCCGATCTCCGCCGATCTGCGCCGGCGAATCCGGCGAGCCGCCCCGGCGGCGCTGCTGGCCCTGGGGATCGCTTTTCCCTTCCTGCCGATCACCGATCAGCGGCTGCTCGACATCGCGATCCTGGTCGTCACCTACGTGATGCTCGGCTGGGGCCTCAACATCGTGGTCGGCCTGGCCGGTCTGCTCGACCTCGGCTACGTCGCCTTCTATGCGGTCGGCGCCTACACGTTCGGCCTGCTGGCGACGACGATCGGCGCCGGGTTCTGGGAGTGCCTGCCGCTGGCCGGCGCCTTCGCGGCGATCCTCGGCCTGCTGCTGGGTTTCCCGGTGCTGCGCCTGCGCGGCGACTACCTGGCCATCGTGACGCTCGGGTTCGGCGAGATCATCCGGATCATCCTACAGAACTGGTTCGAGGTGACCGGCGGCCCGAACGGCGTCTCGAACATCCCCCGGCCGACCTTCTTCGGCCTGCTCTTCAAGGCCGAAGCGGACGAGGGCGAGGTCACTTTCGCCGATTTCTTCGGCCTCGACTTCTCGCCCTCCCACCGGGTCATCTTCCTCTACTTCATCATCCTCGCGATGGCGCTGCTGGTGAACGCCTTCACCCGGCGCATCCGTCGCCTGCCGGTCGGGCGCGCCTGGGAAGCGCTGCGCGAGGACGAGATCGCCTGCCGCTCGCTCGGCATCAATCCGACCAACACCAAGCTGTCGGCCTTCGCCATCGGCGCGATGTTCGCCGGCTTCGCCGGGTGCTTCTTCGCTGCCCGCCAGGGTTTCGTCAGTCCGGAGAGCTTCACCTTCATCGAGTCCGCGGTGATCCTGGCCATCGTGGTGCTGGGCGGCATGGGCAGCCAGCTCGGGATCGTCCTGGCGGCGATCGTGCTGATCGGCCTGCCGGAGTTCCTGCGCGAGCTGAACCAGTTCCGCATGCTGGCATTCGGCGCCGGGATGGTCGCGATCATGATCTGGCGGCCGTTCGGACTGCTCGCCCACCGCGAGCCGACCATCCGCCTCGACGCCGCGGGCGGCCGCCCGTGACGCCGCTGCTCGCCGTCGAGCATCTCTCCATGCGCTTCGGCGGGCTCGTCGCGATCGACGACCTCTCCTTCACCGCCGCCGACCGCGCGATCACCGCGATCATCGGGCCGAATGGTGCCGGGAAGACGACCGTCTTCAACTGCCTGACCGGCTTCTACCAGCCGACCGTCGGCCGCCTGACGCTGACGCATTCCGGCGGCTCGTTCCTGCTGGAGCGCCTGGAAGGGCACCGGATCGCCAAGGACGCCCGCGTCGCGCGGACCTTCCAGAACATCCGCCTCTTCCCGCGCATGTCGGTCCTGGAGAACCTGATCGTCGCGCAGCACAACCGGCTGATGCGCGCGTCGGGCTACACCATCCTCGGCCTGCTGAGCCATCCGGGCTACCGCCGCGCGGAGCGTGAGGCGGTCGAACTGGCACGGCACTGGCTGGAGCGCACCGGGCTCCTCGGCCGGGCGGATTGGGACGCCGGCAATCTGCCCTACGGCGCCCAGCGTCGGCTGGAGATCGCGCGTGCCATGTGCACCCGTCCGGCGCTCCTCTGCCTCGACGAGCCCGCGGCCGGCCTCAATCCGCGCGAATCCGGGGAGCTCAACCAGCTTCTGCTCGCCATCCGCGACGAGGAGGGCATCGGCATCCTCCTCATCGAGCACGACATGAGCGTGGTCATGGGCATCTCCGACCATGTCGTCGTGCTCGACTACGGGCGGCGCATCGCGGCCGGGCCACCCGTCCAGGTGCGCAACGATCCCGCGGTGATCCGGGCGTATCTGGGCGAAGACGACGGGGACGGGCTGCCGCCCGAGGTCGCCGCCGACATCGAGGCCGGCGGCTGACATGCTGTCGATCGCCGCCCTCAGCACCGGATACGGCCATATCGAGGCCCTGCGCGGCGTCGACCTCGAGGTGCGGGCGGGCGAGATCGTGACGCTCATCGGCGCCAACGGTGCCGGCAAGTCGACGCTGCTCATGTCGATCTGCGGCAATCCGCGCGCCTGGCGCGGCCGCGTCGTGTTCGACGGGCGCGAGATCACCCGGATGCCGACGTTCGAGATCGTCCGCCTCGGCATCGCGCAGTCGCCGGAGGGTCGCCGCATCTTCCCGCGGATGACGGTGCTCGAGAATCTCCAGATGGGCGCCACCACCGCGCCCGACCGGTTCGAGGCGGGGCTGGCGCGTGTCTTCAAGCTGTTCCCGCGGCTGGAGGAGCGGCGGGCGCAGCGCGGCGGCACCTTGTCGGGCGGCGAGCAGCAGATGCTGTCGATCGGCCGCGCGCTGATGAGCCGGCCGCGCCTCCTGTTGCTGGACGAGCCCTCGCTCGGCCTGGCGCCCATGGTCGTGAAGCAGATCTTCTCGGTGATCCGCGAGGTCAACGAGCAGGAGGGCGTCACGGTGTTCCTGGTTGAGCAGAACGCGTATCACGCATTGCGGCTCGCCCATCGCGGCTACGTCATGGTCAATGGCCGCATCACGCTAAGCGGGACGGGGCGCGAGCTGCTGGCCAATCCCGAGGTGAGGGCCGCCTATCTCGAAGGCGGCCACGGCACCTGACGATGGAAGCCCCATGACCATGGAAGCGGTGCTGGGAACGACCCTGCCGGTCTTCATCGGCCTGACGCTGATCCTGTTCGGCGGTGCTGCGTTCATGACCGGGCAGGCGCTGGCCCAGACGTGGCGGCCCGCCTGGCAGACGGTGCCGTGCGCGCTGCTGCTCGGGCTCGGCGACCGCTTCCTGACCTACGCCCTGTTCGGCGGCGAATTGCTGTCGGCGGGCGGATACGTCATCCACTCCGCGGTGCTCTGGGCGATCGTCGCGTTCGCCTGGCGCATCACCCAGGTGCATCGCATGGTGACCCAGTACCCCTGGCTCTACGAGCGCGCCGGCCTCTTCGCCTGGCGCGAACGCCGGGGGTGAGCCCTCGCGCATGCCCCGGCGATGCCGTAGCATGCGCCTCACAGAGGTGCCGCCGCGCGGCGGCGGCATCGTCGTCGGCGCGCCGGCTCGCCGCCGCGCCGTGGCAGCAACCACGTGGAGTGATCTCATGCGCAAGGTGGCAACGGCCGTCCTCGCCGCGGCGCTCGCCGGCATCGGCGGCGCGGCATCGGCTCAGGACATCGTCATCGCGACCGCCGGCCCGATGACCGGCCAGTACGCGACCTTCGGCGAGCAGATGCGACGCGGGGCCGAGCTCGCGATCGAGAACATCAACGCCAAGGGCGGAGTCCTCGGGCGCAAGCTGAAGCTCGAGGTCGGCGACGACGCCTGCGATCCCAAGCAGGCCGTAGCCGTCGCCAACCAGCTCGCCAGCAAGAAGGTGGCGCTCGTCGCCGGGCACTTCTGCTCGTCCTCGTCGATCCCGGCGTCGGCCGTCTACAACGAGAACGGCATCCTCCAGATCACGCCGGCCTCCACCAACCCGGCGCTGACCGAGGATGCCGCCAAGAAGGGCTGGAAGAACGTCTTCCGCACCTGCGGCCGCGACGACGCCCAGGGCCTGGTGGCCGGCAAGTACTTGGCCAATCGCTTCAAGGGCAAGAAGGTCGCGATCATCCACGACAAGTCGGCCTACGGTAAGGGCCTCGCCGACGAGACCAAGAAGGCGATGAACGCCGCCGGTCTCAAGGAGGCCATGTACGAGGCGATCAGCCAGGGCGACAAGGACTTCACCGCCCTCATCAGCAAGATGAAGGCGAACAAGATCGAGGCCATGTATCTCGGCGGCTACCACACCGAGGCCGGCCTGCTGGTGCGCCAGGCGAAGGAGCAGGGCCTGGGCGCGCTCCTCGTGTCGGGCGATGCCCTGGTCACCGACGAGTTCTGGAAGATCACCGGCGCCTCGGGCGAGGGGACGCTGATGACCTTCGCGCCGGACCCTCGCAAGGAGCCGGCCGCCAAGGACGTCGTCGCCCAGTTCAAGGCGAAGAACTACGATCCCGAGGGCTATACCCTCTACACCTACGCCGCGATCCAGGTGTGGGCCGAGGCGGTGACGAAGACCAAGTCGCTGAAGACCGCCGACGTCGCCAAGGCGATCCGCGACGCCAAGTACAAGACGGTGATCGGCACCCTCGACTTCAATGCCAAGGGCGACATCGTCAATCCGGTCTACATCTTCTACGTCTGGAAGGACGGAAAGTACGTCGAGATGGGCTCGGGCGCCTGATCGGCGGAGCAACGCCCTCGGAAACGGCAACGGCCCGACGAGCGATCGTCGGGCCGTTCGCTTTGCGGTCTCCGGCCCACCCTTGTGGACTGGCGCCGCCGCGGACCTGCTACTTCTTGCCGCGGCGCGTCGCGGTGCGGCCGGCCGTCCGGCCGAGGCCGATCTTCTTCGCGAAATCCGAACGCTGCGCGGCGTAGTTCGGCGCCACCATCGGGTAGTCGGGCGCCAGTCCCCACTTCGCGCGGTATTCTTCCGGCGTCATGTTGTAGGTCGTGCGGAGATGCCGCTTCAGCATCTTCAGCTTCTTGCCGTCCTCGAGGCAGATCAGATAGTCGGGATTGACCGACTTCTTCACCGGGACGGCCGGCTTCAGCGGCTCGGCCTTCACTTCCGGCTGCGCGCCGTCGAGCGCCTTCAGCGAGCCGTAGACGGCGCTGATGACCTCGGAAATCTGCCCCGCGGGAAGGACGTTGTTGCTGACATAGGCTGCGACGACCTCGGTGGTCATCCGCAGCAGGTCTTCGTGTTGATCATTCTTCATCTGTTCATCATCCATGACAAGTGGTCCCGACAGTCGAGGCAAAGTGGAACGGAAACTCGCACGCGCCTGCGCGTGAAGTCAACGATCGCTCAACCTGTGCCGGGAAAGATCGCACCCGATGGCGAATCTTGTTCAGGGCGGCTTCTCTGTGCGAATCGACCCTGACCGGGGCGACGAACGCGATGATACCTGTAGCCACGCCACCTGCGCGCCTCGGCAGCAAGGATAGTGGCTTATTGGCGGAGTCGCCCGAGATGTGGTAAGCAACCGCCTCATTCCTCGAACGAGTGGAACGGGATGGACGCCGGGTCGACCGAGGCGGAAACGATCGTCATTGCCGCCGACCACGCCGGGGTCGAGCTGAAGCAGACCCTGGTGGCGGAGCTCGGGCGCCTCGGCCATGGGGTGACCGATCTCGGCACCGCGGCGGGCCAGCCCGTCGACTATCCCGACATGGCCGATCGCCTCGCCGCCGCCATGTCGGCCGGCGACGGGCGACGCGGCATCCTGATCTGCGGCACCGGTATCGGCATCTCGATCGCCGCCAACCGGCACCGGGCGCTGCGCGCGGCCCTCTGTCACGATGTCTCGACGGCCCGCCTGTCCCGCGAGCACAATGATGCGAACGTCCTCGTGCTGGGGGCGCGCATCGTCGGCGCCGAGGTCGCCAAGGACTGTCTCGCCGCCTTCCTCGCCACGCCCTTCGCCGGCGGCCGCCACCTGCCTCGCGTGGCGAAGCTGGCCTGATTCACTCACACCCGGACGATCCCAGACATGGACGACGCCGCACCCGGCTCCGAGCTTCACGGATTCTTCTCGGCATCGCTTTCCGAATCCGACCCCGACCTGCTGCGCAGCCTGACGGGCGAGCTCGATCGCCAGCGCAACCAGATCGAGCTGATCGCGTCGGAGAACATCGTGTCGCGTGCCGTGCTCGAGGCGCAGGGCTCGGTCCTGACCAACAAGTACGCCGAAGGCTACCCGGGCCGGCGGTACTACGGCGGGTGCGAGATGGTCGACATCGCCGAGGAGATCGCGATCGACCGCGCGAAGCGACTGTTCGGCTGCGCCTTCGCCAACGTCCAGCCCCATTCCGGCGCGCAGGCCAATCAGTCCGTGTTCCTGGCGCTGGTGAAGCCGGGCGATACCATCCTCGGCATGTCGCTGGCGGCTGGCGGCCACCTGACTCATGGTGCGCCGCCCAACCTGTCGGGCAAGTGGTTCAACGCGATCGCCTACGGGGTCCGGCGCGACGATGCGCGCATCGACTACGACGAGGTCGAGCGGCTGGCGCAGGAGCACAAGCCCCGGCTGATCATCGCCGGCGGGTCGGCCTACCCGCGTATCATCGACTTCGCCCGCTTCCGCGCGATCGCCGACGGGGTGGGCGCATTCCTGATGGTCGACATGGCGCATTTCGCCGGGCTGGTCGCCGGCGGTGCCCATCCGAGCCCGCTGCCGCACGCCCATGTCGTCACCACCACCACGCACAAGACGCTGCGCGGCCCCCGCGGCGGGATGGTGCTGTCGATGGACGAGGACATCGGCAAGAAGATCAACAGCGCCGTCTTTCCGGGGCTGCAGGGCGGCCCGCTGATGCATGTCATCGCGGCGAAGGCGGTGGCCTTCGGCGAGGCGCTGCGGCCATCGTTCCGCGACTACGCCGCGCGGGTCGTCGCCAATGCGCAGGCACTGGCCGACGCACTCGTCCGCCGCGGCCTCGCCATCGTCTCGGGCGGCACCGACACGCATCTGATGCTGGTCGACCTCCGGCCGAAGAGCACGACCGGGCGCGACGCCGAGAAGGCGCTGGAGCGGGCGCTCATCACCTGCAACAAGAACGGCATCCCCTTCGATCCGGAGAAGCCGATGGTGACGTCGGGCGTGCGCCTCGGCAGCCCGGCCTGCACGACGCGCGGCTTCGGCGAGGCGGAGTTCCGTCTGGTCGGCGAGCTGATCGGCGACGTGCTGGACGAGCTGGCGCGCGGCCCGGAAGCGAACGGGGCGGCCGAGGCTGCGGTCCGCGCGCGCGTGACCGAGCTGACGGCGCGCTTCCCGATCTATCCGGGGCTCGCCTGACGCAGAGCCGGGGCGAGGAGCGACAAGGGGGGAATCGAGGATGCGATGCCCGTTCTGCGGGTCCGACGACACGCAGGTCAAGGACAGCCGACCGACGGAGGACAAGGCGGCCATCCGACGCCGCCGGTCCTGCCCGAACTGCGGTGCCCGCTTTACCACGTTCGAGCGGGTGCAGCTGCGCGAGCTCACCATCATCAAGAAGAACGGCCACCGCCAGCAGTTCGACCGCGACAAGCTCGCGCGCTCGGTCTACACGGCCCTGCGCAAGCGCCCGGTCGAGCCCGAGCGCATCGAGCGGGTGATCAACGGGCTGGTTCGCCGGCTGGAGAGCGCGGGCGAGAGCGAGATACCCTCCGACATGGTCGGCGAGTACGTCATGGAAGCGCTCTCGCAGCTCGACCCCGTCGCCTATGTGCGGTTCGCGTCGGTCTATCGCAATTTCCGCGAAGCGAAGGATTTCGAGGACTTCGTTGGCCGCCTCTCCGTCGACCGCGATTGAGGACCGGCGCCACATGGGGACGGCCCTGGCGCTGGCCGAGCGCAATCTCGGCCGCGTCTGGCCGAACCCGTCGGCAGGCTGCGTCGTCGTCCGCGGCGGTCGCGTCGTCGGCCGCGGCTGGACGCAGCCGGGCGGCCGCCCCCACGCCGAAGTCGAGGCGCTGACGCGCGCGGGCGAGGCCGCGCGCGGTGCCACCGTCTATGTCTCGCTGGAGCCGTGCTGCCACTGGGGGCACACGCCGCCCTGCACCGATGCGCTGTGCGGCGCCGGCGTCGCCCGGGTCGTCTATGCCGTCGAGGACCCCGATCCGCGGGTCCAGGGAAAGGGCGGCGCGGCATTGCGCGCAGCCGGTGTCACGGTCGACACGGGCGTCCTGGCGGATGCGGCGCGCGACCTCAACGAAGGCTTCTTCCGCCGCCTCGAGGAAGGGCGGCCGATGGTCACCTTCAAGGTGGCGACCTCGCTCGACGGTCGGATCGGGACCCATACCGGGGCCAGCCGGTGGATCACGGGCGATGCGGCGCGCAACCGGGCCCATCAGCTGCGTGCGCGCCATGATGCCGTCATGGTCGGCATCGGCACCGCGCTTGCCGACGACCCGCAGCTGACGTGTCGCCTCCCGGGCCTGGAGGATCGGCACCCCGTGCGCATCGTCGTCGACAGCCGGCTGCGCCTGCCCCTGACGTCGCGCCTGGTGCGTGAGGCTTCCGCGGCGCCCTTGTGGGTGGTGAGCCTACCCGACGTCGATCCCGATCGCCGCCGCGTCGTCGAGGATTGCGGCGCGGTGGTGGTTCCGGTCCGGCCGGGCGAGACGGGCGTCATCGACATCCGGGCCGCGTTG
>JBFWXJ010000269.1:0-8908 GCA_050187535.1 Alphaproteobacteria bacterium | reverse complement strand
TGATCGTAGTGCAGGTGGGTCAGCACCACGTCCTCGACGGCCGCGGCGTCGAGCCCGACCAGGCCCAGTGAATCGATCGGGCAGCGCAGGAACTGCCGCTTGCGCCGCTCCGCCACCTCGGCGGTGAAGCCGGTGTCGACGACGATGCCGCGGCCGTCGCCGACGATCGCCCAGACGAAGTAGTCCATCGGCATCGGCGCGTCGTGCGGGTCGCCGCGCACGAAATGCTCCGCACGGCGCGCGTCGCGCGTGGCGTAGCGGATGGCATAGACTTGGTACTCGGGCAGCGCCGTCATCGTCGGTCGTTCCTCCCTTTCCGGGGAGGATAGTCCGGCGGGCGCGCCCCTGGTCCGCCCCTTCCCGCGCATTTCTGTTATGCCGGATGCGGCGATAGCGACGCGGCCGCCGGTCGATATAGTCCCGGGGCTGCGCAAACGAGGACGGAGGACGTGGCATGGCCGGTCAGGTGGTCGGGTTCGTGGGGCTGGGGCGCATGGGCGGCCCGATGGCGGGGCGTCTGCTCGATGCGGGCTTCGGGCTCGCGGTCTACGACACCAACGCCGATGCCATGGCCCCGCTGGTCGCCCGCGGCGCGAAGGCCGCCGGGTCGGCCGCCGAGGTCGCGTCGGCGGCCGAGATCGTGCTCGTCAGCCTGCCGACGCCGGCCATCGTCCAGGCCGTGGCGCTGGGTGAGAAGGGGCTGGCGCACGGCAACTCCGTGCGCACCATCATCGACCTGTCGACGACCGGCCCCGGCATGGCCAACGTCGTGGCGAAGGGCCTGGGCGAGCGCGACATCGGCTTCGTCGACGCGCCGGTTTCGGGCGGCGTCACGGGTGCCGAGCGCGGCACCCTCGCCGTCATGGTCTCCTGCCCCAAGGCGACGCTGGCGAAAATCGAGGACATCCTCAAGGTGTTCGGCAAGATCTTCTTCACCGGCGAGAAGCCGGGCCTCGCCCAGTCGGCCAAGCTCGCCAACAATCTGCTGGCGGCGGCCGCACTGGTGGCGACCTCCGAGGCGATGGCGATGGGGGTGAAGGCCGGGCTCGACGCCAAGATCCTGGTCGACATCATCAATGCCGGCAGCGGCCGCAACAGCGCGTCGCAGGACAAGTTCCCGCGCGCCATCCTGCCCGGCACCTTCGACTTCGGCTTCGCGACCGGCCTCTCCTACAAGGACGTGCGCCTGTGCGTCGACGAGGCCGAGGCGATGGGCGTGCCGATGGTCGTCGGCGCGGCGGTCCGCCAGATGCTGGCGATCACCCAGGCGAAGTTCGGCGCCAACTCGGATTTCACGAACATCGCGAAGGTCGTCGAGGAATGGGCGGGGGTCGAAATCCGCAGTAGCTGAGGGCGCCACAAGCCGGCCGACGAGCCGGCGGCGAAGAACGGACGAAGGGAGGAGAGGAGCATGCACCGCGGCCAGCGGCGGACGCCGCCGTGACGTCGGCACTCGTCGAGAGCTTCCTGCAGGCGCTCGCCGCCGGGCTGCTCGCCGGGGCGATCTACGGGCTGATGTGCGTCGGCCTGGCGCTGATCTTCGGCGTCATGCGCGTCATCAACTTCGCCCATGGCGACTTCATGATGCTCGGCATGTACGCCGCCTTCTACCTGTTCACGATGGGCGGCATTCAGGGGATGTTCGGCGGCGTGCTGGGGCCGTTCGTGGCGATCCTGCTGGCGACCCCGCTGCTCGTCCTCTTCGGCTACCTCATCCACCTGACGCTGATCTCCCGCGTCACCGGCCGGCGCACCCTCCAGCTCGAGGGCGAGGGCCACTACGCCCAGCTCATCCTGACGCTCGGCATCGCGCTCATCCTGCAGAACGGCGGCCAGGTCGTCTTCGGCTCGGTGCTGGTGTCGCTGCGCACCCCGCTCTCCAGCAGCGCCTGGGAGGTCGGGCCGCTCTGGGGCGATTTCGTCAGCATCTTCGTCAACAAGGCGCGCGGCATCGCCGCCCTCGTGTCGATCGCGACCGTGGTGGCGCTGACGATGCTGATCGGCCGCACCCGCCTCGGCCGCTCGCTGCGCGCGGCCGCCGACAATCCCGAGGCGGCGACCTTCATGGGCATCGACGTCGACCGCGCCTACCGCGTCGCCTTCGGGCTGGGCGCCGGGATCACCTCGGTGGCGGGCGGGCTGCTCGCCATGAACTACCCGTTCCAGCCGCACATCGGCCTCGAATACGTGATCGTCATGTATGCGGGCGTGGTGCTGGGCGGCATGGGCAGCGTGTCGGGCGCCTTCTGGGGCGGCATGACGATCGGGCTGGTGCAGCAGCTCGCCACGCTGGTGCTGCCGACGCAGCTCCAGAACGCCGCCATCTTCGTGGTCTTCCTGGCGATCGTCTTCCTGCGCCCGCAGGGCCTGTTCGGTCGCATGGTCGAGAGGACCTGAGCCGATGCGCCCGGGAAATATGCGCCGGGGAAGTTCGCTCCTCCCGATCGTGGCGTTCGCGCTGGCCTATGCCGCGGTCGCCCTCGTCGTCACCAACTCCTACTACCAGCTCATGCTGACGCTGGTGCTGGTGTGGGCCTGCTTCGGCCTCTCCTGGAACCTGCTGAGCGGCTACACCGGCCTCGTCTCGTTCGGGCACGCGGCCTTCTTCGGCATCGGCGCCTACACGACGGCCTTGGGCCAGATCCATCTCGACCTGTCGCCCTGGCTGCTGATCCCGGCCGCCGGCGTGGCGGGCGGCATCGCCGGTCTGCTGATCGGCTTTCCGACCTTCCGGCTGCGCAGCCACTATTTCGCGCTGGCCATGCTCGCTTACCCGCTGGCGCTCTACTACGTGTTCGAGTGGCTGGGCTACCAGGAGGTCACGCTCCCGATGAAGCGGGAGAACGCGGCCGCCTACATGCAGTTCGCCGACCACCGCGTCTACACGCTGCTGGCCCTCGTCATGCTGGTCGCGGTCGTGTTGCTGACGCGCGCCGTCGAGCGCTCGCGCTTCGGCATGGCGCTCCTGGCGATCAAGCAGAACGAGGCGGCGGCCGAGGCCGCCGGCATCGACACGCTCGCCTGGAAGCTGCGCGCGATCGCCTTGAGCGGCGCCATCGCTGCCGCCGTCGGCGCCTTCTACGCGGTCGTCCAGCTCGTCGTGACACCGGTATCCGTCTTCGGGATGCTGGTCTCGGCCCAGGCGCTGACGGTCACCATGTTCGGCGGCGTCGGCACCGTCTGGGGGCCGGTGATCGGCGCCGCGACGCTGATCCCCGTAGCCGAGATCCTCCATGCCGAGCTGGGTGCCCGCTTCCCCGGCATCCAGGGCGTCATCTACGGGCTCGCCATCGTCGTGGTCATCCTGCTGGCGCCGGAGGGCATCTACTGGAAGCTGCGCGACCGGTGGCGCCGCCGCCCGGCGGAGGCGGCACCTGCCGCCGCGGTCACGACGGCGGCGGCGGCCGAGCCGGAGCGGCGGGCGCCGGCGGCCGGCCGCGTCATCCTGGAGGTCGCCGGCCTGTCGCGCAGCTTCGGGGGCCTGCGCGCCGTGGACGACGTCGGCTTCACGGTGCGCGAGGGCGAGATCCTCGGCATCATCGGCCCGAACGGCGCCGGCAAGACCACCGCCTTCAACCTGCTGAACGGGTTCCTGCGGCCGGACACCGGCCGGGTCGTCCTCGACGGACGCGACATGGTCGCTGCCAAGCCGCACGTCCTCTGCCGGGCCGGGGTCGGGCGGACCTTCCAGATCATGCGGCCCTTCGCGCGCATGTCGGTCGCCGACAACGTCGTGGTCGGCGCCTATGTCCATGCGACGACCGACGGCGAGGCGCGCGCGCTGGCGGCCGACGCCATCGCGCGCGTCGGCCTCGGCTACGCCGCCCACCGCATCGCGGGCGAGCTCACGACCAAGGAGCTGCGGCTCATGGAATTGGCGAGGGCGCTCGCCGGCCGGCCGCGCATCCTGCTGCTGGACGAGACGCTGGCCGGGCTCGGCGCCTCGGAGGCGGCGGAGGTCGTCGGCGTGGTGCGGCGGCTGGCGGCCGACGGCATCACCGTCGTCATCATCGAGCACACCATGCACGCGATGGTCAGGCTGGTGGACCGCTTCGTCGTTCTCGACCATGGCCGCGTCCTGGTCGAGGGCGCGCCCGAGGCGGTGACGCGCGACCCCCGCGTGATCGAGGCCTATCTCGGCCGGAAATGGGCAGCCCATGCTCCGGGTTGAGGGCGTCGCCGCGGGCTACTCCGCCCGCCCCGTGCTCGACGGTGTCTCGATCGCCGTCGACGAGGGCCAGTTCGTCTCGATCGTCGGCCCCAACGGGGCCGGCAAGACGACCCTCTTCAAGACCATCTCCGGCATCCTCGCCCCGCGCGCCGGCGCTATCCGCTTCGACGGCGTCGACCTGGCCGCCGTGCCGCCGCATCGCCGGCCGCATCTCGGCATCGCGCATGTGCCCGAGGGCCGCCAGGTGTTCCCGTCGCTGTCCGTGATCGAGAACCTCGAGGTCGGTGCCACCACCGAGGCCGGGCGGCGCGACTGGAAGGCGAACCTGGAGCGCATCTTCACCTGGCTGCCGGTCCTGGCCGAGCGTCGCGCGCAGCTCGCCGGCACGCTGTCGGGTGGCGAGCAGCAGATGGTGGCGATCGGCCGGGGGCTCGCCTCCTCGCCGCGCCTCCTCATGCTGGACGAGCCCTCGATGGGCCTGGCGCCGGCCATCGCCGATTTCATCTTCGACCGGCTGATCGAGATCAGGCGGCAGTCGCGCCTGACCATCCTGCTCGTCGAGCAGCGCGTCGCGGAGGCGCTGCAGTTCGCCGATCACGCCTATGTCCTGGAGGCCGGCCGGATCGTCCTCGAGGGCACGAGCGAGACGCTGCGCGCGGACGACCGCGTGCGGCAAGCCTACCTCGGCATGTAGCCCGGGGAGAAACGGAGGAGACGGCACATGACGACGAGCTCTCGCGGATGGTTCAGCCTCGGCCGGCGTCTGTTGCCGGCCCTGGCGGCGCTCGCGCTGGCGGCGCCGCAGGCAGTCCAGGCGCAGCAGCCGGCCGAGGTCAAGGTCGGCCTGCTGGTGCCCTTGTCCGGCATCTACGCAAGGCCGGGCGCGGTGATGCGCATGGGTGCGGAGATGGGCGTCGAGCACATCAACGCCCAGGGCGGCATCAAGTCGATGGGCGGCGCCAAGCTCAAGCTGGTGGTGCTGGACTGCGGCGACACCACCGAGAAGGCGAAGAACGCGGCGCAGCGCATGGTGGCGCAGGAGACCGACCTGGTCGCGGCGTCGGGCGCCTATCTCAGCTCCTTCACGCTGGCGGTGACCGAGGTGACGGAGCGCGCCAGCCTGCCGGTGCTGACCCTCTCCTACTCCGACCTCATCACCGACCGCGGCTTCAAGTACGTCTTCCAGACCTCGGCCACGGCCGGCGCCCAGGCGACCCAGTCGCTGCCGGAGATCATGAAGCTCGCGGAGTCCGCTTCGGGCCAGCGCCCCAAGACGGTCGCCATCATCACCGACAACACGGCCGCCTCGGTCGCCTCGGTCAAGCCGATGAAGGAGCGCCTGCTGGCCGAGCAGGGCCTGCGCCTCGTCGTCGACGAGACCTTCACCCCGCCGCTCTCGGACGCGACGCCGCTCGTCCAGAAGGTGCGTGCGGCCCGGCCGGACATGCTGTTCTTCCTGCCGACCGTCATCTCCGACGCCAAGCTGATGCTGGAGAAGATGAACGAGTTCGGCATGGGGCAGGGCAAGGTGCCGACCATCTCCTTCGGCATCGCCATCGCCGAGCCGGACCTGCTCAACACCGTCTCGGCCGACCTGGTGCAGGGCGTCATGGCCGTCGTCGCCAACTGGGGTGCCAAGGGCCACGAGGACATGATCGCCGAGCTCAAGGCGAAGTACCGCGAGCCGTGGATGACGCAGAACGCCATCTCCACCTATGGCGACATGTGGATCATGAAGGCGGCGCTGGAGAAGGCGGGCAAGGCGGACCGCCAGGCGGTGGCGGACGCCATCCGCACCATGGACGACGGCCCGTCGAAGTACTTCCCGGGCGGCGTCATGAAGTTCGACGAGAAGGGCCGGCGCGTCGGCGCGGGGCTGACCATCGTGCAGTGGCAGTCCGGCACGCCGGTCGTCGTCTACCCGGACGGCCTGGCGGTCGCCAAGCCGTTCTGGCCGAAGAAGTAGCGGCCTCCCGCGCGGCGGCGGGACGTATCGCCCGCGTCCCGCCGCTTCTCTATCATCGCTCGCCGGCGGCGGCCGGCCGGCGGTGGACGTATCGGGTATGGACATCAGGCAGCTGAGGGCGTTCGCGGCGGTGGCGGAGTTCGGCAGCTTCTCGCGTGCCGCCGTTGCGCTGTCGCTGGGGCAGCCGGTGCTGAGCCGCCAGATCAAGGCGCTGGAGGGCGAGCTCGGCGCCCGCCTGCTGCACCGCAACGGCCGCGGCATCATCCTGACCGAGGCCGGCAAGCTGCTCGACCGCTATGCCAAGGGCATGCTCGAGACCGCGTCGCGCGCCACCTCGGAGATCGCCGCCCTGCAGTCGGCGCCGCGCGGCACCGTCATCGTCGGCATGCCGCCGTCCGTCGGATTCGTGCTGACCGTGCCGCTGGTCCGCGAGTTCCGCGGCACCTATCCGCTGATCGCCATCCGCGTCATCGAGGGGTTCAGCGGCTACCTGCTGGAGTGGCTGCTGACCGGCAAGATCGACGTGGCCGTGCTCTACAACGCGCCGCGCATGCCGAACATCCTCTCCGAGCCCTTGCTGCGCGACCAGCTCTTCCTGCTGGGGGCGGCCGAGGACCCGTCGCGCCTGCCGGCCGGGCCGGTCGCGGCCAGGCGGCTGACCGAGATTCCGCTCGTCCTGCCGAGCCGGCCGCACGGCCTGCGCCTCGTCATCGACCAGGTGCTGGGCAAGGCCGGAATCACGCTCGACCCGGAGCTGGAGGTCGACGCCGTCCCGTCGACGCAGCGCCTGGTGGAGGAGGGGCTCGGCTACACGATCCACTCCTATTCGAGCGTCCACCACCTGGTCGAGGAAGGGCGCATCCGCACCTGGCCGATCATCGAGCCCGAGCTGTCGCGCCAGCTCATCCTCGCCACCTCCAGCCAGCGCCCGGCGACGGCGGCGACCCGCGCGCTCACCGACATGATCCGGCGCCAGGTGAAGGAGCAGGTCCGCAAGGGCATCTGGCATCCGCGCCGCCGCGGCCGCCGGGAGGCCTGACGGCCATCTACGCGATGCGGCCGAGGATGCCCGGCCGCAGGGGAAGCGGTGCCGCCTCCAGCAGCGCGCGCAGCGGCGGCGGCCGCAAGGTCGCGGCGATGCGCTCGTGGACGCGGCGGCCGGCGTCGGAGGTGCGGGCGAAGATGACGGGGATGCCGACCGCGTCGGCAAGGTCGAACCACTTCGGCCGGCAGTCGACGAACCCCTCGGCGAAGAAGGCGAACGGCACGCCATAGGCCATGGCGACAACGGCGGCGTGCATGGCGCCTGCCAGGACGAAACGCGAATGGCGGATGGCGTCGATCGCCGCGACCAGCTCCGTCGCATTCCCGACCAGTGGCGAGACGGCATTGTCCGCTCCCCAGCGGCCCGGTGACGCCAGCATCTGGGCGCGAAGCGGGTCGCGGAAATGCGGCATCAGCGTGCAGCGGTGGCGGACGGCGGAGCGCGGCCGGTCGTAGACCAGCGGCAGCAGCAGCGCGGTGTCACCGATCGGCAGGTCCGGCGACAGGCCGAGCTCGGCGATCGTGCGCGGGCCGCGCGCGGCCGTGATCGTCACCTGCGCCAGCAGCTCCGGCGGCACCTTCTCGCCGCGCCAGCCACAGCCCCAGAAGCACGCCCGTCCCCCGCGGCGCCGAGCCATCCCCGCGATATCGCCCAAATGGCGGGGGGCCAGGACCGAGCCGACGAGCACGTGCACGTCCCGCGGGTCGGCACGGTCCAGGTCAAAGAGGCCGCGCAGAAGCTCCGCCAGCGCGTCGCCGAAATTGCGCCGCGCGCCGTCGGGGCTCCAGTAGGGGAAGGAAGGGCGCGACGGTGAGCCGGCTCCGCCATCAGCCAGCGAATCCATCGCGTGCCAGCTTGCGCGCCTTCGTCACCATCTTGCAACCGCATCTCAATGGCGGTGGGCTTCTGCTGTGCGGTCTCCGTCAGAGGCGCTCCAGCAGCGCCTCGACCGCCGCTTCCGGCAGGGCGAGGTCGGCGTTGAGCCGTGCCTCGGGCGTGTCGCCCATGACGTCCGCCGCCAGCACGCCATGGCGCAGGCCGGCCGCCTGCGAGAGGGCCGGGAAGGGGGTCGGCGTACCGGCCGCCACGATCTCCGCCACCGTGCCGCCCGCCGCCATGAAGATGATGTTGGCGAGTGCGGCGCCATGGGTGCCGACGACGACCGCTGCTTCGCGGAACAGCACCATCTGTTCCGCGAAGGAGAGCGCTCCGGGGTCGACGCACTCGAAGCCGCGGGCGGCGAGGAGTGCGCCCACGCGGTCCTCGTTCGCCAGCCGGCGGCGGCCGACCGCGCCGCGCCGGACGAAGAGCCCGCGCCGCGGCGCGGGCGGCCCGGCGACGCGGCGCCAGAAGGCGACCGCGAAGGCGCGTGACGGCACCGACGCGATCTCCGCGCGACGAACGCCGACGATACCGTCCGGCAGGGGCCGAACGGTCATGGGCGGCAGGCCGAGCGCGGTGCGTGCGATCTCCAGCGCCTCCGCCTGCCGTGGGCCATGGGCGGAATCCACCAGCAGCAGCGCCGGCGGGGCCGCGGGCCGCACGGCCGCCAGCCGCGGCAGGAGGTCGAGCAGCCAGTGGAAATGGTTGCTGGTGCCGCCCAGCACGTACACGTCGGCGTCGCCGGGCGGGGCGGTGGCGTGCGCCTCGCGCCGCGGCGTCTGGCCGGCGGCGAAGGCCGGATCGATCACCGCGTCGTAGGCTTCGGTCAGATAGTGCCCGTCGA
>JBFWXJ010000268.1:0-8936 GCA_050187535.1 Alphaproteobacteria bacterium | reverse complement strand
GCTCGGCACGCCGGCCAACGCCTCCGTCACCACGTAGAAATGCTCGGCCGCATGCTGCGGCAGGTGGACCCCGACGGCGCGGCCGAGCACGCGGGACCACATCCCTGCAGCCAGTACCACCGTGCCGGCGCGGATGTCGCCGTCGGCCATCCGCACGCCGACCGCGCGCCCGCCCTCGACGATGATGCGATCGACCTCGATCCCCTCGACGATCCGCGCCCCGCCCATGCGCGCGCCCTTGGCATAGGCCTGAGTCACGTCGACCGGGTTCGCCTGACCGTCCTTCGGCAGGAAGACGCCGCCGACCGCGCCTTCCAGGGAGAGCAGCGGGTAACGCTCCTTGATCTCCGATAGGCCGATCACCTCGACCTCCAACCCGAACATGCGGCCCATCGAGGCGCCGCGCTTCATCTCGTGGAAGCGCTCCTCGTTCAGCGCGAGCGAGACCGAGCCGTTCTGCTTGAAGCCGGTCGACTGCCCGGTTTCCTCCTCCAGGCGATACAGGAGCTCGGAGGTGTATTTCGCCAGCTCCGTCAGGTTGCGCGTCGCACGGAGCTGCCCGATGAGGCCGGCCGCGTGCCAGGTGGTGCCGCAGGTGAGTTGCCGACGCTCCAGCAGGACGACATCGGAGATCCCGATCTTCGTCAGGTGATAGGCGATCGAGCAGCCGATGATGCCGCCGCCGATGATGACGACATCGGCACGCGAAGGAAGCTGGGGGGCCATGGGGTTCCGATCAGGCTTGCGGATGCCGGTTCCGGCGGTCGCCGAAGACGAGGCCGAGGGCGAGCAACGTCAATGTGACGGCGATCAGCAACGAGGAGATGGCGGCGACCGTCGGGTCGATCTCGTCGCGCAGCGCATTGAACATCCGCCGCGTCAGCGTCGCCGCCTCGCCGCCGCTGATGAAGAGCGCCACCACCGTCTCGTCGAGGGAGGTGATGAAGGCGAGCAGCGCGCCCGAGAATACCGAGAAGCGGATCTGCGGCAGCGTCACCGTGAGGAAGGCCGTGAGGCGCGAGGCGCCCAGGCTGCGCGCCACACGCTCCTGGTTCATGTCGTAGCCCTTGAGGCCGGCCAGCACCGTCACGAAGACGAACGGGAGCGCGAGGCAGCAATGGGCCAAGACCAGCCCGGTGATCGTGTTGTTGAGGCCGAGCCGGGCGTAGAGGAAGAAGATGGCGATCGACACGAGGATGACCGGCAGGATCAGCGGCGCCACCAATGCCGTCTCGATCGCTCGCGCGATCCGCAACTGGGAGGCATGCAGCCCGTAGGCGGCCATGACGCCGAGCGGGGTCGCGACCAGCATCGTGGCGACCGCGGCCTTCAGCGAGACCCAGGTCGCGTCGCGCCACTCCAGCGACGCGAAATAGGCGAGATACCAGCGAACCGACCATTCCTGCGGCGGGAAGCGCAGGAAGCGCGAACTGCCGAAGCTCATCGGCACGACGATGATCGTGGGCAACACCAGAAAGAGCACGATCAAGGTTCCGACGACGTAGAGCCACAGCCGCCGCCAGGGGGAGATCGGCACCCCGCCGGCGTCCGCCATCAGCGAGCCCCCAGGAAGCGGCCGACGGCGAAGAGCCGGTTCATGGCCCACAGGATCGCCAGCGTGACGACCAGCAGCACGACACCGAGCGCGCTCGCCGCCCCCCAGTCGGCGTAGACGGCGACGCTGCGCTCGATCGACATCGACCACATGAGCACCCGCCCGCCGCCCAGCACCGCCGGCGTCACGTAGAAGCCGAGGCAGAGCACGAATACCAGCACCAGCCCGGCGACGAGCCCGGGCAGCGTCAGCGGGAAGAACACCTGCCAGAAGGCCTTGAGCGGCGAGGCGCCGAGGCTGGCCGCCGCTTTGACGTAGTCGCGGTCGACCGCGGTCATCGCGGCGTAAAGCGGCAGCACCATGAAGGGCAGCAGGATGTGGGTCATGCCGATGGCAGTACCGGTGAAGTTATGGACCAGCCTGAGGGGCGCGTCGACGAGGCCGAGGCTCTCCAGCCAGGTGTTCACCAGCCCGCGGCGCTGGAGCAGCACCAGCCACGCATATGTCCGCACCAGCAGCGAGGTCCAGAACGGGAAGAGCACCGAGACGAAGATGACTGCCCGCCATCCCGCCGACACCTGGCTCATGAGGTAGGCGAGCGGATAGCCGAGCACGACACAGATGCCGGTTACGAGGAAGCTCAGCTCGAACGTCGTCTGGAAGCTGCGGGTATAGGCCGGATGCAGCATCCGCGCGTAGTGCTCCAGCGTCAGCCCGCCCTGCTCGGTCGTGAAGGAGAGCGCGAAGAGCCAGCCGATCGGCAGGAAGATGATGACCGTCACCAGCAGCAGCCCCGGCGTGCAGAGCAGAAAGAGGCTGCGCCGCTCCCGCCGCTCGGCTGACGCCAGCGCCGCCGCGTTCGCTTCGCTCACGACGCTTCCTCGGTCGCCACGAGGATCGTGTCCTCCGGGTGCAGACCGAGCTGGATCGCCTCGCCCGCGGCCGGAAGGCGCCGCAGGAGCTCGCGCCGCGTCGGCTGCCGCATGGCGAGCCGCACGCCGCCCGCCACCCGCAATTGCAGCAGCACGCTCTCGCCCTGGTAGACCGAACCCTCGACGACCCCGTCGATGCGATTGAGCGCGCCCACCTCGCCGCCTTCCACGAGGTCCAGCTTCTCCGGACGCACGACCAGCAGGGCGGGTCCGTCCGGCAGGGTCGTGGGCGTCTCCAGCGTCAGCGGACGGCCATCGAGACTGGCGACCCCACGCGCGACGGCCACCGGCAGGAAGTGGGACTCTCCCACGAAATCGGCCACGAACCGCGTCGCCGGACGCTCGTAGAGGCGGGCCGGCGTGTCGATCTGCGCGAAGCGGCCCTTGTCGATGACGGCGATGCGGTCGGAGAGGGTCAGGGCCTCGCGCTGGTCGTGGGTGACATAGACCGTGGTGATGCCGAGCCGCTCGTGGAGCTGGCGGATCTCGATCTGCATCTGCTCGCGCAGCTTCTTGTCGAGGGCGGAGAGCGGCTCGTCCATCAGCAGGATCCGCGGCTCGAAGACGATGGCGCGGGCGAGCGCCACCCGCTGGCGCTGGCCGCCCGAGAGCTGGTCGACGCGGCGCTCGCCATAGCCGTCGAGCTGGACGAGCGCCAACGCATCGGCGACACGCCGGGCGATCTCCGCCCGGCCGACGCCGCGCAGGCGCAGGGGGTAGCCGATGTTGCCGGCCACGGTCATGTGCGGGAATAGCGCGTAGTTCTGGAAGACGATGCCGATGTCGCGCTTGTGCGGCGGCGTCAGCACCATCTCGGTCTCGCCGAAGCGGATCGAGCCCGAGTCCGGCCGGACGAAGCCGGCCAACACCATGAGCAGCGTCGTCTTGCCTGAGCCCGACGGGCCCAGCAGCGTCACGAACTCGCCGGCCGCGATGTCGAGGCTGACAGCGTCCAGCGCGCGGAAGCGGCCATATGTCTTGGTCACCGCGCGAATGGCGACAGGCGGTGCCGTCACCGCCCGGGTCATGCCGATCGTCCCGGAACGGAACGGCCGCGGCGGGGCGCGCCCCCGCCGCCCGAAATGCCCACGCTCACTCCTGGATGAACTGGTCGAAGCGCTTCGTCGTCTCGTCGAGATTGTCGGCCCACCACTTCGCGTCGAAGAGGATCGCCGACTTCATGTTCACCGGCGCCGACGGCAGCGCCTTGGCAATGTCGGGCGGGATGATGCCCGTCTCGAAGGCGTCGTTGTTGGCCGGCCCGTAGTTGATGTGCAGCGGTAGCTGTGCCTGCGCCTTTGGCGTCAGCATGTGCGCCATCGCCTTCATGGCGGCTGCCTTGTTGGGCGCGCCCTTCGGAATCATCCAGCAATCGTAGAGCAGGAGCTGCTGATTGAAGGTGAGGTCGGCCTTGGCCCCCTCCTTCATCACCGCCTGCACCCGGCCGTTCCAGAGGCCGATCATGTCGACCTCGCCATCGTTGATGAGCTGGGCCGACTGGGCTCCCGACGCCCACCAGGCGACGATGTGCGGCTTCAGCTCCCGCATCTTCTTGAACGCGCGATCCACGTCGAGCGGATAGAGCTTCTTGGGGTCCACGCCGTCGGCGACGAGCGCGGCTTCCAAGTTGTAGAGCGGGCTGCGCCGCATCGAGCGGCCGCCCGGGAACTTCTTGAAGTCGTAGAAGTCGGCCCAGCCCTCCGGCTTCTTGTCCTTGTAGGTCTTGGTGTTCCAGGCGATGACGGCGGAGTAGACGAGGTTGGCGACCCAGTAGTCGGACTTGACCTCCGCCGGGATGCCGTCGGTCTTCACGACCGCCGGATCGAGCTTCTCGAGGATGCCTTCGCGCTCGGCGAGGATGCAGCCGTTGACGCCCTGCTGCACGAGGTCCCAGGTGACGCGGCCGGACTTCACCTGGGCGCGCACGTCGGCGATGCCCGACGTGGTGTCCTCCTTGATGGTGATGCCGAGGTCCTTGGCGGCCGGCTCGAACCACGCCTTGCGCTGCGCGTCCTGGTAGGCGCCGCCCCAGGACGAGACGGTGATGGTCTGCTGGGCGGCGGCCGGTACTGCGACGAGCCCGACGGCAATGGCGACCCAGGCGCTGCGCGATGCGGACATGAACATCTCCCCGACGGCTGACGGCATCGCCCTCCCCGTGCGGGCGATGCTCGCGCATGACGTTAGCCTTCGCCCCGCGGCGCGTGCAAGCGAGGGTGGTCGGCCAGGCCCACATCCCAATACGGCGGGTCGCCGAAGGTCGCGCGCAGGCTGCGAGCCAGCGCATCGAGCTTGGCCGACCCCCGGCGGTCGGTGGGATAGGCCAGGTGGATCTGGGCCTCCTCGCCCACGAGCCCGACATCGACGGCGACGAGGGCGCCGGCCTCGAGCTCGCGATGCACCAGGAAGGTCGGCAGCAGCGCGATCCCCAGGCCCGCGACGGCAGCATCGCGCATGACGAGGCCGTTGTTGACGCGCAGCGCGCTCCGCGGCCGCAACACGGTCGTCCCGCCGGGGCCCGCGAAGCGCCAGTCGGCGTCGCGGTTGGCGTAGATGATCGCAGCCGCCTCCTCGAGCTCGGCCGGCGTCCGCGGCACGGCTCGCGCACGCAGATGGGCCGGTGAGGCGACCAGCAGTCGCCGGCTCGACGCCAGGCGCCGGGCGATGAGCCGGCTGTCCGCGACATGCCCGTGGCGGACGGTGGCATCATAGCCCTCCGCCGCGGGATCGACGAAGCGGTCGTCGAGCTCCAGCGTCAGCGCGATCCCGGGATTGGCCGCAAGGAAGGGATAGAGCGCCGGGCCGAGGTGAAGGATGCCGAAGCTGACCGGGCCGGAGATGCGCAAGGGGCCGACCAGCGCGCCGCGCCGCTCGGCGATCTCGGCCGCCGCCTCCGCGGCCTCGCCCAGCATCCTCCGGGCACGCTCCAGGAACCCGGCGCCGTCCTCGGTCAGCGCCGATCGCCGGCTCGACCGCTGCAGCAGACGCGCGCCCAGCGTGCGCTCCAACTCGGCCAGGCGCTCACCGATCACCGACTTGGATCGCCCGAGCCTGCGCGCCGCCGCGCTGAGCGATCCCGCCTCCACCACGGCCACGAACGCGGCCACGCCTTCGAGCCTGATCATCGTTCGGAATTTCCGGACTGAGGAACCTGAATCAGACGCCTGATCCGTACCGAAGTCCAGGCGTAGCCTCCGCCGCACACAACCTCCGGAGAGCAGCGATGAGTTTCATCAGGCGCGCCCTGTTCGGCGCCATGGCCCTTGCGGCCGCCGCCTCGACCGCCGCCGCACAGGCACCGGTCGCCATCGAGAGCCGTTTCGCCGAGGTCGAGGGCGTTCGGCTGCAATACCTCGCCGCCGGCTCAGGCGCGCCGGTGATCCTGCTGCACGGCTACGCACAGACCAGCCATATGTGGCGGCCGCTGATGGCCGAGCTGGCGAAGACCAACCGGGTGATCGCACCGGACCTGCGTGGCTTCGGCGGCTCGGCCAAGCCCGCCGACGGCTACGACAAGAAGACGATGGCCCGTGACATCCACGGGCTGGCAGCCGCGCTCGGCCTCGGCCGTGCCGCCGTCGTCGGCCACGACATCGGGTTGATGGTGGCCTATGCCTATGCGGCGCAGTTCCCTGCCGACGTCGACCGCATCGTGCTGATGGACGCCTTCCTGCCCGGCGTCGGCGACTGGAAGTCGGTCTGGCTGCTGCGCGATCTCTGGCATTTCCACTTCTACGGCCCGACGCCCCTCGCCCTCGTCGAGGGCCGGGAGCGGATCTATTTCGAGCATTTCTGGAACGACTTCGCGGCCGATCCCAAGCGCTCGGTGTCCGAGGCCGATCGCCAGTTCTATGCCGCCGCCTATGCGCAGCCCGGTGCCATGCGCGCCGGCTTCGAGGTTTTCCGGGCTTTCGAGCGCGACGCCGCGGACTTCGCAGAGATGGCGCGCACACCACTCGCAATGCCGATGCTCGTCCTCGCGGGCGAGAAGGCATCCGGTGAGTTCCTGATCCAGCAGGGCCGGCTCGTCGCCCGCAACGTCGAGGGCGTCGTGATCCCGGGGTCGGGCCACTGGCTGGTCGACGAGGCACCGGACCGCGTGCTGCCGCTGCTCCTCGCCAATCTCAGGCGCTGACGCCGGAACCCCCTGTCCGAGATGCAGCGCCGCGTGCCACGATCGGGGTCCCCCACCCGATCAGGACCCCACCCATGGCGCTGCATTTCGAGCGGGCCGAATTCCACGACCGGATCGCCCGCACCCGCACTCGTCTCGCCGAGGAGAAGCTCGACGCGGTCGTGCTCTTCGCCCAGGAGAGCCTCTACTGGTTGACCGGCTTCGACACGAGCGGCTTCGTCTTCTTCCAGTGCATGGTGGTGACGGCAGACGACCGGCCGGTGGTGCTGCTGACCCGCCGCCCCGACCTGGAGCAGGCGCGGCGGACCTCGATCATCGAGGACATCCGCCTCTGGTACGACGCCGAGGGCGCCGACCCGTCGCGCGAGCTGCAGGCGATCCTGGGCGAGCTGGGCCTGGAGGGGAAGCGCGTCGGCGTCGAGACGACGACACATGGCCTGACCGGCTTCAACTGGGAGCGGGTGCGCGTTCGGTTCGACGGCTGGTGCCGCCTGGTGCCGGGGACCGACGTCGTGCGCTACCTGCGCCTGGTCAAGTCGCCGGCCGAGATCGCCTATGTCCGGCGGGCCGCCGAGCTGGCCGACGACTCGCTGCTGGCCATGCTGGCGGTGGCGAAGCCCGGCGCCTTCGAGGGGGCGATCGCGGCGGCCGGCGTCGCTGCGGTGCTCGCCGGCGGCGGCGACATGCCGCCCTCGGGGCCGGTGCTGGGCTCGGGCGACCGCGCGCTGCTGGTGCGCAGCTCGACCGGCTACACCGATCTTCGCGACCAGGACCAGCTCACCATGGAGTTCGCCGGCAGCTACCGGCACTACTGCTCCTGCCTGATGCGCACCATCGCCATCGGCCGCGGCGACGAGCGCCACCGGCGCATGTTCGACGTGACGCGCGACGCGATCGCCGCGATGACCGCGGCCGCCCGCCCGGGTAACATCCTGGGCCAGATCGACGACGCCCATCGCCGCGTCTACGACGAGGCCGGCTACGGCGAGAAGCGCATGTCGGCCTGTGGCTATTCGCTGGGTGCCACCTTCCGGCCGAGTTGGATGGACGTGCCGCCGATGCTCTACAGCGGCAACCGCACGCCCTGCGAGGCCGGCATGGTGCTCTTCCTGCACGCCATCCTGATCGACGCCCGGGCCAACCTCGCGATGTCGCTCGGCCACACCATCGTCGTCGGCCCGTCGGGTGCCGAGGTGCTGAGCCGCCTCGTGCCCGACTACCATGTCGGCGCCTAGAGAGGGCTCCATGAACGACCGCGAGCAGCTCCTGGCCTGGATCGACGACGAGCGGGACGCGATCGTCGGCTTCCTGCAGCGCTTCGTGCGCGCCCGCAGCCCGAACCCGCCCGGCGACACGAAGGAAGCCGCTGCCGTCGTCCGCGGCTTCCTCGACGACACGGGCCTACCCTACCGCATCGTGGCACCGCACCCGGACATGCCGAACTTCGTCGGCTCGTTCGACGGCGGCGCCGGCGCTGGCAAGCATCTCGTGCTGAACGGGCACATCGACGTGTTCCCGGTCGGCGACGGCCATGGCTGGACGCACGATCCCTGGGGCGGGGAGATCGTCGGCGGCAAGCTTTACGGCCGCGGTGCCGCCGACATGAAGCCGGGCACGACGGCCTCGATCTTCACCTACGCGCTGCTCCACCGCATCCGCGACCGCCTCAAGGGCCGCCTGACGCTGACCGCCGTCTCCGACGAGGAGACGTTCGGGCCCTGGGGTGCGCGCTGGCTGATCGAGAACGAGCCCGAGGTGCTGGGCGACTGCTGCCTCAATGGCGAACCGTCCAGCCCCTTCACCGTGCGCTACGGCGAGAAGGGGCCGCTGTGGCTGGCCTTCACGCTGCGCACGGCCGGCGCGCACGGCGCCTACACGCATCACTCCAAGAGCGCGACCCTGCTCGCCGCCGATCTGATGCGCGACCTGGGCAAGCTGGAAGACCTGCCGGTGACGCTGCCGCACAACGTCATGAGCGCGATCCACGCGGCATCGGCGGCGGCCGACGTCGCCATGGGCAAGGGTGCCGGCGACAACGTGCCGAAGGTGACGCTCAACATCGGCACCGTGACGGGCGGCCTGAAGGTCAACATGGTGCCGAGCGAATGCCGCTTCGAGGCGGACATCCGCCTGCCGCCCGGCCTCGACTACGAGACGGTGATGGCGGCGGTGAAGGAGATTCTCGCCGGCCATCCCGAGGCCGAGATGGAGGAGATCAACTTCAACCCGCCCTCCTACTGCGACCCGCACGGCGACATGATGGAGATCATCCGCGGCAACGTGGAGCACCTGACCGGGCAGAAGCCGACGCCGA
>JBFWXJ010000267.1:0-8973 GCA_050187535.1 Alphaproteobacteria bacterium | reverse complement strand
GACCAGGGGTTGCTGACCTCGCAGATCCTGCGCCTGTGGCCGAAGGACCAGCCCAAGCCGTCGGCGGACGAGCTGAAGGCGATCTCGGCGAAGCGCCTGGAGGGCAAGGATCCGAAGGCGCTGGCAGCCGTGCGGCGCTCCAATCCGGACCAGGTGGTGACGCTGGCGCAGCTGGGCGCCCTGACGATGCCGGTGCTGGGAATCGTAGGGACCGCCGATCCCTACCAGAAGGATCTCGACAAGGTGAAGGCGGCCCTCCCGGCCATGACGCTCGTCAAGATCGACGGCGCCTCGCACGGCAGCGCCCCCGGCCGGCCGGAATACGTGGCGGCGGTCAAGGAATTCCTCGCCCGCAATCCGATGGGCCGGATGAACTGAGCGGGCGGGCTGCAACGGCAGGTGTCAGCCGGGCGGCGTGCCCTGCTCGAACCAGGCCGTGACCGCCGCGATCTGATCGGGTGCGTGGAGCCATGGACGGTGTCCGCAACCGGGCACCGTCAGCACCCGTGTCTGAGGCTGCAGGCGGACCATCTCGGCCGCGGTCGCGGCCGTCATCATGAGCGAATGCTCGCCACGGACGACCAGGGTGGGCGCCCGGACGGCGCGCCATCGCGCCCAGCTGTCCGCGTCGGCCTCGCCCCGGCCCGCCATCGCCTCCAGCAGTCGCTCGTCGAAGCGAAGACGCACGCCGGCGCCGAACGGCTCCATCATGGTGCGCATCATCGCCACGATCTCGGCTTCTGGGCGGGGGTCGCGCTCGGACCACAACAGCCGCAATGCGCGAGCCGCCGATGCGGCATCGGGATACACGGTCGTCGTCGGAATCGTCGGCTTGACCCGCCGATAGGCTTCCTTGGAGGCGAACGGGCCGCCATCGACGAGCACCAGGCGTCCGATCAGCGTCGGTTCGTCTGCCGCCATGCGCATGGCGAGGATCGCGCCGAGCGACGCGCCGAGCACGTCGATCCTGCCCGCGCCGGACGCTGCGACCAGTGCGCGCATGTCGCGACGATAGACGCCGCCGCCGTAACGCAGCGCCGGAGGCAGCCGATCGCTCGCGCCATGCCCGGGCAGATCGGGACACAATACGCGCCATCCCCGGGCGGCCAGGGAGCGGGCGAGCGGGTCGAATTCCCGCCCGTTCGATAGATAGGCGTGGATGCACAACAGCGTGCGCTCCGCGTCCGGCGGCCCCCAGTCCGCGCAGTGGATGTGGCGCGTGCCGGTCTCGTCCGCGCGGCGCAGCCGGCGGACGCGGCGCGCCGGCATGGCGGGCTCGCCGGTTGTCGGTTCGATCATTCCGAAGCGATAGCGGAAATGCCGGAGGCGGTCGATGCCGGCCGCGGGAGATGTATTGTCACCGCCGGGCCGGCATACGGCCGGGAACAATCGGGGCGAGGAAACGTGAGCGCCAACGTAAAGCGGCTGAGCTATTTCGAGCGCTGGGTCGATCCTGCGGCGGTGGAGATATTACGGCGGCAGCCGGATATCGACCTCGTGCGGCTCGCCTATGCGGACGCCGACGGCGACAACGAAGCCGTCATGGCGCGCACGCACGGCTACCAGATCGCGCCGCGCACCGAGCTGAAGGAGCCCTGGTTCGGCGACGCGGCCCTGCTGGCGCGGTGCCCGCAGCTGCTCGCGATCAGCTCGACCGGGGCTGGGTTCGACATGGTCGACGTCGCGGCCTGCACGCGGGCCGGGGTTGCGGTCTGCAACCAGTCCGGCTCCAACAAGGAGGCGGTGGCCGAGCATGCGCTGGGCCTGATGCTGGCCCTGGCCAAGAACATCGGCGCAACCGACCGGGCGCTGCGGCGCGAGGCCAACCTGGAGCGCTTCGCCTATACCGGCCGCGAGCTGGCCGGGCGCACGGTCGGGATCGTCGGCATCGGCCAGATCGGCACGCGCACGGCTGCGCTCTGCGGCGGGCTGCTGGGGATGCGCGTGCTGGCCTTCGATCCCTATCTGTCGGAGGCGGAGATCGCCGCGCGCGGTGCGCAGAAGGTGCCGCTCGACGTGCTGCTGTCCGAGGCGGACTTCGTCAGCGTCCATTGCCCGCGCAACGACGAGACCTTCGGCATGTTCGGCGCGGACCAGTTCCGCCGCATGAAGCCGACGGCCTATTTCGTGAACACCGCGCGCGGCGGCATCCACGACGAGGCGGCTCTGGCCGACGCGCTCACCGAGCGTCGGATCGCCGGCGCCGGAATCGACGTGTTCCTGCACGAGCCGCCCCCGCCGGATCACCCCCTGCTCGCCTTCGAGAACGTGATCGCGACGCCGCACATCGCCGGGATCACCGAGGAGGCGCTGCGCAACATGGCCGTCGCCGCCGCCGAGCAGTGGATCGCGCTGTTCGCGGGGCGCGTCCCGCCGCGGATCGTCAATCCCGAGGTCTGGCCGCATTACGCGCGGCGCTTCGAATCCCTGCTCGGGTTCGCGCCGGACCCGCTGCCCGGCGCCTGAACGACAAAGGGGCCGTCCCCGCAGGGACGGCCCCCCATTGTCGTTCCGCGTTCCGGCCCCGGCCGCCAGCGGCCCGGGCCGGACGAACGTCACTTCACGCCGGACTTGACCCCGTCACAGGAGAGGGTCCAGTTCACGTCGCCCGACGACCGCGGGCTGAGACAATGAGACACTGGATCACCTCCTTTCGGTTGTTGGCACCGCAGCAATGATATGCCGGATCGGCCGGGGTCTACGAGCGAAATCGCAGCAAGGTCCCACAACCCGCTGCACCGGCGCGGGTTTCCCTTCGGCAGCGCGAGCCTCACGAACAGGATCGCCCGCCCAGCGATGGAGATTGGCATGAAGGCGGCCTACTACGAGGCGAATGGCGCGGCGCGCGAGGTGCTGCGGGTCGACGATGTGCCGGCACCCGATCCGGGGCCGGGGGAAGTGCTGGTGCGGCTCGCAACCTCCGGAGTGAACCCGTCGGACGTGAAGAGCCGGGCGGGATCGAACCGCAAGATCGCCTTTCCGCGCGTCATCCCGCACAGCGACGGCGCCGGCACCATCCAGCGGGTCGGGCCGGGGGTGGCCGAGGCCCGCGTCGGCGAGCGCGTCTGGGTCTGGAACGGCCAATGGAAGCGCGCATTCGGCACGGCGGCCGAGGCGATCGTCCTGCCCTCGGCACAGGCGGTGACGCTTCCCGCATCGGTCGACTTCGCGGCCGGCGCCTGCCTCGGCATCCCCGCGCTCACCGCCTGGCATGGCGTGATGGGCGACGGGCCCGTCGCGGGGCAGACGATCCTCGTGTCGGGCGGTGCGGGTGCGGTCGGGCACTACTGCGTCCAGATCGCCAAGGCCGGCGGGGCGACGGTGATCGCCACCGTGAGCGGCCCGGAGAAGGCCGCGCATGCCGCCGCCGGCGGGGCGGATCATGTGATCAACTACCGCACCGAGGACGTGGGCGCCCGAGTCCGGGAGATCACCGGCGGCGCGGGCGTCGACCGGGTGGTCGAGATGGACATCACCGCCAATGCCCGGCTGCTGCCGGGTGTCCTGGCGCAGCGCGGCGTCGTCTCGGTGTACGGAATCGGCGGGCCCGAAGCGGCGTTGCCCGCACCCTTCTGCCTCTTCGCCGCGGCGACGATCCGCTTCTTCCTGGTCTACGAGCTGACACCGTCCGAGCGCACGGCCGCGATCTCCGGGCTCACGCGCCTCATGGGCGAGAGGCGGCTCTCCCATGCGGTGGCCGCGACCCTGCCGCTGGATCGCATCGCCGAGGCGCACGAGATGGTCGAGCAGGGCCGCGCCATGGGCAATGTCGTGCTGACGCTCGGTTAGGCCGGGCGCCTACCGCACCGGGGTCGGGCAGCCGGCCGCGTTCATCGCGTCGGCGGCACCCCGCAACGAGAACGCCGCGCCGTCACGGTCCATGTGGACGGTGACCGACTGGCTCGTCCGGACGAGCTGGGCCAGCGCCAGCATGTCGTCGCCACGCACGGCGGCGACACGGGACGCGCCGCGGCGGCCGAAGTCCTCGCCCAGCACCGTGCGGACAGTGCGCCGCTGGGCGTCCAGCGTGCGCGCCATGTCCGGAACGTACCCTTCGCCCAGCACGTCGCCGATGGTGCGGTTGAGCCAGTGCGGCGTCGTCGCCAGGAATTCGAATGCCAGCGGCACCGGCTGCGGCGGCTTGCGCTCGCCGAGGAGCGCCATCGGTTCGCTCGCAACCGCCCCGACCCCGACCACCAGCATCGGCGCCGCGCCCTCGGCGCATTGGAAGCCGAGTATCAGCTCCGGCCCGACGGTGCCGACCTGCGAGAGGAGATGGCCTTCAGTGCGCGCCGTACGGACGAGCGACGGTCCCACCTGTCGGGTCTCGGCCTTCCACGGGGTCGTCACCGCACGTTCCGCGGCACCGGCCGCGATGGGCGCGGCAAGGAGGAAGACGAGGGGGAGGAGCTTCCGGGAGCGCATCCACGGCATGTTACCACGACCGGAACCTCGAACGCTGTCCGGCCATTGTCCCGGTGACGCAAAAAGGGAACGCAATGACCGGAAACCCACCGCAGCCGCAGCCGGAAATCCCGGCGCCCGTGCCACAGCCGCCGATGCCGCCCGCGCCGGCACCGCCGCCGACGGCGCCGCCCGAGGTACCGGGCGACACGCCGCACATCCCGCCGTTGCCCGAGCCCGCGTGACCTACTCCGCCGGCACCGCGGTCGGGATGGGCTGCGGGCGCCGGCGGTGGAGGCGGTCGAGGAGGATGTAGATCGCCGGCGTCGTGTAGAGGGTGAGTATCTGCGAGACGACGAGGCCACCGACGATGGTGATGCCGAGCGGGCGGCGCAGCTCGGCGCCGATGCCCGTCGCAATCGCCAGCGGGACGGCGCCGAAGAGCGCGGCCAGCGTTGTCATGAGGATGGGGCGGAAGCGCTCCAGGCACGCCTCGCGGATCGCCTCCTCGGGCGACAGGCCGCGATTGCGCTCCGCTTCGATCGCGAAGTCGACCAGCATGATGCCGTTCTTCTTCACGATGCCCACCAGCAGGATGATGCCGATCAGCGCGATGATCGACAGCTCCATCCGCGCGATCTCGAGTGACAGGAGCGCGCCCAGCCCGGCCGACGGGAGCGTCGACAGGATGGTCAGCGGGTGCAGCAGGTCCTCGTAGAGGACGCCCAGCACGATGTAGATCACGAGGATGGCGGCCAGGATCAGCACCACCTGGCTCGTCCCCTGTTTGCCGAAGGCGCCGGCGTCGCCGGCGAAGCTGGCGGTCAGCGTGTCGGGCAGGTGCAGCTCCGCCACCGCCCGCTCGACACTGGCGAGCGCGTCGGCGAGGACCACGCCGGGCGCGAGGTTGAAGCTGATCGTGGCAGCGGGGAACTGGCCCTGATGGGCGACCGCCAGCGGCGCGGTACCGATCGAGCGCCGCGTCACGGCGCTGAGCGGCACCTGCGTCCCGTCGTCCGATCCGACCCAGATCCGGGTCAGCGCGTTCGGGTCGGCCGAGAAGCGCGGCTCGACCTCGAAGACGACGCGATACTGGTTGCGCTCGGTGTAGGTGGTCGAGATCTGGCGCTGTGCGAAGGCGTCGTTGAGGGCCGCCCCGACGTCGCTGATGCGGACGCCGAGCCGGGCGGCCGCCTCGCGATCGATGGAGACGTTGACCTGCAGGCCGGTCTGCTCGCGGTCGGTGTTGACGTCGACGATGGTGTCGAGCGAGCGCAGCTTCTCCAGCACCCGCGGCGCCCAGGCCTTGAGCACGTCGAGATCGGGCGTCCACAGCGTGTACTGGTAGGAGGACTGCGCGCTGCGGCCGCCGACCCGGAGGTCCTGCTGCGGCACCATGAAGACCTGGAGGCCGGGAATCGCGGCGAGCTGCGGCCGCAGGCGGTTGACGACCGCCAGTGAGCTGATGCCGCGCTCCTGCAGCGGCTTGAGGCTGATGAACATGTTGCCGCGGTTGGCCTGCGAACCGCCCCCGGTGAACGAGCCGAAGGCGGCCACCGCCGGGTCCGCGGCGATGAGCTCGGCCGCGCGCTGCTGCAGCCGGATCATCGTTTGGAACGAGGTGTCGGGCGAGGCGGAGACCGACGCGAAGACGAGGCCGGTGTCGTCCTGCGGGAAGCTGCCCTTTGGCAGCTTGACGTAGAGCCATGCGGTGCCGGCGATGGTCGCCAGCATCACCAGCACCATCACCCCGCGCCAGCGCAGTGCCACCTTCAGGGTCGCGGCGTAGGTGTCGACCAGCGACTTCAGCGCGGGCTCGACGATGCGGTCGAGCCAGTTCGTCCGGGCGAGCGTGGTCGCGCGCAGGAAGCGGCCGCAGATCATCGGCGTCACCGTCAGCGACACCACCATCGACACCGCGATGGCGAAGACGATGACCATGGCGAACTCGTTGAAGAGCCGGCCGATGATGCCCGGCATGAAGATCAGCGGCACGAAGGCCGCGACCAGCGACACGCTGATCGAGACGACGGTGAATCCGATCTGCCGCGCGCCCGCGATGGCGGCGGGAAGCGGCGCCATCCCGCGTTCCATGTTGCGGTAGATGTTCTCGATCATGACGATCGCGTCGTCGACGACGAAGCCGACCGCGATGACGAGCGCCATCAGCGACAGGTTGTCGATGCTGTAGCCGGCGATCCACATGAGCGCGAAGGTGCCGGCGAGTGACAAGGGCACCGTCACGGCCGCCGCCACCGTCGGCGTCGTCCGGCGCAGGAACAGCAGCACGACCAGCGTCACCAGCCCGATCGACAGCAGCAGCGTGTTCTGCATCTCGTGGACGCTGGCGCGGATCGTCGTCGTGCGGTCGGAGAGGATGCCGAGCGTGGCGCCGGCCGGGATCAGCGGCTCCAGCTCGGGCAGCATCGCCTTGATGCGGTCCACCGTCTCGATGACGTTCGCGTCCGCCTGGCGCTGGATCTGCATCAGGATGCCGCGCTTGTCGCCGACCCAACCGGCGGCGCGGCTGTTTCGGGTCCCTTCCTCGACCGTCGCGATATCGCCGAGCCGCACCACGGTCGAGCCATCGACGCGGACGACGATCCGCCGGTACTCGGCGACCGTCCGGATCTGGCCATTCGTCCTGATGGTGACGGCCTGTCCGGTTCCGTCGAGGCTGCCGACCGGATTCATGACATTGGCGCCGGCGATCGCGGCGCGAACGGTCTCCAGCGCCAAGCCCATGGCGGCCAGCCGGTTGGGATCGACGCGTACGCGGATCGCCGGCTGCTCGGCGCCGCTCACCGTCACTTCGGCGACGCCGTCGACCTGCGACAGGCGCTGGACCAGCACCGTGTCGGCGATGTCGTAGAGCGCGCTCGGCGGCAGCGTGTCCGACGTCATCGAAAGCACGAGGATCGGTGCCGCGGCGGGATTGGTCTTGCGGAAGCTCGGGCGGTTGGGCAGGTCCCCCGGCAGGTCGCTCATGGCGGCATTGATCGCCGCCTGCACGTCGCGGGCGGCGCCGTCGATCTTCCGGCTCAGGTCGAACTGCACGATGATGCTGCTGGAGCCGACCCCGCTGTTGGACGTCATCTCCGTGACGCCGGCGATGGCGCCGAGCCGGCGCTCCAGCGGGGCGGCGACGGTCGCCGCCATGATCTCGGGGTCGGCGCCGGGGCGGCCGGCCGAGACGCGGATGGTCGGGAAGTCGACCGTCGGCAGGCTCGCCACGGGCAGGAACATGTAGGCGACCATGCCGACGAGGAACAGGCCGATCGCCAGCAGCGTCGTGGCGACGGGCCGCTCGATGAACGGCGTCGAGATGCCGACGCCGGGGCCGTCGTCGGCCATCTACTCGGCCGGCGCCGGCCGGGGCGCCTCGGTCTGCCGGCCCCGCAGGCGCTCCATCAGCAGGTAGATGACGGGCGTGGTGTAAAGCGTCAGGAACTGGCTCAGCAGCAGGCCGCCGATGATGGTGACGCCTAGCGGGATGCGCAGCTCCGCCCCGGGGCCCGTCGCCAGCGCCAGCGGCAGCGCCCCGAAGAGGGCGGCCAGCGTCGTCATGACGATGGGACGAAAGCGCAGCACGCAGGCCTGGACGATGGCCTCGTAGGGCGACATGCCCTGGTGGCGCTCCGCCTCCAGGGCGAAGTCGATCATCATGATGGCGTTCTTCTTGACGATGCCCATCAGCAGGATGATGCCGATCACGCCGACGAAGGAGAGGTCGAGGTCGAGCGCCATCAGCGACAGGAGCGCGCCGACGCCGGCCGACGGCAGCGTCGAGAGGATCGTCAGCGGGTGGATGAAGCTCTCGTAGAGCACGCCCAGCACGATGTAGATCGCGATCACCGCGGCCAGCACCAGCCACGGCTGGCCCGCCAAGGACTTCTCGAACTCGGCCGCGTCGCCCGAATAGCTGCCGGTGATCGAGCCCGGCATCCCGATCGCCCTCTGGGCGGCCGAGATCGCCGTCACGGCGTCGCCCAGGGATGCGCCGGGGGCGAGGTTGAAGCTGATGGTGACGGCGGGGAACTGCTCTTCGTGGTTGATCGACAGCGGCGCCGTCGTGCGCTCGACCGAGGCAACCGAGGCGAGCGGCACCGGGCCGTTGCTGCCCGGCACGTAGAGGCGCGTCAGCGCGCCGGGGTCGAGCTGGAACTGCGGGTCCACCTCCAGGACGACGCGGTACTGGTTGGCCTGGCCGTAGATGGTCGAGATCTGGCGCTGGCTGAAGGCGTCGTTGAGCGCGTCCTCGACCGCCTGCGCGCTGACCCCGAGGCGGCCGGCCTGCTCGCGGTCGATCCGCACCATGACGCCCAGCCCGTTCTCGCGCAGGTCGCTGACGACGTTGCGCAGCTGCGGCGCGCGGCCGATCTCCTCGACGAGGCGGCGAGACCACTGCGACAGCTCGCCGGCGTCCGTCCCGACCAGCGTGTACTGGTACTGGGCGAGGGCCTAGCGGGTGTCGATCTGGATGTCCTGGACCGGGCGGAAGTAGACGGCGACGCCCGGGATCGTGGCCAGCCTGCGCTCCAGGCGCGCGATGATCGTGTCGACCGGCGG
>JBFWXJ010000266.1:0-8974 GCA_050187535.1 Alphaproteobacteria bacterium | reverse complement strand
CGCTTCACGCTCGGCATGCGCTCGGCGATCGTGCTGCTGATGCTGTGCGTGGCGGCCTTCGCCGCGGTCATCTTCCGCACCCTGCCGTCGGAGCTGTCGCCGGTCGAGGACCGCGGCACCATCGTCGCCATCGGCATCGCGCCCGAGGGCTCGACCATCGATTTCACCGAGAGCTTCGCGCGGCGCATGGAGCCGGTGTGGAAGTCGATCCCGGAGGTCGAGAAATACTTCCTCGTCGTGGGCTTCCCCGTGGTGACGCAGGCGATCAGCTTCGTGCGTCTCGTCGACTGGGAGGACCGCAAGGTCCGCACGCAACAGGTGGTGCCTCAGATCATGCCCAAGCTGTTCGCGGGCATCCCCGGCATTCTCGCGTTCGCCACCATGCCGCCCTCGCTGGGGCAGAGCGCCATCGAGAAGCCGGTGCAGTTCGTGCTGCAGACGTCCTCGCCCTATGCCGAGCTGCAGGCGGCCGTCGACCGCGTGCTGGCGGCGGCGCGCAACAATCCGGGCCTGGGCGGCGTCGACGTCGATCTCAAGCTCAACAAGCCGGAGCTGCGCGTCACCGTCGACCGGGAGAAGGCGGCCGACCTCGGCATCGGCGTCGATACGATCGGGCGCACGCTGGAGACCATGCTGGGCGGCCGGCAGGTCACCCGCTTCAAGCAGAACGGCAAGCAGTACGACGTCGTCGTCCAGGTGGCGAACGTCGAGCGCACCAACCCCGACGACATGTCGATCATCTTCGTGCGCGCCCAGTCGGGCCAGATGATCCCGCTGTCGAACCTCGTGAAGATCGTCGAGACGGTGTCGCCGCGCGAGCTGAACCACTTCAACAAGCTGCGCGCCGCCACCATCACGGCCACGCTCAACCCCGGCTATGCGCTGGGCGAGGCCCTGGCATTCCTGCAGGCGGAGGCGGCCAAGCTGCCGCCCAACATCGTCAGCGATCTCGCCGGGTCGAGCCGCGAGTACCGCACGTCGACGGGCGGCATCTACATCACCTTCCTGCTGGCGCTGGCCTTCATCTATCTCGTGCTGGCGGCCCAGTTCGAGAGCTTCGTCGACCCCTTCATCATCATGCTGACGGTGCCGCTCTCGATGACCGGCGCCCTCCTGGCCCTGCAGCTCACCGGCGGCACGCTCAGCGTCTACAGCCAGATCGGGCTGGTGACGCTGATCGGCCTCATCACCAAGCACGGCATCCTCATCGTGGAGTTCGCCAACCAGCTCCAGGAACGCGGCATGTCGAAGATGGAGGCGGTGGTCGAGGCGGCCGTGCTGCGCCTGCGCCCGATCCTGATGACGACGGGCGCCATGGTCCTGGGCTCGGTGCCGCTGGCGCTGGCGACGGGGGCGGGCGCGGAGACGCGCTCGCAGATCGGCTGGGTCATCGTCGGCGGCCTCACCTTCGGCACGCTGCTGACGCTCTTCGTCGTCCCCACCGCCTACACGCTGCTCGCCCGCCGTCGTGCGCCGGTGGAGGAGCATGGCGGCTCTGCGACGCCGGCGCCGCATCCGGCCGAGTGACTGGCCGCCCGGGCTCGTGCGAAGCTCGGGCGGATGAAGAGGGGACGATACCTGCGGCGGGCGGGCGAGGCGCTGCCGGCGGTCCTGATGTTCGCCGGCATCATCGCGGCGTGGCAGCTCGCGGTATCCGTGCTCGGCATCCGCGAGTACCTGCTGCCGCCGCCGCTCCGCGTCGTCGCCGCGATGACCGGGGAGAACATCCCCTGGGTGCGGCATGTCTGGGTGACGGCGGTCGAGATCTTCGGCGCCTTCGTCATAGCGACCATGGCCGGCGTCCTGCTCGGCACGGCGATCGCATGGTCGCGCACCGCGAGCCGTGCCCTGATGCCCTTTCTCGTCTTCGTCAACACGCTGCCCAAGGTGGCGATCGCGCCGCTGCTGCTGATCTGGCTCGGCTACGGCATCTTCCCGAACATGCTGATGGGGGCGCTGATCGGCTTCTTCCCGGTCGTCATCAACACGGCGATCGGGCTGACGCAGATCGAGGACGACCTGATCGACCTGGGCCGCGTGTTCAACGCGCCGAAATGGAAGGTCTTCGCCAAGATCCGCATCCCCAACGCCTATCCCTACATCCTGGCGGCGCTCAAGGTGACGGCGACCGCGTCCGTCGTCGGCGCCGTCGTGGGCGAGTTCGTCGCCTCGCAGCGCGGCCTCGGCTACGTCATCATCACCACCCAGAGCAGCATGGACACGCCGTCGGCCTTCGCCGCCCTGGTGTGGATCTCCGTTCTCGGCCTGGCGCTCTACGGCATGGTCGCCGGGCTCTCCCGCCTGCTCGCCCCCTGGGCGGAAGGCACCGACCGCTGAACCCGCCATAGGAGAACCGGCATGAGGATCACGCGTCTCGCCCTGGCCACGGCTTTCGCCCTGGCTGCCGGCAGTGCCGCCGCGCAGGAGAAGTTCACCTTCGCGCTGAACTGGTTCGCGGTCGGCGACCATGCCGCCTATTGGGTGGCGCTCGACAAGGGCTACTACGCCCAGCGCGGACTCGACGTGACGCTGGAGAACTCCAAGGGCTCGGGCGATTCGATCGCCAAGGTCGACAGCGGCCGCGCCGACGCCGGGCTTGCCGATTCCGCCGTGGTCGTCGCCTCGCTGGCGCGCGGCACGACGATCAAGGTCGTCGGCATGGTGTTCGACAAGACGCCGCTCAACATCTGGACGCGCAAGGACAAGCCGGCGCACAAGCCCAAGGATCTCGAGGGCATGACGATCGGGGCGCCCCCCGGCGACAGCCAGCGCCAGACCTGGCCCGCCTTCGCCAAGGCGAACGGCGTCGACCAGTCGAAGGTCGCCTGGGTCAACATCGAGCCCGCCGCGAAGATGGCGGCACTGGCCGAGAAGCGGGTCGACGCGATCGGCGACTACTCGACCGGCCTGCCCTACTACGAGAAGGCGCTGGGTCCGGGCAACGCGGTGATGATGCCGTGGGCCGACTTCAACTTCGACATGTACAGCATGTCGATCATGGCCAGCGCCAAGACCATGAAGGACCGCGAGAAGGCGCTGAGGGCGTTCCTGGAAGCCTCCTACATGGGCTGGCGCGACGTCATGGCCGACCCGAAGGCCGCACTCGCCATCTTCAAGAAACGGGTGCCCGAGATCGACCTCGCGATCATCGAGCCGAACATGATGCTCGGCCTCTCGCTGATGAAGACGCCGCGCTACGCGGCCAACGGCATCGGCTGGATGGACGAGAAGAAGATGTGCGACTCCGTCGACCTCGTGAACACCTACATGGGCCTGCCCAAGAAGGTCGAGTGTGCCGGCGTCTTCACCAACGCCTTCCTGACCAAGGTCGAGATGCCGGCCTCCTTCCGCTGAGGGCCGGCGCCATGGCCGACGCCGCCATCCGCCTCGACCGCGTCGGCATGGTCTACGAAGGGGAGACGGGCCGGGTCGAGGCGCTCCGCGACATCAGCCTGACAATCGACCAGGGCGAGTTCATCGCCCTGGTCGGCCCCAGCGGCTGCGGCAAGTCGACCCTGCTGCGCATCCTGGCGGGCCTGCGGCCGTTGACCTCGGGCAGCGTCGCGGTCGCTGGCCAGGAGGTGCGCCGGCCGCTCCGCGAGGTCGGCATGGTCTTCCAGGCGGCCGTGCTGCTGAAATGGCGCTCGGTGCTGGACAACGTGCTGCTGCCGGCGGAGCTCTCGGGCCTCGACCCACGCCGCTACCGCGAGCGGGCACGCATGCTTCTCGAACTGGTCGGCCTCGCAGACTTCGCCGACAAGCGCCCGAAGGAGCTGTCGGGCGGTATGCAGCAGCGTGTCTCGCTCTGCCGCGCGCTGCTGCTCGACCCGCCCTTGCTGCTGATGGACGAGCCCTTCGGCGCGCTCGACGCGATGACGCGCGACGAGATGAACGTCGAGTTGCTCAGGGTATGGGGCGAGGGGACGGACGCCCGGCGCAAGACCATCGTCTTCGTCACCCACTCGATCCCGGAGGCGGTGTTCCTGGCCGACCGCGTCGTCGTCATGTCGCCGAGGCCCGGTCGCATCGCTGCTGTCCGCACGGTCGAACTGCCGCGCCCCCGCACCGCGGAGACCCGCGCCGTGCCCGCCTTCGGCGCGCTCTCGCTGGCGATCTACGACATCCTCACCCGACGGGTTGCGGCGTCGCCGTCAGCGCTTCCTGACTTCCAGGAGCATGGTGGCGCCGCCGGTATCGATCCCTAACCTGTTCCTTCGGTGCATCTCGCCGGAGACCTTGCACTCATAGCCTGGCGCCTCTTCTCCCAGCTTCGCCCAGATCGAGAGCTCGATGGGCGGCCCATACTGTCTCTTGGCGAATTCGAGCTCCCAATTTATATGCCAGACGCACAGAGACGACACGCGGTCCAGGTGCTCGAAGTTTGCCACGATGCTCCTGGGCAGATTACTTGCCCCGGTTTCCCATGAAAAAATCGGCTCCTTGTAAAAGTATCCCTCCAGACGGAAGTCAGATACCTGGCCGGCTCGGAGGTAGTGTATTCCAATATTCTGTATGACCGCTTTCGTCGGGACGTCGCTGTCGTTTTTGAAGATGATCACCCAATCGGCATTGGCTCCGATCGGTACTAGCAAGCCGAGCATGATCAAGCCCATCATGCGCCGGACGGTCGTGAACCGCGGCATCGTTTCCCCCTCGGTGAAAGTGACAGGCGCGCTTCGGATCCGCGCGCTTCGCCGGCGCCCGCTTCCTACACCACCGGCGAGCGGCCACCATCGACGTTGATCGCGGTGCCGGTGACGTAGCCGCCGGCGTCCGACACGAGCAGGCAGGCGACGGACGCGAACTCGTCGGCGCGGCCGACGCGGCCCATCGGGATCGGCTTGCCCTTCTGCGCCAGGAACTCCTCGTAGGTGAGGTTGCTGCCGAGCCGCGCGTGCTGGCGCACCCACTGGTCGCTGTCGATCTGGCCGACCAGCATCGCGTTGACCAGGACGTTGTGCGGCGCGCCCTCGTTGGCGAGCACCTTGGTCAGCGCCATGCCGGCGGCGCGCGAAACCGAGGTCGGTGCGCTGCCGCCGCCGGGCGCCTTGGCGTGGGTGTTCAGCACGTTGATGACCCGGCCCCACTTGCGCGCCTTCATGTCGGGGAAGGCCAGCCGCGTCAGGCGGATCGCCGCGAACAGCTTGAGGTCGAGGTCGGCCTGCCAGACCGCGTCGTCGATCGTCTCGAAGGGGGCGGTCGCCGACTGGCCGGCGTTGTTGACGAGGATGTCGACGCGCCCGAAGCGCGCCGTCGCCTCGCGCCAGGCGGCCGTACAGCCGTCCGCGGTGGCGACGTCCGCGGCGATCGCGTGGGCGGTCCCTCCGGCCGCCGCGATGGCCGCCCGCGCCGCCTCCAGCGGCTCCGGACGGCGGGCGACGATGGCCACTTCCGCGCCCGATGCGGCGAACATCTCCGCCATCGCCCGGCCGAGGCCGGTGCTGCCGCCGGTGATCAACGCCACCCGTCCGTCGAGCCTGATCTCCATGTCCCGCTCCCCTCGCGAATCTGCCGGCCGGCATCATCGCGGATGGGGCGGGTTCGCGTCGACAGGGCGATGGGCCCGCCTGTATGGTCCGCGCCCTTTCAGGGAGGATCCGAAGAATGCCGCATGCCGCCCCCCGTCCGCTCGACGGCAAGGTCGCCCTCGTCACCGGCGCCGCGCGCGGCATCGGCGCCGCCGCCGCGCACCGCCTCGCCGCGGCCGGCGCGTGGGTGGTCGTCACCGACGTCCTGGAGAAGGAAGGCCGCGCCACCGCCGCCGCCATCGGCGAGGAGGGCGGCACCGCCATGTTCCTCGCCCACGACGTCACGCGCGAGGCCGACTGGGAACGCGTGATCGCCGAGACCGTGGCCGAGTACGGCGGGCTGCACGTGGTGGTGAACAATGCCGGCATCTTCCGGCACGGCAGGCTGGAGGATCTCGATCTCGCGCAGTGGCACCAGGTCGCGGCAGTCAACCTCGACGGCGTGCTGCTCGGCACCAAGCATGCGATCCGCGCCATGAAGGCGGGCGGCGGGTCGATCGTGAACCTCTCGTCGATGGCGGCGATCGTCGGCTCGGCCTTCTCGTCGGGCTACTCCATGAGCAAGGGCGGCGTTCGCTCCTTCACCAAGGCGGCGGCGGTCGAATGCGCCGAGCTCGGCTACGCCATCCGCGTCAACTCCGTGCATCCCGGGGTCATCGACACCGACATGGCGACCCAGGTCGTCGAGAAGTTCACGACCCATAGCGGCGCCAACGACGCGGCGCAGGTGCGCGAGCGCATCCGTGTCGCCCATCCCGCGGGCCGTCTCGGCACCGCCGACGACGTCGCGCGCGCCATCGTCTTCCTCGCGTCCGACGATTCCGCCTTCATGACCGGGGCCGAGCTGGTGGTCGACGGCGGCTTCACCGCACGCTGAGCCTCGCGCCGTGGGCGGTTGCCCGCGGCGTGTCTCTCGGATACGTTACGTTATAACGTGTAGTATTCGAGGGGGCGGGTCATGCTGCGTGGAATGGGCATCCTGGTGGGTGCGGGCATCATCGGCGCCGGGGCTGCCGCGGCCCAGCAGCCGGCGGGCGAGGGGAGTGCCGTCAATCTCGGCTCGATCGTCGTCTCCGCACCGCTCGGCCTCTCGCGCTCCGACATCGTCGAGGGCACGACCGTGCTCGACGGCGACGCGCTGGAGCGCAACCGCGGACTGACGCTGGGCGACACGCTGGGCCGCACCCCAGGCGTGGCGGCGACCGGGTACGGTCCGGGCGCCAGCCGGCCGGTGATCCGCGGCCAGGGCGGTCCCCGCATCCGCACGCTGCAGAACGGCATCGACAGCTTCGACGCGTCCACCGTCAGCCCCGACCACGCCGTCGCGGCACCGCTCTCGGGCGCGGAGCGGATCGAGGTGTTGCGCGGGCCGGCGACGCTGCTCTACGGCAGCGGCGCCATCGGCGGTGTGGTCAACGTCATCGACGGCCGCATCCCCGACCGCATGCCGAAGGGCGGCGTCTCCGGGACCGGACGCCTGGAATATGGCACCGCGGCCCGCGACCTTACCGGGTTCGGCAGCATCGACACCGCGCTCGGCAGCAATTTCGTGATGCATGCCGACGGCTACGCGACCAACGCCGGCGACTACACGGCGGGTGGCGGCATCGGGAAGATCGAGAACAGCTTCGTGCGGCTGCGCGGCGGCTCGGTCGGCGCATCATGGCTGGGCGAGCGCGCCTATGCGGGTCTCTCCGTCGCGCGCTTCGCGACGAAGTACGGCATCCCTTCCGGCGGGCACACCCATGCCGGGGAGGAAGAGGAGGGCCACGACCACGAGCATGAGGAGGAGGCGGCCGAGCGGGTCACCATCGACATGCGGCAGACGCGCTGGGACGCGAAGTTCGGCGTGTACGATCCGATCGCCGGCATCGCGGAGCTGCGCGGCCGGATCGGCTACGGCGAGTACCGGCACACCGAGCTGGAAGACGGCGTGCCCGACACGACCTTCCGCAACCGCAGCTGGGAAGGCCGTCTGGAGGCCGCGCATACGCCGATCGGCGGGATCTCGGGCGTCGTCGGCGTCCAGGGCGGCCGGCGCGACTTCAAGGTGACCGGCGACGAGGCCTTCGCGCCGCCGACCGTGACCGAGACGGCCGCCGTCTTCGTCCTGGAGAAGTACGAGGCCGGCCCCTGGCTGCTGACGGCCGGCGCCCGGCTGGAGCGCACCTCGGTCACGCCGTCGGGTGTCGATCGCGAGCGGTCGTTCACCGGGACCAGCTTTTCGGCCGGTGCGACGTACCGCCTGGACGAGGCGTGGTCGCTGGGGGCCTCGCTATCGCGCACCGAGCGGGCGCCCTCGGCCGAGGAGCTGTTCGCCGACGGCCCCCATGCCGGCACAGCCTCCTTCGAGATCGGCGACCCGAACCTGCGCAAGGAGCAGGCATGGACCGCCGAGGTTTCGCTGCGCAAGCGCCGCGGCGACGTGACCGGCGGCGTCAACCTCTTCGCGTCGCGCTACCGCAATTTCATCTTCCCGGACTTCACGGGCCAGGTCGCCGATGGGCTCGACGTGCTGCAGTACCGGCAGGCCGATGCCGATTTCCGCGGCGTCGAGCTGGAGGCGGCCTGGACCTTCCTGCGCGGCGCCGGCTGGTCGATGGCGGTCGACGGGCACCTCGACTACGTCCGGGCCGAGAACCGCTCGACCGGCACGCCGCTGCCGCGCATCCCGCCGCTCGGATACCTCTTCGGGGTCTCCGCCGACCTCGGCCAGCTGACGCTGCGCGGCGAGGTCGAGGGCCGGGCCCGGCAGGGCCGCACGGCGCCGGACGAGACCGAGACCGGCGGCTACACCTTCCTCAACGCGTCGATCGGCTGGCGGCCGCTGCCGGACAGCGACGACCTGCTGCTGCGCATCGAGGGGCGCAACCTGACCGACGCCGCCGGCCGCAACCACGTCTCGTTCCTGAAGGACGTGGCCCCCCTGCGCGGCCGCGAGATCCGGCTCGTCGGCCAGGTGCGGTTCTGAGCCGGCGCCGCCGGGGGACGCCCCTCAGGGCAGGTTCGGCAGGTAGGTCTTGTTCTTGGTCGGGCTGATGAGGATCTCGTTGATGCACACGCGGGCCGGCAGGCGGGCGACGTAGAGGACGGCGTCCGCCAGGTCCTGCGGCTTCAGGATGACCGCGCGCGTCGCGTCGCTCACCTTGACCGGGCGGATGTCGAGGATCGGCGTGTCGACGTCGGCCGGGCAGATCGCGGTCGCGCGGATGCCGTTGCCGCATTCCTCCTGGTTGAGCGCCTCGTTCAGCACAAGCATCCCGTGCTTGGAGGCGCAGTAGGCGACGCCTGCACCCTTGCCGACATAGCGCCCGGCCCAGGAGACGAGGTTGACGATCAGCCCGTCCTGCTGCCGGCGCATCGCCGGCAGCTCGGCGGATACGGCGTTGTAGGCGCCGGTCAGGTTGACGTCGACGAGATGCTTGAAGTTCTCGCGCGTCAGGACG
>JBFWXJ010000265.1:0-9021 GCA_050187535.1 Alphaproteobacteria bacterium | reverse complement strand
GTTCATCCGGCGCGCCTGCATGACGGCCTGCTACAGGCGGCACGGAAGGCCGGAGCCGTCGTCATTCCCTTCACCCGCGTCGACGGCATCGACGAGACCGCGTCCGGGGTGGAGCTGAAGACCGCGCAGGGACGGCTCGCCGCCGGCGAGGCGATCCTCGCGACCAACGCCTACACGGGCGCGGCCTTTCCCTGGCACCACCGCCGGATCATCCCGGTCGGCAGCTACATGGCGGCGACCGAGCCGGTTCCCGGGGCGACGCTGCGCCGGTTGCTGCCGCAGGGGCGCCTCGTCAACGACACGCGGCGGCTCGCCTATGCGGTGCGCATCTCGCCCGACGGTAGGCGCCTGCTCGTGGGTGGCCGTGCCTCGGCACGCGACCATGCGGCTCCGCGAACCGTGGCGCGCAGCCTGCACCGGATGCTGTGCATGACGTTTCCGGAGCTGGCCCCGGTGAAGATGACCCATGCCTGGGGCGGGATGGTCGCCTTCACTCTCGACCGGCTGCCCAATATCGGCACGCGGGGTCGCGTCCACCATGTCCTCGGCTGCAACGGCTCGGGCGTGGTGATGGCGACATATCTCGGCACCATCACCGCGCGGCGCCTCATGCGTGCGAACGACGCGACGACCGCATTCGCCCGTGACGGGCTGCCCGACCATCCCCTCTATGGAGGCCGGCCATGGTTCATGGCGCCGCTGTCGGCCTGGTACGGGTTGCGCGACCGCGTCGACCGCCTTGCCGACGGATTTCGTTCTTCCCCGCGTCCCGGAGCTTCCGCCCGATGACCTTCTCCCTCGCCGCCCGCTGTCCCGCCACCGGCCAGTTCGGTATCGCCATCACGACGTCGAGCATCGCCGTCGGCAACCGCTGTCCGTGGGCCAGGGCCGGTGTCGGGACGATCCAGACGCAGCACCGCACCGACATCCGCCTCGGGCCGATCGGCCTCGACCTGCTGGCGCGGGGCATGTCCGCCGGCGAGACGGTGAAGGCCCTGGTCGCGATGAGCGAGTTCCCGGACCAGCGCCAGCTCGGCGCCGTCGACCGCAACGGGAACACGGCCTTCTACTGCGGTCCGAAGATCCCCTCGCTCAACAGCGGCGCGCAGGGCCGCGGCTGCGTGGCTGTCGGCAACGTCATCGCCAACCTAGGCGTGCCGCAGGCGATGGTCGACGCGTTCGAGGCGAGCCAGGGCAATCCGTTCGCCGAACGGCTGCTCGCCGCCGCCGATGCCGGACTGGCGGCGGGCGGCGAGACCAAGCCGATCATGTCGGCCGCCCTGCTGATCGTCGATCGCGAGGCGTGGCCGCTCGTCGACCTCAGGGTCGACTACGAAGAGCGGCCGCTGACGGCACTACGCCGCTTGTGGAACGCCTATGCCCCGCAGGTCGAGCACTTCGTGATCCAGGTGCTGCGGCCCGACGAGGTCAGGCCGCCGGCACCTGCCGCCCCGTAGGCCCTACGGGAACACCACGTAGCCGTCGCGCCGCGGGTCGGCGCCGCCGGTCATCACCCCCGTCGCCGGGTCGATGGTGATGCCCTGCATGCCGCCGCAGGCGAGCGCGAAAGAGTCGAGGCGGGTAATCTGGTGGCCGCGGCCGCGCAGGCCGCTCACCACCTCGTCGTCCACCCGGGATTCCAGATGGACGGCGGCACCGTCCATCAGGCGCGCGCGGGGTGCGGCGATCGCCTCCTGGATCGGCAGGCCGTAGTCGACGAGTTGGACCATGGTCTGGCTCTGCGTCTGGCAGATGCCGTAGCTGCCGGGCGTGCCCAGCGCCAGCACCGCCTTGCCGTCGCGCAGCCCGATCGACGGCGCCATCGGCAGCGCCAGCGGGCCGCCCGCGCGCATGAAGTTCTTGCCCCTGGGGTCGAGCTCGCCCCAGTAGAGGAAGTTGTTCATGCACACGCCACGGCCGGGGATCACGACGCCCGAGCCGAACTTCGCCCCCAGGCTCTGGGTGATGCAGACGACATTGCCCTCGGCGTCGGCGACCGAGAACGAGGTGGTGTGATCGCGGTCGACGCCCGGCACTTCCGGCGGCGGCTCGACCCACTGCTCGGTCGGGCCGATGACGGGGGCGTCCGCCTTCAACCGGGCGCGCAGGCGCTCGACATTGGTGTCGGACAGGATGTCGGCCAGCACTTCCGGCGAGGGGTTATTGCGCCAGATGCGCTCGCCCGCCGCCAGACGGATGGCACGGAAGACCGTGTCGAGATGGGCCAGGCCGTTGCGCGGCATCGCGGCCAGGTCGAAGCCTTCGAGGATGCGCAGCGTCTGCAGGTACTGGAAGCCCTCGCAGGGCGGCGGCAGCGTGTGGACCTGGATGCCGCGGTAGGAGGCGACCACCGGCTCCAGCCACTCCGGCGCCACCGCCTTGAGGTCGCCCATGGTCATGACGCCGCCCAGCGACTGCAGATGGGCGACCATCTCGCGCCCGAGCGGGCCGCCATAGAGATAGCCCGAGCCCTCCGATGCGATCGCCTCGTAGGTGCGTGCGAGGTCGGGCTGGCGCAGCACCGCGCCGTAGGGCAGCGCACCACCGGCCGCGCTCACATAGTTACGCGACCAGCCCTCGTAGATCTGCAGGAAGGCGGCGAGGTCGCGCTGCGCCTCGCCGATGTTCTCGGCATTGTTCTCGGAGATCGGGATGCCGTCGCGGGCGAGCTCGATCGCCGGGGCCAGGATCTCCGGCAGGGTCTTGGTGCCGTAGCGGGTCACCAGTTCGCACCAGCCGGCGAGGTTGCCGGGCGCGCCGCTCGCCATCGGCCCGCGCGCCACATCCTTGCGCTTCAGCGACGCCGCGTCGAACTTCTCCGGCACCTTGGTGATGAAGTCGAGCGTGCGGACACGGCCTTCCTTGGCGATGTAGCACGTCGCCATGCCCATGCCGGCGAGCCCCGACATGTACGGCTCGGCGACGTTGAGCGTCGCCGCGGTGGCGGCGATCGCGTCGAACGCGTTGCCGCCGGCGCGCAGCAGGCGGGCGCCGGCCATCGCCGCGTGCGGGTTGGCGGCCGCAACCATTCCCTTGACCGAGCTGATCGTCGGGCGTCTGCCGAACATCGGAGGTTTCCTGTCGTGATGGCGGGGGGTCCGACGAGCGCCGGACGACGAGGCTGGGGTGCGATGTTAGCGCAATCAGTCCGCTGCGGAAGGCAAATCCGTCGATGGTGCCGGTCCGCTGGACCCGCGCGGCACCAGCTCGACGGGAAGCTCCGCCGGAAGCGCCAGATTGCCGCCTTCGATCCGCGCCATGAGGTAGTCGGCCGCCCAGAAGCCGATCTCGGCCTTCGGCGTACGGACGGTCGTCAGGGCGGGGGTTGTATGGGCCGCGATGTCGAGATCGCCGTTGCCGACGATCGACAGGCGCTCGGGGACGGCAATGCCGCGAGCACGTGCCTCGAACAGAGCACCGCAGGCGAGGATGTCGTTGCCGCAGACGAGCGCGGTCGGCAGCTCGCCCTTCATGACCAGCCGGCCGAAGGCCTCGCGTGCCGCGTCGATCGCGTAGGCGCAGTGGAGGATGCGTGATGCCGGTATTCTCAGTCGATGACGTCGCAGCGCCATGCGCAATCCCTGCAGGCGCGCCGTCACCCGGTCGTTCATCGTCGGTCGCCCGGTCAGCACGGCGAACTCGCGATGGCCGAGCGCAACCAGATGCTCGACGGCCAGGCCGGAGATGCGCCGCGCGTCGTACCCAACGGATGGATGGCGGGCGCCGCGTCCCAGGGCCCAGCCCTGGACGAAAGGCTTGCCCGCGGCGGCCAGCATGCCGAGGAGCTGCGGATGGTGGACGGCACCCACCAGCATCAGCCCGTCGACGCCGCGTTCCAGCAATGCGCGCGCCCGCTCCAGCTCGCGCTCGGCGTCGTACTCGGAGCTGGTGAGCAGCATGATGTAGCCGCGCTCTTCCAGCCGGCGCTGGAAGGCGTCGACCGTGCGGGCGAAGATCGTATTGTTGAGCGTCGGGACGATGGCGCCCAGCGTGCGCGACCGGCGGGAGGCGAGCGCACGCGCGGCACCATGGGCCACATAGCCGAGCTCCGCCGCGGCGGCCATGATCCGCTCGCGCAGCTCCGGGCGAACCAGATCGGGAACGTTGAAGGCACGGGACGCCGTCGCGGCGGAGACGCCCGCGGCGGCGGCGACGTCGGCCAGCCGCGCCGGCGGTCCCGCGCTCTCCCTGCCGTCCGGCATCGCGCTGCCCGCTATCGGAGGTGGCAGGCTACCTGCTGCCCCGGCGCGATCTCGCGCAGCAGCGGCTCCTCGGCGGAGCAGCGCGGCACGGCATAGGGGCAGCGCGTATGGAAGCGGCAGCCGGGAGGCGGCGCCACCGGGCTCGGCACGTCACCCTTCAGCGTCGCGCGCTTGCGGCGCGCGCGTGGGCGGGGCAGCGGCACCGAGCCCAGCAGCGCCTCGGTATAGGGGTGCCCCGGCGAGGCGAAGAGCGCGCGCTTGGGCGCCAGCTCGACGATCTTGCCGAGATACATGACGGCCACGCGGTGGCTGATGTGCTCGACCACCGCCAGGTCGTGGGCGATGAAGAGGTAGCTGAGCCCGTACTCCTCCTGCAGGTCGGTCATCAGGTTGATGACCTGCGCCTGGACAGACACGTCCAAGGCCGAAACCGGCTCGTCGCCGATGATGAGCTGCGGGCCCAGCGCCAGCGCACGGGCGATTCCGAGGCGCTGGCGCTGGCCGCCCGAGAACTCGTGCGGATAGCGAGCCATCTGCTCGGTGCGCAGGCCGACGCGACGGAAGAGGGCCTCGACCCGCTCGCGGCGCTCCGCAGCCGTACCGATGTCGTAGTTGATGAAGGGCTCGCCGACGATCTCGCCCGCCGTCATGCGCGGGTTCAAGGACGAGTACGGGTCCTGGAAGACGACCTGCATGCGCTGGCGCACCGCGCGCATCTCGCCGGTGCCCGCCCGCGTGATGTCGCGCCCGTCGAGCGCGATGGTCCCCGCGGTCGGCTCGATCAGGCGTAGCACGACCTTGCCGACGGTCGACTTGCCGCAGCCGCTCTCGCCCACGAGGCCCAGCGTCTCGCCGCGGCCGATCGCGAGGTCGACGCCGTCGACCGCCCGCACTAGCGCACCGGCTCGGCCGAACAGCCCGCGCCGGATGGGGAAATGCTTCACCAGCCCGCGCACGTCGAGCAGCGGCGCGGCAGGCGTTCCGTCAGGCATGGAGCGCCTCCCCTGCCCTCTCCCAGTGCCAGCAGGCGCTGCGGTGGCCCGGGCGGCGCTCCTCGAGCGGCGGCGCCTCGGCACGGCAGCGATCGGACGCCAGCGGGCAGCGCGGGGCAAAGGTGCAGCCGGCCGGCATGGCGCGCAGCGAGGGCACGATGCCGGGTATCTCCGCCAGCCGCGGGCGGTCGCCCTCCAGCGAGGCGCCGAGCTGCGGGATCGAGCCCATCAGCCCGACGGTGTAGGGATGGGCCGGCCGCTCGAAGAGGTCGTCGATCGACGCCTCCTCGACCTTGCGGCCGGCATACATGACGACCACCCGCTGGGCCATCTCCGCCACCACACCCAGGTCGTGCGTGATGAGCACGATGGCGGTGCCGGTCTCCTCCTGCAGCTCGCGCATCAGCTCCAGGATCTGCGCCTGGATGGTTACGTCGAGCGCCGTCGTCGGCTCGTCGGCCAGCAGCACCTTCGGCCGGCAGGCGAGCGCCATGGCGATCATCACCCGCTGGCGCATGCCGCCCGACAGTTGGTGCGGGTACTGCTTCAAGCGGCTCGCCGCCTCGGGGATGCGCACGAGCTGCAGCATCTCCAGTGCCCGCGCATGGCCCTCGGCCCAGCTCTTGCCCTCGTGCTGACGCACCGCCTCGGCGATCTGGTAGCCGATCGTCACCACCGGGTTCAGCGACGTCATCGGCTCCTGGAAGATCATCGAGACGGCGTTGCCGCGGATACGTCGCATCTCCCCCTCGGAGAGGGCCAGGATCTCCTTTCCGTCGAGGCGCACCGACCCCTCGACCCGGCAGGCGGGCGGCGGCGGCAGCAAGCGCATGACGGAGAGCGCGGAGACACTCTTGCCGCAGCCGGACTCTCCGACGATGCACAGCGTCTCGCCGCGCCCGACCGAGAAGGAGACGCCGTCGACCGCGGGCAGCGCCACCCCCTCGGCGACGAACGAGGTACGCAGGCCCTCGACGGCGAGAAGGGGCCCATCCATCAGATGCACCCCATCAGATCCGCCGGGCCAGCCGGGGGTCGAGGATGTCGCGCAGCCCGTCGCCCAGCACATTGATCGAGAGCACCATTAGCGCGATGGCGATGCCGGGGAACAGCACCTGCCAATAGGCGATCTGCACGTAGATCCGGCCTTCGGCGATGATGTTGCCCCAGCTCGGGATCTCGGGTGGCGTGCCGACGCCGAGGAAGCTGAGATAGGCCTCGATCAGCACCGCCTGGGCGAAGATGTAGGTCGCCTGGACGACGAGCGGCGCCACGGTGTTCGGCAGGATGTGCCGGCGCATGAGCCGCGGAAAGCGCGTGCCGATCGCAACCGCGGCCTGCACATAGGTCTGCTCGCGGATCGACAGGACGACGGCCCGCACGAGACGCACGACGCGTGGGATCTCAGGCACCGTGATCGCGAGGATGACGACGCCGACGCTGGCCCGTGTCAGCGCCATCAGCGCGATCGCCAGAAGGATGCCCGGAATCGCCATCAGCCCGTCCATCACCCGCATGATGATGGCGTCGGCCAGCCGGTAGTAACCGGCGACGACCCCGATCACAAGGCCGATGAGCGTGCTCAGCGCAGCCACCGCCAGACCGACCGCGAGTGACACGCGGCCGCCATAGAGCAGCCGGCTCAGCATGTCGCGGCCATAGGCGTCGGTCCCCAGCACATAGTCGTCACCGGGCGGGCGGAGCCGGTCGACGACATTGAGCTCGATCGGATCGTGCGGCGCCAGCAGCGGGGCCGCCGCCGAGACCACGGCGATGAGGACGAGCACGACGCCGCCTGCGATCATCATGGGATGGCGGCGCAGCGCCCGCGCCATCGCGGCGCGCATGGGTGACCCCGAAGTGGCCCGTCCGGTCGCGTCAGCGGTGATGTCGGCCATCCCCATCCCCTCCGGCCTTCAGTAGCGGATGCGCGGATCGAGGACCGTGTAGGTCAGGTCGATTAGCAGGTTGATGACGACGTAGACGCCGGAGACCGCGAGGATGACCCCCTGGATCACCGGATAGTCGCGCTGCAGCACCGCGTCGATGGTCAGCCGGCCGACGCCGGGGATGGCGAAGACGCTCTCGGTCACCACCACGCCACCGATCAGCAGCGCGATGCCGACGCCGATGGTCGTGACGATCGGCACCGAGGCGTTCTTCAGCGCATGGATGATCAGCACCCGGCTGTTGCCGAGGCCCTTGGCCCGCGCCGTGCGGATGTAGTCCTCGTTCAGGATCTCCAGCATCGTCGCCCGGGTCATCCGCGCGAGCAGGGCCGTGTAGACGAGGCCGAGCGCGATGGTCGGCAGCACGAGGTGCCGCAGCGCGCGCCCCACATCCTCGCCGAAGCTGACGAAGCCCTGCACCGGCAGCAGCTCCCATTCCAGCGCCAGCCCGTAGACGAGGCCGTAGCCGACGAGGAAGACCGGGAACGAGAATGCCAGCACCGCCAGCGCCATGATGAGCTGGTCGATCCAGGTGCCGGCCTTCCACGCGGCGACGACGCCCATCGGTATCGCGACCGCGACCGCGAAGACGGTCGTCGTCAGCGCCAGCGCCACCGTCGGCTCGACGCGCTCTCCGATGAGCTGGAGAACCGGTCGATTGAAGAAGATCGAGGTGCCGAAGTCACCGACCAGCAGCCGGCCGACCCAGCCGAAGAACTGCGCGGCGAGCGGCTCGTCGAGGCCGAGCTTGCGCCGGACCGCCTCGATGTCGGCGGACGATGCGTTGTCGCCGGCGATGATCGCCGCCGGGTCTCCCGGGCTCAGATGCAGCAGCAGGAAGACGACGACAGCGACGACCGCCATCACCGGGATGACGGCCAGCGTGCGTCGGATGACATAGGCCCACATGGGCGGCTCCGCGGGCGGCCGGACGAGCCGGCCGCCCTTCTCCCGGCCGGCCTACTTCTTCTCGATGTTCCAGTAGACGGGCACGTTGGTGACGAGCACGCCTTCGATGTTGGAGCGCACCGCGATCGGCTGCGTGTACTGCCCGACCGGCACATAGGGCACGCTCTCGTAGGCACGGGTCTGGATCCTGTCGAGAATCGCCCGGCGCTTGGCCCGGTCGGGCTCGCGCGACCAGTCCTCGACCAGCTTGTCGAGGTCCATGTCGCACGGCCAGCCCGGATTGGCCTTGTCGCAGCGCGAATTGAACCAGACGTTGGAGACCGGGTTGGCCGTGCCCGGCCCGCCATGCGTCGTGTGGAAGATGTGGTAGCCGCCCTCGTAGGGGTTGTTCCGGCTGGCGCGCCGCGACAGCACGGTGCTCCAGTCCATCGCCTGCGCGTCGACGTTCATGCCCGCCTTGCGCAGGTTCTGGATCGTGACCATCGTCAACGCGTTGTATTGCGGCCGGTCGGTCGGCAGCAGGACGACGATCTTCTCGCCGTTGTAGCCGGCCTCCTTCAGCAGCTGCTTGGCCTTGTCGAAGTTCTGTTCCCCGAGCGGATCCGAGCCGGCGGCCGTGTCGTTGCCCGAGCCGCAGAGGAAGAAGGCGCCGCAGAACTTCTTGTAGAGCTTCGGGTTGCCGACCACCGCGCGCATGTAGTCTTCCTGCTTGACCATGTAGAGCAGGGCCTGGCGCGCCTTCGGGTTGTCGAAGGGCGGGAACTTGTGGTTCGGCCGCAGCAGCGCCTGGATGCCGAGCGTCTCGATCTCGACAATCTTGATCTTGGGATTGCGCTCCAGGACCGGGATGAAATCGAGCGGCGGCGCCTCGTAGTAGTCGATCTCGCCCGCCTGCAGGGCCGACAGCACGGTGTTCTGGTCGGGGATGTAGAGCCACTCGATCCGGTCGACCTTCGGGATCTTCGCGCC
>JBFWXJ010000264.1:0-9129 GCA_050187535.1 Alphaproteobacteria bacterium | reverse complement strand
CGCGCGGGTCATCGGCGTGCCGCCGTTCGAGCCGACGACGCCGACCGCCAGCGGGTGGTCCTCGGGGATCGAGCCCTGGCCCGAGATGGTGGTCGCGACGGGCGCGCCCAGCCATTCCGCCAGCCGCACGAGTGCCGCCTCGCCGCCGGCAATCACCACCCCGCCGCCGCAGATGAAGAGCGGATTGCGCGCCGAGACGAGCGCGTCGGCGGCGCGCGCCACCATGTCCGGATCGGGCCCGAAGCGCCGCGAGGGGTAGCTGCCGAGTGCCGAATCGGCCCACACGTCGGCCTCGTCGACCGGGTCCTTCTGCACGTCGAAGGGCAGGCCGATATGGGCCGCACCCGGCCTGGCGCTGGTCATGTGGGTGAAGGCGCCGCGCAGCACCTTGGGGATGTCGACCGAGCGGTGCAGCACCCGGTTCCACTTGGCGAGCGGCCGGAAGAGCGCCTCCTGGTCGAGCTCGGTCAGGCTGTAGCGGCCGCGGCCCCCGACCGAAATGTCGGTCGTGACGGCCAGGATCGGGATCGAGGATTCGTTGGCCTCGACGACGCCCGGCAGGATGTAGGTGGCGCCGCCGCCCGACGGCCCCTCGCAGATTCCGACCTTGCCGGACACGCGGGCGTAGCCGTCGGCCATGTAGCCGGCCGATCGCTCGTCGCGGGTCAGGATGTGCGTCATGCCGTGGTCGAGGCGGTAGAGCGCGTCGTAGAGGGGAAGGCTGGTGTCGCCGCACAACCCGAAGATGTGCTTGACGCCGTGCCCCTGCAGGATGCGCACGAATGCCTCGGCGCCGGAGAGCTGGTTGTTCATGGCGTCCCCTTCCGTCGGTGCCGCGATCGGGCTGGCCGCTCGCAATACGCCCCTGTATACAATGAGCGGGGGAAAGGGAAGGGAGTGCCGGCCCGCATGCGACGCGGACAGCGACCGACGGCGAACCTCGCCGACCGCGCCTACGAGCAGTTGCGCGCCATGGCGATCACCTACCAGTTCCGCCCGCTGGAGCGGCTGGCCGAGGCCGATCTCGTGAAGCGCCTCAAGGTCAGCCGCACGCCGATCCGCGAGGCCCTCAACCGCCTCGTCACGGAGGGCTTCCTCACCTTCACGCCCAACCGTGGCTTCCAGTGCCGCCCGCTCGACGCCAAGGAGATCTTCGATCTCTACGAGGTCCGCCGTGCGCTGGAGGCGACCGCGGCCAGCCTCGCCGTGGAGCGTGCGAGCGACGCCGAGCTCGACGAGCTGGAAGCCTTCCTCACGCGCAGCCGCTCGGCCCCCGCCGACGCCTCGGTCGTCGACCTCGTGCGTTACGACGAGGAGTTCCACGAGCGCATCGCGACCCTGTCGCGCAACGGCGAGCTGCTGCGCATCCTGCAGAACATCAACGCCCGCATCCGCTTCTGCCGCTGGATCGACATGGAGAACGGCCGCCGCACGGCGACCCAGAACGAGCATGCGGAAATGCTGGCGGCGCTGCGCGCCCGCGATGCCGGGCGGTGCGTCGCGGCGATGCACAGCCATATCGCCCGCCGCCTCGACCAGATCGTGGACGTCATCCGCGAAGGCTATGCACGCATCTACATGGGTGCCTACACGCAGCCGCGCGCGTCGCGCGGCGAGGCGGACGAAGCCCCGCCGGCGCCCACGCGTCCGGCCCGCGCGCCGCGCGCACGGACGCCGCGGCCGCGGGCGGCAGCCACCAAATCCTGAGATCACCCGGGCCCCCTGGTGGGGCCACCGAACATCCTTATCCGAAATATCCCTGGGGAGCGAAGAGACGCGATGGCAACGACCGGAAATGGTCCGCTGACCGATGCCTGGGCCGGCTTGGTGGCCGGCTTCACCGCCGATTCCGTGCCGCAGGCGGTGCGGGCGCGGGCGATCCAGATGATCCTCGACGGCAGTGGCGCGCTGCTCGCCGCCGCCGACCCGCGCATCTCGACTGGGCGGCGCATCGCGGCCTTCGTCAAGGGCCAGGGCGGCGACGGGCAGGCGAGCGTGGTCGGCCACGGCTTCCGCACCAGCGTCGTCGGTGCGGCGCTCGCCAACGGCACGATGGGCTATGCCTGCGACGTCGAGCCTCATCATCCCGAAGGCGTCCTGCACCCGATCGCGGTGATGGTGCCGACGGCGCTCGCCATGGCCGAGCATCTCGGCCGCAGCGGCAAGGAGTTCGTGGCCGCCGTCGTGCTCGGCTGCGAGATCGAATACCGGCTGTCGATGGCGCTGGGGCCGGTCGAGCAATACAATCTCGGCTTTCATCCCTCGGCGGTCTGCGGCTGCTTCGGCGCCACGGCCGCGGCCGGCTACCTGCTCGCCCTCGACGCATCCCAGGCGACCAAGGCGTTCGGCCTCGCGGGCTGCCAGGCGTCGGGCCTGATGGCGTGGGAGTCGGACGAGACCGAGAACTCGCGGCCCTTCCAGATGGGTATGGCGGCGCGCAACGGCGTGACCTCGGCGATGCTCGCCTCCCAGGGCTTCGGCGGGCCGATCGGCATCTTCGACCACGGCCATACCGTGTTCGGCGCCTTCAGCCGCAAGGCGACGCAGCGCCACATGACCGACGAGCTCGGCACGCGCTGGGACGGGATCATGGAGCTGGCGATCAAGCCGTACTCCAGCGTCTCCTTCCTGCATCCGGGCCTGGACGGCCTGCTCGGCATCGCGCGCGACAAGAAGCTCGCGATCGGCGACGTCGATTCGATCGAGCTGCGCTTCCCGTCGTCCGGCACGCACTGCATCGATTCCAACCCGCTGAAGAGCCATTGCGCGCAGTACATCCTGCCCGTGGCACTGTCGGCCGAGGGGCTGCGGGTCGCCGACCTCTTCAACGACCGCCGCAAGACCGATGCTGAGGTCGCGCGTCTCTCGTCCCGCGTCATCGTGGTCAAGGACGACGAGCTCGATAAGGGCTTCCCCGACAAGTACGAGACCATCGTCGCCGTGCGCACGAAGGCCGGTGCCACCCACACCGTGAAGATGGGCATCGCCCGCGGCTATCCCGAGGCGCCGATGAGCGATGCCGAGGTGCGGGAGAAGTACGACCGCCTGACCGGCGCGGTCGCCACGCCCGAGCGCGCCGCCGATCTCGCGCGCACGATCGAGGGGCTGTGGGGTGCGGCCGACGTGAAGGCCTATGCCGCCCTCATGGGCGCGCCCGTGGACGCGCGATGAGCGTGCGGGTCGGGCTCGCCGGCTTCGGCAGCGTCGGGCGGTTCGTCGCCGCACGGCTCGACGAGGGCGCGCTCCCGGGCGCGGTCCTGACGGCGATTGCCGCGCGCGACCTGGACAAGGCCGGGCGCAACGCCGCCGGCCTCGCCTTGCGGCCGAAGATCGTGACGCTGGCGGAGCTGCCGGCGCTCTGCGACGTCGTCGTCGAGTGCGCCACCGCCGACGCCTTTCCGGAGGTCGCGCGCACGGTGCTGGAGCGGGGCCGCACGCTGGTCGCGCTCAGCGCCGGCGGCGTGCCCGCCTTCCCCGACATGGCCGAGTTCGCCGAGCGCCATGCCGGCCGCGTGCGCGTCGCCAGCGGCGCCTTGCCGGGGCTCGATTCCGTGCGCTGCGCGGCCGAGGGCACGATCCGCTCGGTCAAGCTCAACTCGCGGATCAAGCCCGCTTCCTTCGTCGGCGAAGAGTACCTGGAGAAGCGCGGCTTCGACTTCACCAGGCCGCTGGAAGCCGCGGTTCAGGTCTTCGCGGGGAGCGCACGCGAGGCCGCCGCCGCCTTCCCGCGTCACTTCAACGTGGCGATCTCGCTGAGCCTGGCCGGCGTCGGCTTCGACCGCACGGCGGTGGAGATCTGGGCCGATCCGCACATCCCCGGCGCCATCCACAACGTCGAGCTGGAAGCGGACGAGATCATCCTCTCGATGACCGCCCGCAACCGCCCGTCGGAGGCCAACCCCAAGACCAGCCGCATCATCGCCCCCAGCGTGATCGCCGCGCTGCGCACGATCGTCGGGCCGCTGCACGTCGGGAGCTGAGGCGGTTCAGGCGGCGTCCTGCCGGGGCACGATGGTCGCCAGCGTATCGGCCATCGTCTCGCGCATCGTATCGAGGTCGTAGCGGGCCTGGAGATTGGTCCACAGCTCGGCCGACGTGCCGAAGTAGCGGGCGAGGCGCAGCGCCGTCTCCGGGGTGATGGCGCGCTCGCCCCGCACGATCTCGTTGACGCGCGACCGGCTGACGCTGATGGCCCGCGCCAGCGCATAGACGGATACCCCCATGGGCACGAGGAAGTCCTCGCGCAGGATCTCTCCGGGATGGGGAAGTGGAAGTGTCGGGCGCGATTTCGCCATGACGGCCTCAATGATAGTCGACGAGCTCGACGTCATCGACGTCGCCGGCCCGCCAGATGAAGCAGAGCCGATACTGGTCGTTCACCCTAATGGAATGCTGGCCCATCCGATCCTTGCGTAGAGTCTCCAGACGATTTCCCGGTGGCGCGGAAAGATCAGATAGGACGCTGGCAGCATCGAGGTAGCGCAGCTTCCGCAATACGATGCGGGCGAAATCGGGTGACATGCCTCTCGGCACGCGACGTTCCCAGATCGCTTGTGCTGCAGCACCCTTGAACGACTTGATCATCGCAAGCGTACCGATAAGCGGTACGCTTCGTCAAGAATGCTCAGGCGCCGATATCCGCCATGGGCGCGAAGCGGTAGGGCATGCGGGCGAGGTCGATGCCGGCGGGGCCGGGCGTGTCGGTCTCGATGAAGGCGCGGCAGACCGGGCCGTAGGCGCCGCGGAAATGGTTCTTCGCCTTGACGCCCAGCAGGCGCACGCGGGCGAGGTCGATGCCGTGCAGCTCCATGTACGCGAGGTCGTTGACCGGGAAGCGCAGGCTGCTGACGACGACGTCGACATGGCCGACGCGCAGCAGGGCCGAGGGCCCCATGCGCACCTCGACGCCCTTCATCATCGGCCCCTTGTTGACGAAGACGCCGTCCGTCAGCCGGATCACCTCGGCGCGGATCGGCACCGGCGGGCCGAAGTCGGTGGTGACGCGGCCGCCGAGCGCGCCCTTGAGGATGCCGCCGACACCCGCCGCCTGGGCGCGGGCGACCGTGTCGGGGTCGTGGAAGAAGGCGAATACCGACGGCACCGGGTCCGGCATGCGCAGCATGGCGCGGAACAGCTCCGGCGTGTCGCCGATGCCGCCCGAATAGGTGTTGTCGCCGGCTTCCACCACGGCGACCGGGCCGCTGCCCGGGACGGCGAGTGCCTCGGCGATGGCGGCGTCCGGCCCCGGCCGTTCGACCGCGAACATCGGTGCCCGCGTCCGCACGGCGTCGGCCATCGTCTCCGCGACGGCCGCCGCGGCCGCACGGTCGCCGTCGGCGTAGACCATGACGGACGAACCGGTGAAGGGCGTGTCGGCGTAGGGGAAGCCGCCGAACGGCGTCACGTCGAGGATCGGCCCCCGTGTCAGGTCGCGGGCGATCTCCTCCAGCTCCTTCATCGGGCCGTCGCCGGTGCGCATGTTGTGGCTGTGCAGGATACGGCCCGGCCGCGCCAGCACGCCGATAGGCCGGATGCGGCCGTCGACCGTGTCGACCAGCATCCGCAGCACCTTCGCCGCGACCTCGTCCATGTCGACATGGGGCAGCGTCTTGTAGCCGGCGGCGACGTCGAGCAGCTCGACGATGCGCGGCGGCAGGTTGGCGTGCATGTCGAAGCTGGCGCCGACGGGGACGCGGCCGACCGTCTCGCGCACCATCGCGACGATGTCGAGGTCGGGGGTGCGCCGGCGTTCGGTCGCGAGCGCGCCGTGCAGCGACAGGTAGACGCCATCCCACCGGCGCCCGGCGAGGTCCCCATGCAGCTCGGCCAGGAAATCCTCGAACAGGCCGTCGTCCATCGGCCCGCCCGGCTGGGCGGCGCCGCAGCGCAGGACCGTGACCTCCCAGTCGGGGTTGGCGTCGGCGAAGGAGGCGACCGCGCCGAGCTCGGTCGGCGAGCCGCGGAAGGGGGCCAGCGCCGCCTCGCCCTTGGCCCATTCCGTGTCCACGTAGTCGGCGAGCACGGTCGGAACCGGCGAGAACGAGTTGACCTCGAGCCACAGCCGGGCCACGGCCAGCGAGCGCTTCATCGACGACCTCCCCAAGGGCTCCGGCAAAGGGTTGCGTTGCCGCCCCGTCATCCGCCCGATGATGATTGCATTCGCCTCGGTATACAAACTAGGGTTTCGCGAGACATTTCATGGCGGGGCCGCAACCCCGCATGCGGCAGGAGGAACACCGATGTCCCGCCTCTCCGGACTGCGCACCGCGATCGCCGCGGCGACGCTGCTCGTCACGGCTGCATTGCCGGCCGCATCCCAGCCCGCCGCGACCCCGGCGCCGCAGCGCGGCGGGACGATGAACATCATCATCTCGCCCGAGCCGCCGACGCTGATGCTGGGCATCAACCAGACGACGCCGGCGGCCATCGTCGGCGGCAAGATCTACGAGAGCCTGCTGCGCTACGACACGAACCTGAAGCCGATGCCGGGGCTGGCGAAGTCCTGGACGGTGTCGCCGGACGGCCTCACCTACACGTTCAAGCTCCAGGAAGGGGTGAAGTGGCACGACGGTGCGCCGTTCACGGCCGACGACGTCGTCTTCAGCGCCAAGACCTACCTGACGGCGGTGCATCCGCGCTCGCGCCCGATCTTCCTGCGCTGCGAGGAGATCTCCGCACCCGACCCGCATACGGTGGTGTTCAAGCTGAAGGGGCCGTTCGCTCCTTTCATCATGGCGTGGGAGCCGAGCACCGCGCCGATCGTGCCCAAGCACATCTACGAAGGCACCGACTTCCGCGCCAATCCCGCCAACAACAAGCCGATCGGCACCGGGCCGTTCAAGCTGAAGGAATGGGTGCGCGGCTCGCACATCCACTTCGTGCGCAACGACGACTACTGGCAGAAGGGCAAGCCCTATCTCGACGAGATCTATTACCGCGTGCTGCCGGATGCGAGCGCCCGGGTCGTCGCCATGGAGACGGGGCAGACCCATCTCTCGGCCTTCGCCGACATCGAGGCCTTCGAGGTGCCGCGCCTCAAGGCCCTGCCGCATCTCGACCTGACGACCAAGGGCTACGAGTACCTGGCGCAGATCCTCTGGCTCGACTTCAACCTGCGTAACCCGCCCTTCAACGACAAGCGGTTCCGCCAGGCCGTCTACCACGCGATCGACCGCAACTTCATGCGCGACCGCATCTGGTTCGGCCTCGGCAAGCCGGCGACCGGGCCGATCCATTCCAGCATCCCGCACTACGACGCCGACGTGCCGAAGTATCCCTTCGACCCGAAGAAGGCCGAGGCGCTGCTCGACGAGATGGGGCTGAAGCGCGGCTCCGACGGCGTGCGTGCCAAGGTGACGATGGAGAGCCTGCCCTACGGCGATGTCTACGTTCGCGCGGGCGAATACATCCGCCAGGCCCTGGGCCGTGTCGGCATCCAGGTGACCCTGCGCAGCAGCGACGTCGCCACCTGGGGCGACCGCGTGCGCAACTGGGACTACGACATGACGCTGCAGGTGCTGAGCCAGCTCGGCCACCCGGCACTCGGCGTGTCGCGGCTCTACATCTCCAGCAACATCCGCAAGGGCGTGCTGTTCAGCAACGTCAACGGCTACAGCAACCCCCGCATCGACGAGCTGTTCGACAAGGCGGCGGTAGCCGTCGACCCGGCCGAGGCGCAGAAGATGTACAGCGAGATCCAGCGCATCCTCGTCGACGACGTGCCGGTGGCGTGGCTGCTGGAGCTCGAGTTCCCGACCTTCGTCGACAAGCGGTTCCGCGACGTCGTCACCTCGGCGATCGGCGTGCGCGACAACTTCGCCGACGTCCACATGGTGAAATAGGCCCTGGCGCACCGACGGACCGCTCTCCTTGGATCGTCTCGAGTTCATCGCGCAGCGGGTCGTCAAGGGCGTCCTCGTCCTGCTGGGGATCATCGTCCTCAACTTCCTGTTGATCCGGCTGGCGCCGGGCGACCCGGCGACGGTGATGGCGGGCGAGGCAGGGGCGGGGGACGAGATCTTCCTGCAGCAGCTCCGCCGGCAGTTCGGCCTCGACCTGCCGCTGTGGGAGCAGCTCTGGGCCTATGTCCGCAACGTCGCGACGCTCGACCTCGGCTTCTCCTACCGCCAGCAGCGCGCCGTCGCGGATCTCCTGGCCGAGCGGCTGCCGCCGACGCTGCTGCTGACCGGCACCGCCTTCGTGGCGTCGATGGTGGTGGGCGTGGCGCTGGGCGTGGCGGCCGCCCGCGTCGTCGGCCGCTGGTCGGATTCGGCGATCACCGTCGTCGCCCTCTTCTTCTACGCGACGCCGCTCTTCTGGGTCGGCCTGATGGGCGTGCTGCTGTTCTCGGTCACGCTCGGCTGGCTGCCGGCCTTCGGCATGCGCTCGGTCGGCGTGACGCTGACCGGCTGGGCGGCCGCGCTCGACGTGGCGCGCCACCTCGTGCTGCCCGCCCTTACGCTCGCCCTCTTCCACATGGCGGTCTACGCGCGGATGACGCGTGCCGCGATGCTGGAGGTGCGCGACCAGGACTTCGTGCGCACCGCACGCGCCAAGGGCGTGCCGGAAGGCCGCATCCTGCGCCGGCATGTGCTGCGCAATGCCATCCTGCCGGTCGTCACCATCGCCGGGCTGAAGGCAGGCTACCTGATCGGCGGCTCGATCGTCGTCGAGACGGTATTCGCCTGGCCCGGCATCGGGCGGCTCGCCTACGAAGCGGTGCTGCAGCGCGACTACAACGTGCTGCTCGGCGTATTCCTGCTGACCTCGGCCATGGTCATCGCGGTCAACCTCGCGACCGACGTCGTGTATTCGCTGGTCGACCCGCGCATCGAGTTGGGCGCCTGACCATGGGAGAGCGGGGGGCGATGGCCGGGTTCGCGCGCCGCTTCGCCCGCAACAAGGGGGCCGTCGCCGGCCTCGTCGTGCTGGCGGCCGTCCTGGCGATGGCCGCGTTCGGGCCGATCGCCTATCCGGACAGCCCGTGGGACATGGCGGGGGCGCCCTTCCGCCCACCCTTCGGCGAGCATCTGCTCGGCACCGACACGCTCGGCCGCGACGTCGCGGCCGGCATCGTCCACGGCGCCCGCGGCTCGCTGCTGATCGGCTTCGTCGCGACCGCAGTCGCCG
>JBFWXJ010000263.1:0-9161 GCA_050187535.1 Alphaproteobacteria bacterium | reverse complement strand
CCGCCGAATCAGACGTTCTTGCTGATCTTCGGCTTGGCCGCGCGGATGTCGGGCTTGCTGACCTTGGTGTGCGCGGCCTTGTTGACCTTGCTCACCTTGGCGGTCGTGCCGTGGCGGACGAGGCCGCCCGCGAATCCGCTGAACGCTGCGCCGGCGAGCGAGTTTCGCAGGCCGCCGAGATCGATTCCGACATTCGCCATGTTGCCTCCTCCGCCCGGCGAGCCCACGCGGACGCGGATCGCCGGAAGATGACACGTTGCCGAAACTGTCGGTCGGCGATCGTTGTTTGTCAAACATGATTCCCGATCGGGCGCCCGCTCTGCGGGTGGGTGTGGCAGCCGCGCCGCGCTATCCGTCCGTCGCCCCTGCCGGCGCGGCCACCTCGGTCATCCCGGCCATCATGCCCGAATAGGCGTCGCGGGCGATCTCCGCCGGGTCGGCGAGAAGTCCGACGGCCGCGTGGCTGCCGGCGCGGCGGAACCAGTCGGTATCGGTGGCCGCCGGAAGCAACGTGGTCACCTGCACGCCGCTCCCGGCGAGCTCGTCGCGCAGGGCCGCGGCGAACCGGCGCAGGAACGCCTTGGTCGCGACGTAGACCGCTGCCGGCGAAGGCTCGGCCGCCGCCGCGGTGAGCAGGATGCGGCCAGCGCCGCGGGCGGTCATGTCGCGGGCCGCCAGCTTGCTCAGGACGACCGGCGCCACGGCGTTGAGCTGAATCATCGCGAGCTCGGCCTGGAGGTCGGTGTCGGACACGAAGCGCCCCTGGATCCCGACGCCGGCGTTGCTGACCAGCGTGTGAATCGGCCGCATGAAGGCCGCGGCGGCTTCGTAGAGCTGCCGGGCGCCCTCCGGCCGCGCCAGATCGGCGACGACCAGATCGATGCGCGCGTTCGGAACCTGCTGACGGATCGCCGATGCGGCGGCGCCCAACCGCCCGCGGTGCGACGCACTCAGTATCAGGTCACTGCCGTTCTCGGCGAACAGTCGGGCCAAATGAAACCCGATGCCGCTCGAAGCCCCCGTCACCAGAACGAGGTCGTTGGATGGCGAATTCCGCATCGCCGTCCTCCCATTTCATCGTCTGTCTACGCAGGGTCGAACGGGGCGAGCGGCGGGTGCGTTCCGATTGCCGCGAACTTGGAGGCTTTTGCTTAAGAAGTTCATGGCCCGATCGAATCGGGTGGCGCCCGAAACGGCGCCATTCGATAGTTTCTTTTATGACCCCCGCCGATTCCAGGATGCCCGCGACGCGGCCCGCGCGGAGCTCCGGTCCCACCATGGACTTCCGCCGCATCCGCTATTTCGTCGCGGTGTTCGAGGAAGGCAGCATCAGCCGCGCCGCCGAGCGCGAGAACGTGGCGCAACCGGCGCTCTCCGTGCAGCTCCGGCTGCTCGAGGAAGAGCTGTCGGTGCGCCTCTTCGAGCGCTCGGCCCAGGGCGTCCAGGCGACGGCGGCAGGACGCCATTTCTACCGGCTGTGCCAGGGCCTGTTGCGCGACCTCTCCGCCGTCCGGCAGGAGATGCTCGATTTCGGCGGGACGATCGCGGGCCCGCTCAGCCTGGGCCTGATGCCGACGATCTGCCGGGGACCGCTCGCCGGCATCCTCGACGCCTACACGCGCGACCATCCCCAGGTCGACATCCGGATCGTCGAGGCCTACAGCGGCACGCTCGCCGACCGGGTGGTGGCCGGAGAGCTCGACCTGGCGATCTGCAACCGGCCGGCGAACCAGACACCCCTCAAGCTTCGGCCGCTCTACGGCGACCGGGTGCTGCTCGTCTCGGGTGCGGCCAAGCGGCTGGAGCCGTGGCTGCCCGTCCGTCTCGATGCGGTGCCCGATCTCAAGCTGGTGCTGCCGTCCGCCCACCATTCGCTCCGGCGGATCGTCGATCGCCAGATCAAGGCCGGAGCCATCCGGCCGGCCCGCCTCATCGAGATCGACGGTCTCGGTGCTACCATGGAGATGGTCGGCGCCTCCGACTGGTCGACGACGCTGCCGAGTGCCGCCGTGATCAACGACCGGGCCTCCGGCCGCTTCATCCTCAACCCGATCGCCGCCCCCGTGCTCGTCTCGGAGATCTACGTGATGCACCGGCCCGACATGCCGCTGTCGCTGCCGGCGCAGCGCATGGTGCAGATGGTCCACGAGGCGCTGCTCGCGGTGCCCGCCGCCTACGGGCTATAGTTCTTTCCTATACCCCCCATACGCCAACGGCATTTGCGGCAACGGTCCGAGGTTCGCACATTCGCCGTCCAACCGGCGCGCGCGACGCCGGGGTTCATGAACCGACAAGTCGGGAGGGAACTATGGGCGGACCGCTGCCGGGACGGCGGAAGGCCGTCATCGTCGGTGGATCGGTCGCCGGCCTCTTCATCGGGAACATGCTGCACCGCGCCGGCTGGGACGTGGCGGTGTGCGAGCGCGTGCCCGACGACCTGGCGTCCCGCGGCGCCGGGATCGCGCGGCATGCCGAGCTGGAGCCGATCATGGCGGCGGCGGGGGTCACCGAGACCGGGCCACTCGGCATCCAGGTCGACGGGCGCGTCGCCGTCGACCGGCATGGGACGCGGCTCGGCCGCTTCGCCTACCCGCAGTACCTGACGTCCTGGAGCTACGTCTACAACCCGCTGCGGGCCGCACTGCCCGACGCCTGCTACCACGCCGGTCGCGAGCTGGTGGCGATCGGGCGCGTCGGCGACCGGCCGGTCGCCCGCTTCGCCGACGGCTCGTCCGAGCCGGCGGACCTCATCGTCGGGGCCGACGGCTTCCGCTCGAAGGTGCGCGCGCTGCTGGCGCCGGCCGCGGTGCCGCGCTACGCCGGCTACGTCGCCTGGCGCGGGCTGGTGCCGGAGACGGCACTGACGCCGGAATTCCGTGCGTCCGGGTTCGACGAATACTGCTTCTGCTTCCCGCCCGGCGGGCAGTTCATCGGCTATCCCGTCGGCGGTGCGGACGATTCCATCGAGCCCGGCCATCGCCGCTACAACTTCCTGTGGTACCGGCACGTCCCGGACGGCGCGCCGCTCACCGATCTGCTGACCGACGCCTCGGGGCGGACGCACGACTATTCGATCCCGCCGCCGCTCATCCGGCCCGATCTGGTGCGGCGGCTGGCGCAGGACGCGGCGCGCGACCTGCCGGGTCCGCTCGCCGACACGGTGGCGCTCGCCCATCACCCCATGCTGCAGCCGATCTACGACGTGCAGTCCGAGCGCATCGCCTTCGACGGCGTGGCGCTGATCGGCGACGCCGCCTTCGTCGCGCGGCCGCATGCCGGCATCGGCGTGCTGAAGGCGGGCGAGGATGCCCAGGCGCTGGCGAACGCGCTGGCCGGCGATACGCCGGTCGCCGAGGCGCTGCGCCGGTTCGAGGCGGAGCGGCTGCCATCGGGCCGCGCGGCGGTCGTGCTGGGCCGGCGCCTCGGTGCCTTCATCGAGCGCGGCCTCGATTCGCCGCAGAGCGACCCGGCGCTGGGCCTGACGACCGAGTTCATCCTGCGGGTCAGCGCGCGGCCGCCCTCGCATTCGCCCGAGCTTTTGGCGTGGGGCAACGCATGACGGAACCGATCGTCGACGCGCACCACCACATCTGGCGGCTGGCCTCGACGCCCTGGCTGCAGGGGCCGCCGGTGCCGCGCATCTTCGGCGCCTACGAGCCGCTGCGCCGCGACTACCCGATCGAGGAATACATGGCCGACGCGGTGCCGAACGGCGTCGTGAAGTCGGTCTTCGTCCAGGTCAACGTGGCGCCGCGCGGTGAGGTCGACGAGGTGGGCTGGGTCGCCTGCGTCGCCGACCGCCATGGCTTCCCGCATGCGACGACCGGCTATGCCGACCTGTCGGACCCCGGCGTGGGCGAGACCCTCGACCGCGAGCTGGCGGCCGGGCGGCTGCGCGCGGTGCGCCAGCAGCTCCATTGGCACGAGAATCCGCAATACCGCTTCCAGCCGCGTCCCGACCTGATGAACGATCCGGCCTGGCGGCGCGGCCTGGTCGAGGTCGAGCGCCGCGGCCTCATGTTCGAGCTGCAGGTCTTCACCAGCCAGATGGCCGACGCGCTGACTCTGGTGCACGACTTTCCCGGCGTCACCTTCATCCTGATGCATGCGGGCATGGTCGAGGACCGCAGCGAGGCCGGCTGGGCCGCGTGGCGTGCCGGCATGCAGGCGCTGGCGTCCTGCCCCAACGTCATGGTCAAGCTCTCGGGTCTCGGCACTTTCGATCGCGCGTGCAGCGAGGAGCGGTGGCGGCCGATCGTCGTCGAGACGGTCGACATGTTCGGGCCCGCCCGCTGCCTCTTCGGCAGCAACTTCCCGATCGAGAAGCTGTGGACCGACTATGCGACGCTGATCCGCACCATGCGCGCCTGCCTCGCCCATCTCACGGGGGAGGAGCGGCAGCAGGTCATGCACGATACCGCCCGGCGCCTCTACGGCCTGTAGGCGGCAAGGGATTCTGGAGGACGGGATGAAGATCGGAGTTGCCGGGCTCGGGCGGATGGGGGCGGCGATCGCCAAGCGCCTCATCGAGGTCGGGCACGAGGTGTCGGTGTGGAACCGCACGGCCGAGCGCGCGAAGCCACTGGCGGCCGCGGGGGCGACCGTGGCGGCCAGCCCGCGCGCGCTGGCGCAGGGTGCAGACGCGGTCATCACCATCGTGACGGATGCCGCCGCGATCGACGCGGTCTATGGCGGCCCGGACGGGCTGCTGGCGGGCGATGTCGCGGGCAAGCTCTTCATCGAGATGAGCACGGTCCGCCCGGAGGCGGAGCGGGGCTTGGCGACGAAGGTCGTGGCCGCCGGCGCCACGCTGGTCGAGTGCCCTGTCGGCGGCACGGTCGGCCCCGCGCTCCAGGGCAAGCTGCTGGGGCTGGCGGGTGGCGAGGCGGCCGACGTGGCGCGCGCCAGGCCGATCCTCGACCAGCTCTGCCGGCGCATCGACCATGTCGGGCCGATCGGTGCCGGTGCCAGCATGAAGCTCGCCATCAACCTGCCGCTCGCCGTCTACTGGCAGGCCTTCGGCGAGGCCTATGCGCTCTGCCGCCATCTCGACGTCGACCGCGGCTGGCTGGTCGAGCTGTTCGCCGACACCTCGGGCGGGCCGAACGTGCTGAAGGCGCGCGGCGGTGCGGTCGCCAAGGCGCTGGCGACCGCGGAATCGGGCTCGGCCACCTTCGATTGCGATTCGATCCGCAAGGACCTGCGCACGATGGTCGAGGAGGCGCATGCCGCCGGCTTCGATCTGCCGATCGCCGAGCGCACGCTCGCCGTCTACGACGAGGCGAGCAAGGCCGGCTGGGGCGGGCGCGACTGCACCGAGCTGCCGGCCTACTGGTCGGGCCGCAAGCCCTGAGCTGCCGCCGATGACCGCCACGTCCGTCGCCCCTCCCGTCGCCATGATCGGCCTCGGCATAATGGGCTCCGCCATGAGCCGCAACATGATCGCGGCCGGCCTGACGGTGCATGGCTACGACCCGGTGCCGGCGGCGCGCGAGGCGTTCGCCGCGATGGGCGGTCAGCTCGCGGCCTCGGCGGCCGAGGCGGCGGCGAGGGCGGAGATCATCCTGACCTGTCTGCCGTCGGCGGCGGCCCTCCATGCGGTGGTGGCCGATCTGGCCTCGATGCCGAAAGGTGACCGCGTGCTGGCGGAGACCAGCACGCTGACGCTGGATGACAAGGAGAAGGCGCGTGCCGATCTCGAGCGGCTCGGCATCGTCATGCTCGACTGCCCGCTGTCGGGCTCCGGCAGCCAGGCGAAGACGCGCGACGTGCTGGTCTACGGCAGCGGCCCGGTGGACGCGTGGGAGCGCTGCCTGCCGGTGATGCGCGGCTTCTCGCGCGGCCCCCATCATCTGGGCGCCTTCGGCAACGGCTCGAAGATGAAGTACGTCGCCAACCTGCTGGTGGCGATCCACACGGTGGCGGCCGGCGAGGCCTTCGCGCTCGCGCGCAAATGCGGGCTCGACCCGGCGCAGATGTTCCAGGTCGTAGCCGACGGTGCCGGCGGCTCGCGGGCCTTGCAGGTCCGCGGCGACATGCTGATCGCCGACCGCTACGAGCCGGTCGAGACGATGCCGCTCGACCTGTGGCGCAAGGATCTGAAGGTCATCGGCGACTTCGCCACCGCCGAGGGTTGCCCGACACCCCTGTTCGCGGCGGCCTCGCAGCTCTTCGCGTCCGCCATCGCATCGGGCTGGGGCCGCCTCGACACCGCCGCGGTGGCGCTGGTGTCGGAGCGGATGGCCGGCCTCGGGGATACCTAGTTCGACCGCAGACCCGTATCATCCGGGAAAAACCAATCGCCGCGCGGGCGGCAAAGGAGGAGGAAATGGTCCGCAAGACGACGAGCAGCACGAATGGTCCCTCGCGGCGCGACGTCATCCGCGGCATCGGTGCCGCCGGTGTCGGCGCCGGCGCGGCCGGCCTCGGCTTGGCGCCTCGCAGCTGGGCGCAGGCGCGCGCGCCCATCAGCATCGCCTTCTGGACGTTCGAGAACCCGCAGCAGCGGCCCTGGCTGCACAAGCGGGTGCGGCTGTTCATGGAGCAGAACCCCAACGTCAAGGTCGACTTCCAGTTCTTCCCCTTCGGCGATCTCGGCAAGAAGCTCTCGGTCGGCTTCGCCACGGGCACCGCGCCCGAGGGCTTCGTCAGCCAGGACTGGTTCATGCCGACCTGGCTCGCCAAGGACCTGCTGGCGCCGCTCGACGTGCAGCGCCTGGGCTATCCGTCGGTCCAGGCCTTCAGCGACGACTTCACCCAGGCCTTCGTCGCCGGCGCCACCAAGGACGGCAAGGTCTACGGCTATCCGCTCTGGTTCTACGGCTTCTGCAACTACCTCAACACCAACCAGTTCAAGGAAGTCGGCCTCGACGCCGAGAAGGACTGGCCGAAGACCTGGGAGCAGCTGGGCGAAGTCGCCAAGCGCCTGACGGTGAAGAGCGGTGACCGCTTCACCCGCCAGGGCTTCAAGTTCGCGATGCACGCGGCCCAGTGGACGATGATCCAGTTCAACCCGATCCTCATCAACCACGGCGGCCAGTGGTTCGATGCCGCGGGCAAGTGCACGATCAACAACGATGCCGGCGTCAAGGCGATGACCGTGCGCGCCTCGATCGCGCGCACCTACGGCGCCGAGGATCCGGCGGATTCGATCGCGACCGCGCCCCTGCCGCAGATGGACTGGCTGCGCGAGCGCGCGTCGATGTTCTTCTGCCATCCGATCCCGTTGTCGGCGATCGCCTCCCAGAACCAGAAGATGCTGAACGAGGGCTATTTCCGCCCCGTGCAGTATCCGGGCGTGGAAGCCGGCAAGGGCATCTCGACCACCTACGGCTTCAACCTCGTCATCAACGCCCGGGCGCCGAAGGAGAAGCAGGAGGTCCTGCACGACCTCTACAAGTTCATGATGAGCGACCTCGCCGATGCGTGGAAGGACACCGCTCCCTTCCCCTACGCCCGCAAGAGCGGCTGGACCGACAATCCCGAGGTCCGCAAGTTCCCGAACATCGACGAGATCATCAAGGCGACCAACCAGGGCGTCTACCTGCCCCGCACCACCGTCTACAACGAGCTGGCCGACGCGGTGCATCGCGGCGTCCAGCGCATCATGCTGAACCGCGCCGACATCAAGGCGACGCTGGACGAGATCGCGGCCGAGGTCGACCGCGCGACCGAGGCGTCGAAGCGCGGGTAGGACGGAAGCGGCCCTCTCCGCCCATCGGGGGGAGAGGGAGGGGACCCGCCGCGGAGCGGCGGGGAGGGTGAGGTGGGTTTCGCCGGCTGCGGAACCCCCACCTCACCCCGACCCTCTCCGCCCCCAAGGGGCGGAGAGGGGGATTGGCCCGGGAAGAGGGCGAGCGAGGGAAGATGGCGGGCAGGTCGAGCGGGACGCAGACGGCGGACGGCGCCTACGGGCGGGCCCAGGCGCGGCCGTTCTGGCGCATCCATTTCCAGCGGCGCATCGCGCTCTGGGGGATGGCGTTCGTGCTGCCCACCATCCTCTTCTTCGCGGTGTTCAAGTTCGGGCCGATGCTCTGGGCGATCGAGCTCAGCTTCACGTCCTACGACATGGTCTCCGCGCCGACCTTCGTCGGGCTCGACAACTACCGCAAGCTGATGGCCGACCCGGTGTTCCGGGAAAGTCTCGTCAATTCGCTCGTCTACATCGCCGGCTCGACCGTCCTCATCACCGGGGTCAGCCTGGCGCTGGCGCTCGCCATCAACACCCGCGTGCCGGGTGCCCGCTACTGCATGATGGCGATGTTCCTGACCAACCTCATGCCGATCATCGCGGTCTGCCTCGTCTGGAAGTTCCTGCTGCATCCCTTCGGGCTGATGACGCAGCTCCTGCAGCCCTTCGGCTTCAGCCGCATCGACTGGCTGACCGACACCCGCACGGCGATGCCGGCGATCATCGCCGTCACCGCGTGGCGCTTCGCGCCGTACTTCATGGTGGTCTTCCTGGCGGGCCTGCTGGCGATCCCCAAGGACTACTACGAGGCGGCGGGCATCGACGGCGCCGGGCCGCTCCGGCGGTTCCGCCACGTGACGCTGCCGCTGCTGATGCCGACCATGTTCTTCGTCGTGGTCATCTCGGCCCTGCTGTCGGCGCGCATCTTCCTCATGCCCTACATCATGACCGGCGGCGGCCCCGGCAACGCGACGCGCGTGCTGTCGATGCTGATCTACGAGACCGGGTTCTCGTACCTGAAGATGGGCGAGGCGGCCGCGATCTCCGTCGTGCTGTTCGCGATCATGCTGGTCTTCACCATGCTGCAGATGCGCCTCTTCATGCAGGGCGAGAAGGCCCAGGGATGACCATCGCCCTCGCCGACCGGCCACGGCGCCGGCGCCTCGCCCGTCACTTCGACCATGGCCGGCGCTGGCTCGGCCTCGTCCTGCTGCTGGCGCTGACCGTCGCCTTCCTCCTGCCGATCCTGTGGATGACGACGACGTCGTTCCAGGCCGGCGAGAAGATGTTCCAGCTCACCACCGACTGGATCCCCAAGGAGTGGCACCCGGAGAACTACCCGAACGGCCTGTCGCGGGCGCCCTTCCCGACCTTCTTCTTCAACAGCGCTGTCGTCTCGGTGATCGTCACGGTCGGCAACGTGGTGTTCTGCACCATGGCCGGCTACGGCCTCGCCAAGTTCCGCTTCCCC
>JBFWXJ010000262.1:0-9174 GCA_050187535.1 Alphaproteobacteria bacterium | reverse complement strand
TCGGTGGTGAACTCGCCGGTCTTGGGGAAGCGGGTGTCGACCACCTCCTTGATGCGGCCCGGCCGCTTGGTCAGCAGCACGACGCGCTCCGACAGGTAGACCGCCTCGCGGACGTCGTGGGTGACGAAGATCACGGTCTTGCCGGTCGACTGCCAGATGCCCTTCAGCTGCTCCTGCATGACGCTGCGCGTCTGGGCGTCGAGCGCGCCGAACGGCTCGTCCATCAGCAGGATGTCGGGATCGACCGCCAGCGTGCGGGCGATCGCCGCGCGCTGGCGCATGCCGCCCGAGAGCTGGGCCGGGAAATGGTTCTCGAAGCCGTCGAGCCGGACCGTGCGGATGAGGTCGGCCGCGCGCGCCAGGCGCTCGGCCCTCGGCACGCGCTGCTTCTCCATGCCGTAGAGCACGTTCTGCAGGACGGTCTTCCACGGGAAGAGCGCGAACTGCTGGAAGACGATGCCGCGGTCGGGGCCCGGTCCCTTGACGGGCCGGCCGCCGACCGAGATCTCGCCCGTGCGGAACGGCACGAAGCCGCCGATCAGGTAGAGCAGGGTCGACTTGCCGCAGCCGCTCGGCCCCAGCAGCGAGACGAACTCGCCCCGGGCGATGTCGAGATCGACCCCCTCCAGGGTGCGCACCGCGCGCGCGCCCTCGCCATAGGTGAACTCGAGGCCGCGGATGGTGATCGCCGTTTCGCCGCTCGCGGCTGTCCGCGCCCGGACCGTCGCCTGCATGGGCGCGCCCGCCGTTTCCTGTGTATGTGAAGGGGCGAGCATCCGCGATGCGCTGCAAGGTTGCCAAGCACTATCTGCGATTTCACCGGGAGCGATCGCGCCGTCGCCGCGGGCGCGGGCGGAGGGTCCGGGTTGACCGTGCCCACCCTGAGGGCGTAGCTTTCCGGCCATGGTCCATGTCGCGCAGCGCCGGATCGGCGGGCGAATTACGGACCCGGCTCTCATCGAGAGCCGGGCTGCCGTCGTTCGTGCCGTCTCTTCCGCCGGAGCTGCGTGTCATGCACCGTCCTGATTCCCGCCACCCCACCGCCTGCTTCTCCCTCGCCGCGAAGGCCACGCCCGGCCTGATGCCGCGCGTGCTCGATCTGTTCGCCAAGCGCGACCTCGTACCGTCGGCCTTCGTCGCCCGCATGCTCGGCCCCGACGCCGACGAGCTGACCATCGACATCCAGATGGAGGGCATGGAGCGCGAGCTGGCCGACTACGTCGCGCGCTGCATGCGCCAGATCGTCGGCGTCGACGTGGTGCTCGTGTCCGAGAAGCGTTACGCGCTCACCGCCTGAGTGCCGGTCCCGCCGGCGGCGACACCGCCGGCGGGATACCGCCCGGGATGACCCGACGGGTCAGATCGACCGCGTGATGCCGCCGTCGACGCGGATGTTCTGCCCGGTGATGTATCCGGCGCCGTCAGACAGCAGGAAAGCGACGGTGGCGGCCACTTCCGCCACGGTCCCGTACCGGCGCATCGGCACGCCGTCGCGCCGCTCGTCGGTCGACGGCAGGCTGTCGATCCAGCCGGGCAGGACGTTGTTGATGCGAATCCCTTTGGCCGCGTAGGCATCGGCGAAGATCTTCGAGAAGCTCGCCAGCCCGGCCCGGAACACGGCCGAGGTCGGGAACATGGCCGACGGCTCGAAGGCCCACGCGGTCGAGATGTTGACGATGGCGCCGCCGCCCGCCGCCTCCATGACCGGCGTGACCAGCCGGATCGGGCGCACCGCGCTCAGGAAATAGACCTCCATGCCGGTGTGCCAGTCGGCGTCGGGGATGGCCAGGATCGGCGCGCGCGGCCCGTGCCCGGCCGAGTTGACGAGCGCGTCGATCCGCCCCCACTTCTCCATCGCCAGGGCGACCAGCCGCTTGAGGTCGTCGTCCGACCGGTTCGAGCCGGTGACGCCGACGCCGCCGAGCGCTTCGGCCAGCGCCTCGCCCTTCCCCGACGACGACAGGATCGCGACGCGGTAGCCGTCCGCCGCTAGCCGGCGTGCCGCCGCGGCGCCCATGCCGGACCCGCCGGCGGTGACGAGGGCGACCTTCTCCTGTGACATCGGGCTCTTCTCCTCTGACAAATCGGGCCTCCTCCAGCGAACTCGCGCGGATGATAGCGTGGCGCGGGCATCGAAGGGTCGTGCAGATGGCGGCGGGCGGTCCTAGGATCGCGCGCTCCCGATCCGCTCCCGACAGGACCCGCCGATGACCCCGACCGACATCGCCTATCTCTCCGCCGCCGACATCGCGGCCGCGGTCGCCGGACGGCGGCTGTCGCCGGTCGAGGTGGCGTCCGCCGTGCTCGACCGGATCGAGCGCTCGCAGCCGGTGCTGAACGCCTTCATCACGGTGTGCCGCGACGAGGCGATGGCGGCCGCCCGCGCGGCGGAGGCGGCCGTGATGCGCGGCGACGTGCTGGGGCCGCTACATGGCGTGCCGTTCTCGGTCAAGGACCTCGTGGCGACCGCGGGGGTGCGCACCACCTACGGCTCGCTGGTGCTGAAGGACAACGTGCCCACGGCCGACGCGCTCACCGTCGCCCGGATGAAGCGGGCGGGCGCCATCCTCGTCGGCAAGACGACGACGCCCGAGTTCGGGCACAAGCCCTTCACCGAGGCGCCGCTCTTCGGCCGCACGGTGAACGTGTGGGACCGCGGCCGGACGTCGGGCGGCTCCAGCGGCGGCTCGGCGGTGGCGGTCGCCGCCGGCCTCGGCCCGCTCTCGATCGCATCCGACCGTGGCGGGTCGACGCGCATCCCGGCGGCCTGCAACGGCATCGTCGGCCACAAGCAGACGCTGGGCGTGGTGCCCGACGATGCCGGCCTCGACGCCTTCGGCAACTGGGCCTACACGACGCCGACCTCGCGCACCGTCCTCGATACCGCGCTCATGCTGGGCGCCATGGCCGGCCCCGACCCGTCCGACCCGCACAGCGTCGACCGCGTGCCGGTGGACTATCCGGCGGCGGTGCGCGCGCCGGGCGACCTCACGGGCCTGCGCATCGCCTGGGCGCCCTATCTCGGCAACGACGTCGCTGCGCGCGAGGTGCTGGATCTCTGCGCGCGGGCGGCGCGGTCGCTGACCGATTTCGGCGCGTCGGTCGACGAGGCGGCGTTCGACCTGCCGCCGACCGAGCCCGACTGGATGCTGATGACGCAGGCGTTCTGGCACGCCCGCTTCTGGGACTTGCACCAGGCCAATCCCGGCGCCATCAGCGAGACGCTGGTACGCCAGATGGCCAAGGCCGAGACCCAGTCGGCGGCCGACCTCGAGCGTGCGATCTTCGCCCGCACCCGCATCTACCGCACGGTGCAGGAGTGGTTCCGGCGCTGGGACCTCGTGGTCATGCCGACGCTGTCGCGCACCGCGCTGCCGGCCGATCACGACCTCTTCGAGCCGATCGTCATCGACAACCGGACGACCGATACCGTGCGGCGGTCCTGGTATCCCTATACCCATCCCTTCAACCTGGCCGGCAACCCCGCCTGCACGCTGCCCTGCGGCTGGGCCTCCGACGGATTGCCGGTGGCGCTCCAGATCGTCGGCCCTTGGCACGCCGACGCCCTGGTACTGCGCGCGGCCGCCCTGCTGGAGGCGGCCCATCCCTGGGCCGACCGGCGCCCGCCGCTGCCGGAGCTGGACGGCTGACCGGAACCGGGCGCGGCGACGGCCGTTGCCCGGTATGCGCCCGGCTCCGATCGCCTTCCTCGCCGTCATCCTCGCCGCGCTGAACCTCGGCATGTCCTGGGCGCATGTGCTGCAGATCGCCGGCAAGGCGCCGTGGCCGGGTCCGTTCTGGGCCACGGCCATGCTGTCGCTGTACGGCGAGTTCGGGCGCGTCGGCGGAGCCGTCCAGTCCGGTTCGATCCTGGCTGCGTGGGCGCTCCCGATCGCCGCCGGTGGTCGGGCGAGACCATGGGCGATCGCCGGTGCCGTTCTCCTGTCGCTCGACATGGCGATGTGGGTCGCCTGCATCGCGCCGCTCAATGCCGAGATGGCGTCCTGGGCACCAGCGACGCCGCCGCCGGATATGACCGGCTATCTCGCGTATTTCACGCGCGTGCTTCCGCCCGATTGGGATCGGGTGCGCGACGCGTGGGAGGGCTGGCATGCGGTGGGCGCGGTGCTGGATGCGCTTGGCTTCGCGGCGCTCATCGTCGCCCTGTGGCACTGCGGAACGCCGGCATCCGGCGGAACAGCCACGATTGCAGGGCCGGAAAGAGGTACATCGGCAGTTGCGCCACGGCGAAATAGAGAGCGATAGCGAACGGCGTCTCGGGGCCCAGGGCCGCCCAGACGAGCCCCATGTTGCGGTTGCCCGTCATCAGCCCGACGGCCAGCGCCGCAGGCGCCCCGGCTCGGCGGAAGACGAGCCAGCCGGCGGCCTGCAGCGCGGCGTTGAAGACGATCGCGGCCGCGAAGTAGAGCGCCACGCGGGCGGGCTCGGCGATCGCCGCGGCGGTGACGCCGTCCATGATCGCGATCGCGAAGAGGACGAGCATCACCATGTTGACGCCGTTGATCGCCTCGCCGGCCCGGCGGATGCGCGCCCGGCCGACGATGCGGCGGATCGCTTCGGCCGCCGCCGCGGCACCCAGCACGATGAGGGCGAGCCGCGCCGCGAGCTCGCCGATGCCGATGTCGAGCGTGACGCCGACCAGTGCGGCCGCCAGCGGGGGCATCGTCGCCGGCACCAGCAGGTGCGCCGTCACCATCACCACCAGCGAGAGTGCCGCGTCGAGGCCGAGCAGGAGCGCGATGGCCGGCGCCGCCATGACGCAGGGCCCGGCCGCCGACAGCACCATCGCCGCTACCAGCCCGTCCGGCAGCGGCAGGAGCCGGCAGACGAGGGCGACGAGGACGGGTGCGGCCACGATCAGCCACAAGGTCGCGGCGGCGACCCGCGGCCAGGCGCGGATCTGGCGCGCGATGTCCGGCCATTCCACGCGCAGCAGCGCGCCCGTCATCGTGGCCATCACGAGGGCGGTCAGCAGCGGCTTCAGCGCGTGCGCGAGGTCGGGCAGCGCCAGCCCGGTCAGGATGCCGGCCGCCAGCACGCGCGTGCCGTGGCGGCCGAGGAAGGAGAGGGCGGGAAGGAGCATGCGGGAGGCGGGCTCGGGCCGGCGACGCTACATGGATTTGATGAGCACCGCCAATCGACTATCCTCGCCCGCGCCATGAGCCAGACGCCCCCCATGCCCCCCTTCGTCGACCCCCGCCTCTTCGCCGACCATGTAGGCCGCGTGCTGCCCGAATGGATCGATGTCAACGGCCACATGAACCTGGCCTACTACCTGCTGGCCTTCGACCAGGGCACCGACTCGTTCCTCAACCATCTCGGCATCGGCGCCGCCTACACGCGCGAGACCGGCTTCGGCTTCTTCGTGCTGGAGACGCACCTCACCTACGCGCGCGAGCTGCTGGTGGGCGACCCGTTCCGCGTCGCTACCCAGGTGCTGGCCGTCGATGCCAAGCGCCTTCACTATTTCCACACGATGTACCATGCTGAGGAGGGCTCCCTCGTCGCCACCAACGAGCTGATGGCGCTGCATGTCGACCTGGGCGTCAGGCGGTCGTCGCCGTGGCCGGAGAAAGCCGCCAAGGCACTCGCCGGCATCGCCGAACGGCATCGCGACGTGCCGCACCCGCCCCAGGCGGGCCGTGCGATCGCCATGGAGCGCCGGCGTGCGGCATAGGTTGCGCGCGCTCGCGCTCGCCGCCGTCCTGCTGGCGCCGGTGGCGGCCCGGGCCGGTTGCAACGACCCCGCGGGACCCGGCGTCGACTGGCGGCGTTGCTACCAGGACGAGGCCGAGCTCGCGGGCCACGATCTCTCCGGCGCGTCACTCCGCGACGTCTCCTTCGTGCGCGCCGACCTGACGCGCGCCAACCTCGCCAAGGCCGATGCCAGCCGCGCCAAGTTCGTCTCGGCCAAGTTGGCCGGCGCCCGCCTCGGCGGGGCGCGCCTGACGGAGGCGGACTTCACCCGCGCCGACCTGACCGAGGCCTCGCTCGCCCGCGCAGACCTGTCGCGTGCCCGCTTCTTCCGCGCCGTCCTGCGCAAGGCCGACCTCTCGGGCGCCACCGTCCGCGGCTCCGACTTCGCCAACGCCGACCTCTCCGGCGCCACCTGGACCGACGGCAAGCGCATCTGCGCAGAAGGCTCCATCGGCCAGTGCAACTGACCGCGGGCAAGATCAGGGCAGCGGTTCGATGCGGATCGTGCCGTCGCGCGAGATCGTGAGAACCGCGTTGACGAGCCGATCTTCTGGTCGGCCTCCCGCCGCCCGTGCGAGATGATCGAGGACCTGCACCATCAGGGACCACGCTTCCGCGCGGGAGACCGAAGGCAGGACGATCAGGCCGGGGTGGAGGTCCACCGCAGCGGCGAGGCGGCGGAAATCGCCCGCGTTCTCCGTGACGACGATCCGATCTTCGGCGATCGCACGGGCGAAGACCGTATGATCCGCCTCCCGAAGCCGGCCACGATCACGCGGATGGATCGAATCGTGAATGCCGGTCTTGTTCAAATGGTGGCTTACCGTCGGCGAGATGCACTCGTCGACGAAGAACCTCACGCCGCTCGTTCCTGCGGTGGGCGCCCGACCTGCGGGTGCGTCTCGGCGTAGAGGAAGGCGGCCTCGAACGCCTCACGCGGGACATCGGGGTAGTCCTCGACCAGATCGTCGATCGTATCGCCGGCACCGAGGCGCCCATGAATGGCGCTCACCGTGATGCGCGTGCCCCTGATGACGGGCCGGCCTCCCTGGACTCCCTCCGCCGTCTCGATATGCGCGTCGCGCGCGGCCGCGTAGCGCTCCGCACGCTCCACCGCGGATCGTGACAGCCGTCCGACGTGCACGATGAGGGCCGGCGCGACTTCGATCTCCGCCGTCTTCAGATCGGCCGGCGACAGTTGCGCGAGCGCCTGCGCGACCCGCCTCTTGTCGTCGATCGAGAGCCTTCGGCCGAGCGACTTCACCGTCGCGGCGACGGCGACGGCGTGAAGCGGTAATTGTCGTACCCGTTCCCGCGCGCGGCGATCGGCGATCAGCACCTTCTGCTCGATCGCCTTTTCCACCACCGTCCGGGGTGCGCCGGCCAGCGCGGCGACTTCGTTCGGAGTGAGCATCGCCCGCATCGCACTTAATTCCATCCTATCCAGGAAGGAATTATGGTGCCGGCCTTGCAGAGTTGCAACCGCCCGCTACCTGCGCGTCGCCACCGCGACGGCAGCACCTGCCATGACGCCGGCGGTGCCGCGGTTGATCCAGCGCATGGTGCGCGGGCTGGCGAGCGCGCGGCGGGCGCGGGCGGCGGCGGTCACGTAGGCGGCCAGCACGGCGCCGTAGACCACGCATTGCGTCGCGACCAGCGCCAGGTGATCGGCGGGGGTCACGGCGTCGAGCGGCAGCAGGGTCGGCAGCAGCGCCAGGTAGAAGAGCATGGTCTTGGGGTTGCCCGAGCCGACCGCGATGCCGGCCAGCAGGAGGCGCAGGCCCTCGCCACGCGGCGCATCTTCGACGGCGAGCGGGGTAGCCGGCGCCGTCCAGAGCTTCCACGCGAGCCACAGCAGGTAGGCCGCACCGGTCCAGCGCACTGCGGCGAAGACCGGCTGCATCGTCTCGGCCAGCACGGCCAGTCCCAGCACGGCTGCCGATAGCCAGAGGATGTCGCTCAGCAGCAGTCCGGCGCAGAAGGCGGGCGCACCGGCACGCCCGCGGCCCAGCACGCGGGCGACGAGGGCCGCCGTCGTCGGTCCGGGCGCCGCGCAGGCGACGCCCAGCACCGCGGCGAATCCGAGAAGGGCATGCGCGTCCATCAGCGGCCCGCCAGGCGGTCGAACGGCTCGCCCGACAGCGTGCAGAGCAACCATTCCGTATGCTGGCGGAAGCCCAGCCGGTCGTAGAACTGCCGCGTCGGGTTCCAGTCCAGCACGTGCAGGACGATCGACCCCCAGCTGCGCGCGACCGCAGTGCGCGCGAGGTCTTCCATGATGAGCCGGCCCAGACCGTGGCCGCGCGCCCAGGGCTCGACGAAGAGATCCTCCAGGAAGAGCCCCGCGCGGCCGGAGAAGGTCGAGTAGGTCGGGTAGAAGAGGGCGATCCCGGCCGGTCTTCCGTCCAGTGTCGCGATGCGCGCCTCGAACGCCGGGTGCGGGCCGAAGCCGTCGCGCAGCAGGTCGTCCTCGGTCGAGACGACCTTGTCGGCCAGGTTCTCGTATTCGGCGAGGCCGCGGATGAGGGCGTGCATCGCCGGCACGTCGGCGCGGGTGGCGGGGCGGACGGCGATCTCGGGCAAGGCTTGTCCTCGTCGAAGCGGGCCGGCGAAGCTAGTCCGGCGGCGCGCTCAAGGGCAAGCACAGTGTTCTTGCTTTGTTCTCCGGAACGCGGAATCATTCCGGGCATGGACGTGGTCCCGGACAAGGCACGCAAGGGCAGGGGCGCGGTCTCGAACCCGACCGGCCGCTTCGAGGCGGACGTGCGCGTGGCGACGGACGACGGCTGGGGCAGCGCCGATGCCGAGGCGCCGCCCTTGCGGACGACCGTCGGCATCGACGCGACCCGGCGGATCATCACCACCAACGATTCGCCCGACGTTCCCTTCGACCAGTCGATCAACCCGTACAAGGGCTGCGAGCATGGCTGCGTCTACTGCTTCGCGCGGCCGACGCACGCCTATCTCGGCCTCTCGCCCGGCCTCGACTTCGAGAGCAAGCTCTTCGCCAAGCCCGATGCCGCGCGGCTTCTGGAGAAGGAGCTGCGGCACAGGAGCTACCGTCCGCGGGTCATCGCCATGGGCACCAACACCGACCCCTACCAGCCGGTCGAGCGGCGGATGCTGGTGACGCGCGGCATCCTGGAGGTGCTGGCCGCATTCCGGAACCCGGTCACCATCGTGACCAAGTCGGCATTGATCCAGCGCGACATCGACATCCTGGCGCCGATGGCGGCCGAGGGCCTGGCGGCGGCCGCCATCAGCGTCACCACGCTCGACCGCGACCTCGCCCGGCGGATGGAGCCGCGGGCGGCCACCCCGGAGCGCCGGCTGGAGACGATCCGCGCCCTTTCGGCCGCCGGCATCCCGACCTCGGTGATGGCGGCACCCATGATCCCGACGCTGAACGACTGGGAGCTGGAGCGCATCCTCGAGGCCGCCGTCGGCGCGGGGGCG
>JBFWXJ010000261.1:0-9204 GCA_050187535.1 Alphaproteobacteria bacterium | reverse complement strand
TTCCGGTCGCTCTTCGAGGACTTCATCGCCGACCGGACACAGCAGTGGCTGACCGACGAATCGCTGCGCCGCAAGGTCGTGCTGTCGCCGGTCGCCCGCATCTCCGAGACGGTGAAGGACCCGCAGCTCGCCTTCCGGAAGTACTTCGTCGAGGTGCCGCATCCGGCACTCGGCCGCAGCCTCACCTTCCCGGGCGCGCCCTTCCGGCTGTCGCGCCCCGTCTGGCGGATCGACCGGCCGGCGCCGGCACCGGGCCAGGACAACGACCGCATCCTGGGCGCGCTCGAGAGCGCCTGAGACCAACACCGGGAGCCACGGCAATGCGCCAGGACATCCTCAACGGCATCCGCTTCGCGGACTTCACCTGGGCGGGGGCGGGGCCGTTCTCGACCAAGATCTTCTCCGACTTCGGCGCGGAGGTGATCAAGATCGAGAGCGCGACCAGGCCCGATTCCGTGCGCACCGGCGGCCCCTTCGCCGGCGGCGTGCCGGGTATCGACCGCAGCGGCTATTTCGCGTCGCGCAACACCGGCAAGAAGAGCATCACGGTCAACCTGAAGTCGGACGAGGGAAAGGAGATCGTACGCGAGCTCATCGCCCGCTCGGACGTCGTCAGCAACAACTTCGGCCCCGGCGCCATGGAGCGGCTCGGCTTCTCCTACGAGGAAGTGCGGCGCATCAGGCCGGACGTCGTCTATCTTGGGATGCCGATGTACGGCGACGATGGCCCGCGCGCGGAGCTGCTCGGCGTCGGCATGACGATCAGCGCCGTCACCGGCCTGATGTGGCAGACCTCCTACGAGGACGGCCGCCCGATTGGCCCGGGAACGCACTATCCCGACCACGCCGCCAACCCCTATCACGCGGCCTTCGCGGTGATGGCGGCGCTGCGTCACCGCCGGCGGACGGGCGAGGGGATGAAGATCGACCTGGCGCAGGTCGAATCGACGATCAACATGATCGGGCCCAGCTTCGTCGAGTATTCGGGCACCGGCGTCGAGCCGGCGATCACCGGCAACCGCAGCCGGTGGCACGCCCCGCACGACGTCTTCCGCTGCCGTGGCGACGACCGCTGGTGCGCGATCACCGTCATGACCGACGCGCAGTGGCCGGCACTCTGCGGCGTGCTGGGCCTCGACACGCTGGCGGCCGAGCCGGCACTGGCGACCGCCGCCGGCCGCGTCGCCGACGTCGAGCGCATCGGGGCGGCGATCGCCGCCAAGGCGGCCGAGCGCGATCCGGTCGAGCTGGCCGCGGCACTGCAGCGCGCGGGCGTCCCCGCCTCGCCGGTGCAGAGCGCCCGCGAGCTGATGGACACCGATCCGCAGCTCCGCGCCCGCGGCTACTGGCAGCGCATCGACCATCCGGAGATGGGCGAGACCGGCTTCACCTCGCCGCCCTACCGCTTCGACGGCGGCCGCGTCGAGCTCGCCCGGCCGCCCCTGCTGGGCGAACACACCGAGAGCGTGCTGCGCGACACGTTGGGCTATCCGGCCGAGCGGATCGCCGCCCTTCGCGAGGCGGGAGTGCTGCAGTGAGCGACATCGACCTCCACAAGTCGGCCGCGGTCGTCGGCATCGGACACAGCGACTGGATCGGCGACTACGCCCGGGTGCGCGCCGGCGAGAAGCCGTTCGATTCGCAGGGCTACGGCGCCGTCGCCTTCCGCCGCGCGCTGGCCGATGCGGGTCTCGAACGCGATCAGGTCGACGGCCTGATCGTCGGCCCGACCATCGCCTACGAGCGGGCGGGCGAGCTGCTCGGCATCGACCCGCGCTGGGGCGGGCAGGCCGATGCCGCCATGTCGGTCATCCAGGCCTGCATGGCGATCCGCACCGGCATGGCCAATGTCGTGGCGCTGGTCTACGGCAACGACCAGCGGTCGGCCGAGATCCAGTACGGCGGCCCCAACGCCATGGGTGGCGAGGCCTTCCTCTCCTACGTCTACCACTCGCCCTGGGGGCTGACCTCGCAGGGGGCGCTCTACGCCCTCATGTACCGCCGCTACATGGACGTCCACGGTGCTACCGAGCGCGACCTCGGGCAGGTGGCCGTCGCCCAGCGGGCGAACGCCAACGGCAACCCGCATGCGATCATGCGCGGCCGGCCGATCACGCTCGACGACTACATGGCGAGCCGCCACATCGCCGAGCCGCTGCACCTCTTCGACTACTGCCTCATCAACGACGGCGGCGTCGCCCTCATCCTGGCGAGCCCCGACGTGGTGCGCCGGATCGACCGCAAGCCGGTGTGGGTCCACGGCGTCGGCCGCGCCGACCTCAACCACGGCGCCACCAGCCTGGAGCCGCGGCTGATCGACTTCTACCTGCCGGCGCAGCGGCTGGCGGCCAAGCAGGTCTTCGACATGGCCAAGGTCGGCCCCGGCGACATCGACGCCCTGCAGGTCTACGACAGCTTCAGTTGCCACGTGATGTTCGCGCTGGACGGCTTCGGCTACTGCGACGTCGGCGGCGCCGGGCGCTTCATGGCGGAGAGGGGCATCGCGGTCGGCGGCAAGCTGCCGGTCAACACCGGCGGCGGGCACCTCTCCGAGAGCTACATGCAGGGCTGGAACCACCAGATCGAATCGATCCGCCAGGTGCGCGGCGAGGGCGAGGGGCGGCAGGTCGAGGGCTGCCGCTTCGTCCACTACGTCTCCGACGTGGCTGGCAAGGTCGTCTCGCTCATCTACGGGCCCTGAGCCCCAGCAACGACAGGTTCCGCCAATGACCGCAGCCTTCCCCGAGCCCGTGCTCGGCCTCTACGACAAGCCGATGTGGGAATCGATCCGTGGCCGGGGCATGCGCCTGCAGTGCTGCCGCGGCTGCGGCGCCTGGCGCTACCCGCCGGGGCCAATCTGCCCCAAGTGCCTGTCGCTCGACTACGACTGGAAGCCCGTATCGGGCGGCGGCAAGGTCCTGTCCTGGGTGGTCTTCCATCGCCAGTACCTGCCGGCCTACCCTCAGCCCTACAACGTGATCGCCGTCCAGCTCGACGAGGGCCCGATCATGATCAGCAATCTCGAAGGCGAATCGCCGGATGGGAGCTGGATCGGCGCGCGCGTTGCTATGACCTATGCCGAGGATGGCAGCGGCGGCGTCCTGCCGCGGTTCCGCCTCGCCGCCTGACGCCGGCCCTCTCGGGCCGGCTGCCCGAGGGGAGGGACGTTGGACGACATCGGTGCATTCCTGCCGGGGCTGCGCATACGCATTGCCGGCCGCCCCGACGGGCCGCTCGCCGGCGTGACCTTCGCCGCCAAGGACCTGTTCGACGTCGCCGGTCACCCGACGGGCGGTGGCAATCCGGACTGGGCGCGCCAGAACCCGATTCCGACGCGCCATGCCTGGGCGGTCGAGACGTTGTTGGAGGCCGGCGCCACACTGGTCGGCAAGACGGTGACCGACGAGGTGTCGCTCGGCATCCTCGGCGAGAACGCCTTCGACGGCACGCCGGTCAATCCGAAGGCACCGGACCGGGTCGCGGGCGGCTCGTCGTCGGGGTCCGCCTCGGCGGTGGCCGCGGGCCTCTGCCACACGGCGCTGGGCACCGACACCGGCGGCTCCGTGCGCGTGCCCGCGAGCTTCTGCGGGCTCTACGGCATCCGCCCGACCCACGGCCGGCTCGACCTGCGCGGCATGATGGTCCAGGCGCCGACCTCCGACACGACCGGCTGGTTCGCCCGCGACGCGGAGACGTTCGCCCGAGTCTCGGCCGTCATGCTGGGCGAAGCGATTCCGGCTGCACTGCCGCACAGGCTCGTCGTCGCCGTCGATGCGTTCGGCCTCGCCGATCCCGCTGCCGAGGCGGCGCTGCGGCCGATGGTCGAGCGGCTCGCCGGCATCGTCGGTGATGTCCGCGAGGACGTGATGGCCCCGCAGGGCCTTTCGTCCTGGGCGCGTGCCCAGCGCACGCTGCAACCGGGCGAGGCGTGGCAGACCTTCCGCGAGTGGATCGACCGCGACAACCCGCGCTTCGCCTTCGGCGTCGCGCGTAACCTCGTGATGGCGTCGCTGGTGCCGGAGTCCGAGCGGCAATGGGCGTCGTTGGTCCGGCTCGAAGTGCGGGCAAGGCTGCGCCACCTGCTGCAGCCCGGCACCGTCCTCTGCCTGCCGACGACGCCGTTTCCGGCACCGCTGCGCGGGCTTGCGGCATCGGTGCAAAACCCGCTGCGCGACCGCATCACCTGCCTGTGCTGCCACGGCGGCCATGCCGGCGTGCCGCAGGTGAGCATCCCCGGCGCCACCGTCGACGGCGCGCCGATCGGCCTTTCGATCGTCGGCGCCCCCGGCACCGACGCCACCCTCGTCGCCCTCGCCCGCGCCATGGAGGCCGCCCAGTGACCGACCGAACCCTGAACCTGCCGGACGTCGTGGCCGAGATCGGTGAGATCTTCGAGCGCTACGAGAAGGCGCTGGTCGAGAAGGACGTCGAAGTCCTCGACGCCTCCTTCTGGGACAGTCCGCACACCGTGCGCTACGGCATGAACGAGAACGGCTACGGCTTCGCGGAGATCCACGCGCACCGCGTCGCCCGGCCGCCCGGCCCCGGCACCAAGGAGCGCCGCATCCGGCTGGAGATCCTGACGGTCGGCCGCGATCTTGCGACCGTGAACCTGGAGTTCAAGGTGCGAGGCCGCGACCTGATCGGCCGGCAGAGCCAGACCTGGGTGCGCTTCCCGGAGATCGGCTGGAAGGTCATCGCGGCGCACGTCTCCACGATGCAGGAGAAGCCGCTCTGGTGAGGGTGCGGGCGATTGCGCTATCTGGTCGCCGATCCATGAAGGAGCGGGACCGATGATCAAGCGCAGCAGCCCCTATGGCGACATCCTTCACGAGGTCGTCGAGCATGCGGGCGTGCTCTACCTCGCCGGCGTCGTCGGTGAGGACCCGTCCGCGGACATGACGGGGCAGATGCGCAGCATCTGCGACCAGATCGACCAGCTGCTCGCCGCGCACGGGTCGAGCAAGGACCGCATCCTCCAGACCACCATCTTCATTGCCGACATGGCGAGCAAGCCGGCCCTCAACGAGGTCTGGAAGGCGTGGCTGAACGCCGAGCACCTGCCGGCCCGTGCCGGTATCGGCGTCGCCGATCTCGGCCCGGGCGTGAAGGTCGAGGTGATCCTGACCGCCGCCAAGTAGATGTCCGGGCCGCTGCTCTTCCAGTCGGTGACGCTGCGCGGCGTCACGGCGCGCAACCGCATCGTCGTCTCGCCGATGTGCCAGTACTCGGCGGTCGACGGGCTCGCCGGGGACTGGCATCTCGTCCATCTCGGCAAGCTCGCCCAGGGTGGGGCCGGGATCGTCTTCGTCGAGGCGACGGCGGTGGAGGAGCGGGGCCGCATCACCCACGGCGATGTCGGCATCTGGAGCGACGCCCATGTGGCGCCGCTCCGCCGTATCGCGACCTTCATCGAAGGGCAGGGCGCGGTGCCGGCCATCCAGCTCGCCCATGCCGGCCGCAAGGCCAGCATGCAGCGGCCGTGGCAGGGCAACGGCCCGATGACGGCGGCCGATCAGGCCGGCGGGGAACGTATCTGGGCCACGGTCGCGTCCAGCGCGGTGCCGGTAGGCGAGGGCTGGATCGTCCCGCAAGCCCTGTCGACGGCCGATCTCTCGGCGATGCGCGAGGTGTGGCGCACGGCGACGCTGCGCGCCGCCGATGCCGGCTTCCGCGTCGCCGAGGTCCATGCCGCCCATGGCTATCTGCTCCACACCTTCCTTTCGCCGCTCGCCAACCGGCGAAACGACGCCTACGGCGGCGATCTCGCCGGGCGGATGCGTTTCCCGCTGGAGATCGTCGAGACGGTGCGGGCGGCGTGGCCGGACGATCTGCCGCTCTTCGTGCGCATCTCCTCGGTCGACGGGATCGAGGGCGGCTGGACGATCGAGGATTCGATCGCCTTCGCTCGTGAACTCAAGGCGCGCGGCGTCGACGTCGTCGACTGCTCGTCGGGCGGCCTGACGGGCTCGGCCACGGCCGGCCGCGCGCTGCCACGCGGGCTCGGCTTCCAGGTCCCGTATGCGGAGCGGGTCCGGCGCGAGGCCGCCATCGCCACCATGGCGGTCGGGCTCATCATCGGCGCCGATCAGGCCGAGGCGATCCTGGCGGAAGGCCAGGCGGACCTCGTCGCTGTCGGCCGCGAGGTGATGGAGAACCCGAACTGGCCGGCCCAGGTCGCCCGCGCCCTGGGCGTGCCGCGCTACGGCGAGGGCGAATGGCCGGTCCAATATGGCTGGTGGCTGGAGAGGCGGGCCCGCATTCTGGAGCAGTTGCAGCCCTCCTGAAGGCGGTGGCACGGCACGGAACGTGCTGTAGCATCGCCCTGATGACGGCTCTGGCGATCCCGGCGGGCGGCGATTCGCGGCATCACGATGCCGGCAAGGCGTTCGTCTCCTTCGTCGGCGTCTCCAAGTCGTATGACGGCCAGGGGATGGCGGTCCACAGCCTCGACCTCGGCATCGCGCGGGGCGAGTTCGTCACCTTCCTGGGCCCTTCGGGGTCCGGCAAGACGACGTCGCTCATGATGCTGGCCGGGTTCGAGGCGCCGACCGCGGGCGACATCCTCGTCGCCGGGCGATCGGTACGCCGGGTCCCGCCGCACCGCCGCAACATCGGCGTGGTGTTCCAGAACTACGCGCTCTTCCCCCACATGACGGTGGCGGAGAACATCGCCTTCCCGCTGTCGGTGCGCGGCACCCCGCGCGAGGACCAGAAGGCGCGCGTCGACCGTGCGCTCGATCTCGTGCGTCTGGCGGGTTACGGGCGGCGCCGGCCGGGCGAGCTCTCGGGCGGCCAGCAGCAGCGCGTGGCGCTGGCTCGCGCGCTCGTCTTCGACCCCGACCTCGTGCTGATGGACGAGCCCCTGGGGGCGCTCGACAAGCAGCTCCGCGAACAGCTCCAGCTCGAGATCAAGCACATCCATGACGGGCTGGGTGTCACGATCGTCTATGTCACCCACGACCAGTCCGAGGCGCTGACGCTCTCCGACCGGATCGCCGTCTTCAAGGACGGCCGCGTGCAGCAGGTGGGGTCGCCGGCAGAAATCTATGAGCGGCCGACGCGGGCGTTCGTCGCGCAGTTCATCGGCGAGAGCAACCGCCTGCACGGCCGCGTCGTCTCGCGCGACGGCGACCGCTGCCGCGTCGAGACCGATGGCGGCCTCGCCATAGCCGCACTCGCGGTGGCCGCGCTGGCGCCGGGCGACCGTACGACGCTGTCCGTCCGGCCGGAACGGATCGTCGTCCAGCCTGACGCGGGGATGGTCGAGAACCGGGTGACGGCGCGCGTCGAGGAGCTGATCTATCACGGCGACCACGTGCGTGCCCGGCTGGCGCTGCCGGGTGCCGACGACTTCGTGGTCAAGCTGCCGAACGTCGGCGAGAATGCGGTGCCCACGCCCGGCAGCGCCGTCGATCTCGCCTGGCGCGCCGAGGATTGCCGCGCCCTCGATCCGCTGGTCGAGGCCGCACCCGCCGCCTGACGCTCGCGTTTTCTTGAGAGGCCCCCCGATGACCCACATGCCCAACAGCCCGCACGCCCGCGATGTGGCGTCGCTCATCCATCCGCAGACCAATCTCCGGCGGCACCTGGACGAGGGGCCGTCGATCATGTCGCGCGGCCAGGGCATCTACATCTACGACGATGCGGGCCGGGCCTTCATGGAAGGGGCGGCCGGGCTGTGGTGCGCCTCGCTCGGCTTCGGGGTCGAGCGGCTGGCGCGCGTCGCCTACGAGCGCATGCGCGACATGGGCTACTACCACACCTATCGCCACACCTCGCACACGGACGTCATCGACCTGGCCGAGAAGCTGCTCGCGATCGCGCCGGTGCCGATGTCGAAGGTGCTGTTCCAGAACTCCGGGTCGGAGGCGAACGACGCCGCGATCAAGCTCGCCTGGTACTACTGGGCCGCCGTCGGCAAGCCCGGGAAGCGCAAGATCATCGGCCGGCACATGGGGTACCACGGCAACACCTGCGCGTCGGTCAGCCTGTCGGGCAAGCCGGACATGCATGCCGATTTCGGCCTGCCGCTCGATCGCTTCTTCCACACCGAGTTCCCGCACTACTACCGCCGCCATCGCGACGGCGAGAGCGAGGAGCAGTTCTCGACGCGCATGGCCGACGCCCTCGAGCAGCTCATCCTGGCCGAGGGGCCGGAGACGGTCGCCGCTTTCTGGGCGGAGCCGGTGATGGGAGCGGGCGGCGGCATCCTGCCGCCCCAGGGCTACTTCGAGAAGATCCAGGCGGTGCTGCGCCGGCACGACGTGCTGTTCGTCGCCGACGAGGTGATCTGCGGCTTCGCGCGCACCGGCAGCATGTGGGGCTGCCAGACCTTCGGGCTGCAGCCCGACATGATCTCGTCGGCCAAGGCGCTCTCGGCCGGCCTGCAGCCGATCTCCGCTTTGATGGTCAACCAGCGCATCTTCGACGCGATGCTGGCGGAGAGCGACAAGCTCGGCTCCTTCGCGCATGGCACGACGTACGCGGGCCACCCCGTGACGACCGCGGTCGCCCTGGAGACGCTGAAGATCTACGAGGAGATGGACGTCGTCGGGCACGTCCGCAGCGTCGAGCCGGTCTTCCTCGGCCTGCTCGACGCGCTGGAGGCGCATCCGCTGGTCGGCGACTTCCGTGGCTGTGGCCTCATCGGCGGCATGGAGATCGTCAAGGACAAGGCGACCCGCGAGATGTTCCCGGCCGAGATCGGCCTCACGGGCAAGCTCGACGCCAACGCGCGCAAGCACGGGCTCATCCTGCGCATGGTCGGCAACCGCATCGCCTTCTCGCCGCCGCTGATCATCACCGCGGCGGAGGTCGAGGAGATGGTCCGCCGCCTGCGCGCCGCCCTCGACGATACGCTGGCGGAGATTCGCCCGAACTGAATTGACGCTCCCTCTGCGCCCCTTGGGGGCGGAGAGGGTCGGGGTGAGGTGGGGATTCGCCGGCGGACGCCCACCTCACCCTCCCCATCGCTCACGCGATGGGTCCCCTCCCTCTCCCCCCGATGGGCGGAGAGGGCTCGAACTTCACGCCGTCGGCAGGCGGTGCTGGCCGAAGTCCACGCGCAGCTTGCTCATGAGCAGCTATCCGGTGGCGGTGTGCGGCAGCTCGTCGACGAAGACGACGTCGTCGGGCAGCCACCACAACGCGACCATCACGCCGAGATAGGTCATGAGGTCGTCGCGGGTGATCGCCGCACCC
>JBFWXJ010000260.1:0-9207 GCA_050187535.1 Alphaproteobacteria bacterium | reverse complement strand
CGGCCTTCTGGCTGCTGAAGCTGCCCTTGCCGTGGATGCTGGGCGCGATGACCGCGTGCATCGCGGCCTCGATCTCCGGCGTTCCGCTCGGCGTGCCGCGCTGGCTCCGCTCGTCGCTCGTCGTCGTGCTGGGGGTAATGCTCGGCAGTTCCTTCACGCCGACGCTCCTGGCGCGCGTGCCCGAGTGGTCCCTGACCATCGCCGGCATGCTGCTCTACGTGGCGCTGGCCGGCGGCGTCACCTTCCTCTACCTGCGCAAGGTCGCGGGCTACGGCCCGATCACCTCCTATTTCACGGCCATGCCGGGCGGCCTCAACGAGATGGTGCTGGTCGGCGGCGCCATGGGGGGCGACCCGCGGCTGATCGCGCTTACGCACGGCACGCGGATCATGCTGGTCGTGTTCACGCTGGTGTTCGGGTTCCGCTTCTTCGGCGACTACCATCCAACCGGCGCCGCGGGCGGCGGCATCAGCATCCTCGTCATCCCTCCGGTCGACCTCGCGATCCTCGCGGCGTGCGGCATCATCGGGGCGCTCGTCGGGGTGGCGCTGCGCTGGCCTTCCGGCACACTGCTGGGCGCAATGGCGCTCAGCGGCGTCATCCACATGCTCGGCGTGACGGCGAGCCGGCCGCCCTTCGAGCTCGTCGCCATCGCCCAGATCGGCATGGGGAGCGCGGTGGGCGCCCGCTTCGCGGGTGTCGAGCTGAAGATGATCGGCCGCACCGCGCTGCACGCCGCCGGGGTAACGGTCCTCATGCTGGTCGTCGCCTTCGCCTGTGCGGCGGCGCTCCATGCCGTCACCGGAATCTCGACGCAGGCGCTGCTGCTCGCCTACGCGCCGGGCGGCCTTGCGGAGATGAGCCTGGTCGCCCTTGCGCTCGGCGCCGATGCGGCCTTCGTCGCGACCCACCATGCGGCCCGGATCCTGGTGGTGATCAGCCTGGCACCACCCTTCTTCCGCCGCCTCGGCGGCGGGCGGAGCCTGCCGCCAGAGCGGCCGCACGACGACGACTGAAAGCTAGGCCGCGCTGATGGCGCCGGCAGCGGACAGGCTTTGCACGAAGGAATCGCACCACCGCCGCACGGTGTTGTGGCGCAGCTCCTCCATCATGCCTTCCCAACGGCCGCGCCGGTCCTCCAGCGACATGGTGAGTGCCACGTGCATCGCATCGGCGATCTCCTCCGTGTCGTATGGATTGACCGTGAGGGCCTGCGGCAGCGCGCGGGAGGCGCCCGCGAAGCGCGAGAGCACGAGGACGCCCGGGTCGGCCGGATTTTGCGCCGCCACGTATTCCTTCGCCACGAGGTTCATGCCGTCGCGCAGCGGCGTGACGAGCCCGACCGCCGCCGATCGGTAGAATCCCGCGAGCGCCTGGCGGGGAAACGCCTTGTTGAGATAGCGGACCGGCGACCAGTCGAACTCGGCGAAGCGGCCGTTGATGCGACCGACCGCACCTTCGAGCTCGCGCCGGAGATTGCGGTACTCCTCTACTTCGCCGCGCGAGATCGGGGCGATCTGCATGTAGGTGGTGCGTCCGCGATGCTCGCCGTAGCGCTCGAGCATCGTGTGGTAGGCTTCCAGCCGCTGCGGCAGGCCCTTGGAATAGTCCAGTCGGTCGACGCCGATGACAAGCCGGCGGTCGCCGAGGCTCTCACGGAGACGCCGCGTCTGTACGCTGGTGGCCGCAGCTTCCGCCATGCGCACGAATCCGGCCGTGTCGATCCCGATCGGGAAATCGCCGACGCGGCCGCGCCGGCCGAATGCCGCGAAGGTGCCGTCCGCCGCCACGGTGCCGCCGGCCTCGCGCTCGATGTAGCTGCGGAACGCCAGCGTATCGCGATCGGTCTGGAACCCGATCAGATCGAACTCGCAGAGATCCCCGATCAGGCGGCGATGTCGCGGCAGCGCGGTCAGCACTTCGGGCGCCGGGAAGGGGATGTGCAGGAAGAAGCCCAGCGGGTTGCGCACGCCGAGCGCGCGCAGCGAGGCCGCCACGGTGAAGAAGTGATAGTCGTGGACCCAGACGATGTCGTCGGGACGCAGCAGGGGCGCCAGCCGCTCGGCGAACAGCCGGTTCACCCGAAGGTAGCCTTCGAACGAGCTGCGGCTGAAATCGATCAGGCCGAGCCGGTAGTGGCAGAGCGGCCAGAGGGCGGCATTGGCGTATCGCGCGTAGTGGTCGGCATGGTCCTGCGGCGTCAGGTCGATCGTCGCGAAGCAGACGTTGCCGACCTGCTGCAGCTTGGGCGCCGGGCTCGGCTCTTCGGCCAGCTCTCCGCTCCAGCCGAACCATAGGCCGCCTTCCCGCGACAGTGCCTCGCGCAGGCCGACTTCCAGTCCGCCCGCCTTGGCACCCCGCTCGCGCGGTGCTGCGGTTCGATTGGAGACGATGACTAGCCGCGCCAAAACGCCTCCTCCCAGCTCTTGGAGAGCCGCATCGCCGACACGATCAGGCCCACCATCGAGTAGGTCTGCGGGAAATTTCCCCAGAGCTCGCCCGTACGGTGGTCGATGTCCTCCGAGAGCAGGCCCAGGTGATTGCGACAGGCCAGCACCTGCTCGAAGAGCGCCCTCGCCTCCTCCCGGCGGCCGACGGCGACGAGCGCGTCGATGAACCAGAAGGTGCAGACGGTGAATGCCGTCTCGGGCAGGCCGAAATCGTCGGGCGCCGCGTAGCGCATGACGTGCGAGCCGCGCCGCAGGCGCTTCTCGATCAGCGCCAGGGTGCCGAGGAAGCGCGGGTCGTCGGCCGCCAGCATGCCGATCTCCTGGAGCAGCAGCAGGCTCGCGTCCACCTCGGTGCCGCCCGGCGTGTCGACGAAGCTGCGGAGATCTTCGTTCCATGCCTCGGCCAGGAGCCGATCGCGGATGCGGTCGGCCTCGCCGCGCCAGCGACGCGACGCCTCGGCTTCGCCCAGGCTCGTGGCGATCTTGGCCAGGCGGTCGCAGGCGGCCCAGCACATGGCGACCGACTGGGTGTGGACGCGGCGCCGGCCGCGGAACTCCCAAAGGCCGGCGTCCGGCTCGAAGGCGAGCTCGGCAGCGCGCTCGCCGACCCTCTCGAGGCGGCGGAACAGATCGAGGTCGCCCATGCGCGGCAGCCGCCGGTCGAAGAACATCTGGGCGGCGGCCAGCACGACGTTGCCGTAGCTGTCGTTCTGTACCTGGATCTGGGCTTGGTTGCCCACCCGCACCGGACCCATGCCCCGGTATCCGGCGAGGCTCGTGACGATGCGCTCGTCGAGCGGCATGTCCGGCAGGAGGCCGTAGACCGGCTTCAGGATTCCCGTCGGCTCTACCTGGGCGACGGTCGTGATGTAGCGGAGGAAGTCCTCCATGGTCAGCGTCGCGCCGAGGCGGTTCAGCGCATGCACTACGAAATACGCATCGCGCAGCCAGCAATACCGGTAGTCCCAGTTGCGTGGCGTATCGGCCGCCTCGGGAATCGATGTGGTGAGTGCTGCGACGATGCCGCCCGTCTGTTCGAAGCTGCAGAGCTTCAGGGTGAGAGCGGCACGGATCACCGCATCCTGCCATTCGAACGGCACCGACAGGTAGCGCGTCCATTCGATCCAGTAGTCGCGCGTGCGGTCGAGGAAGTCGGTGCCGAGCCGCTGGACTGAGCCGGTGAACGGCTCGTCGACGCCGAAGATCATCGTCACGGGCTGCGTCAGGGCGAACGGCGATTCCGCCTCGATATGCGCGAGCGGCGCGTCCGTGGTCAGGCGCACCGCCGAGGCATCGCTGGCCGACGAGGGGCCCGTGTAGCGGATATGATTGCTGCCCGGGACCCGCGTCGCGGGGATCGCTCCGTAACCGAACCGCGGCCGGACCCGAATGCGCACCTTCGGCACGCCGGAGAGCGGCTCGACGCGGCGGAACAGGTTCGACGGACGGTAGATGCGATCGTACTGCTTGAAGCGCGGCACGAAGTCGACGATCCGCAACGCCGCGCCGCTCTCCGCCCGCAATACCGTCTCCAGCACGGCGGTGTTGCCGAGATAGCGCTGCGTGGAGTCGACGCAGCCCTCCAGCTCGACCGAGAAGGCGCCTTCGTGCTGTTCGTCGCCGTTGAGCAGGCTGCAGAATACCGGATCGCTGTCGAGCCGGGGGAAACAGAACCAGACGATCCGCCCGACGCGGTCGACGAGGGCCGCCACGACCGAGTTCCCGATCACCCCGAGTTCGAGCCCCCGGGTCGCGCATCCATCCACGCTCATTCGCCGTCTCCCGCCCCGTCCAGGCCGGCCTGCGCCAGCCAGGCGCGAACGTCCGCCGGGCGCCCGAAGACGGCCGGGCGCCCCAGCCCGGGGTGATGGCCGACCGCGAGCGCAACGCCGCCGGCGGCCTCCGCGGCGCGGAACCCGTCCTCGTCCGTCACGTCGTCGCCCAGGAATAGCGGGCGCCTGCCCATGAACGGCGAAGTCGCCATAAAGGTCCGCACGGCGGTGCCTTTCGTGTGACGGCCGTCCCGCAGCTCGCGCACCATGTGTCCGGGCAGGACCTCCAGCCCGCCCCCCTTGGCGGCGATGGCGGTCATCGTGGTGACGATCGCGGGTTCCGCCGCCGGCGCGAGGCGGAAGTGGACCGCGACCGCCCTCCCCTTGTCCTCCACCACGACACCCGGCCATGCATCGGCGAGCCGGCGGAGGACCGGAAGGGCGTCGGTCAGTGCCGGTTCGGCCGGGGCGGCCGCGACCGGTAGGCCCGGCGCCAGCCGCAGCTCGGCGCCATGCACGCCCGCAGCCGGTAGCACCAGCGGGGCGAAGAGACGATCGAGATTGTCGATCGTGCGGCCGCTGACGAGCGCCAGCGCACCGCCTAGGCGCTCGGCCAGTTTCGCCAGGCCGATCGTGAGGCCCGGCGGCACCGTCACCTCGTCGGGACGCAGGGCGATATCGAGCAGCGTCCCGTCGACATCCAGGAACAGCGCCCAGCCGGGACCAAGGCGAATCCCCGGCGGACCGTCGACGTGGGGTATGCGTTCGGCCTTCATGTGCGACCTATCGCCCCGAATGGCGCCCGCTTCAACCCTTGAACGACGTTCACGTCGATCCATCCACGCGCGTGCTCGTCGCCCTTCCGACGAATTTGCTGCCGCTGGACGTGCGGTCTGCTAGCCATGGCGCCATGATCGCCCACGAAATCCGGGTCCACCCGTCCGCTGCGCGCCTGCCGCGCGAATCCCAGCTCGCCTGGAAGATCGCGGAGATCGCCGCGGCTGCTGGGGCACCCGACGTCGAGGTCGCCCGGATGGTCGCGTGCCGCATCGTCGACAACGCGGCGGTCGCCCTGGCGGCGATCAACCGTCGCCCTGTCGCATCCGCGCGCGCGATGGCGCTCGCCCATCCACGGCCCGGTGGCGCCAGCCTGTTCGGCCTGCCGGACTCCGTCCGCGTTCACGCCGAATGGGCGGCCTGGGCGAATGCGACCGCAGTGCGCGAACTCGACTTCCACGACACCTTCCTCGCTGCCGACTATTCCCATCCCGGCGATTCGATCGGACCCCTGATCGCCGTCGCGGAGCAGACCGGCCGTGATGGCGCCGACCTCGTGCGGGCGATCACGGTTGCCTATGAGGTCCATGTGGCACTTGTGAAGGCGATCAGCCTGCACGCCTTCAAGAAGGACCATGTCGCCCACCTGGCACCGGCGACGGTCGCCGGGATCGGCGCTCTGCTGCGCCTGCCGGTCGAGGTCGTCTACCAGGCGGTGAACCTCGCGGTACATCTCGCCTTCTCGACGCGCCAGTCGCGCAAGGGCGAGATCAGCTCATGGAAGGCCTACGTGCCGGGATTCTCGGGCAAGCTGGCGATCGAGGCGACGGATCGGGCGATGCGGGGCGAAGCTGCACCCAATCCGATCTACGAAGGCGAGGATTCGGTGATCGCCTGGATGCTGGGCGGCAAGGATGCGCGATATACCGTGCATCTCCCCGCTCCTGCCGCACCCATGCGCGCGATCCTGGAAACCTACACGAAGGCCCATTCGGCGGAGTATCAGGCCCAGGCCCTGATCGACGCCGCGCGGGAGTTGCGCCGCAAGGTCGACCTGACGCAGGTGGAGGACATCCTGGTCCGCACCAGCCACCACACGCACTACGTCATCGGCACGGGGGCGAACGACCCGCAGAAGCTCGATCCCGACGCCACGCGCGAGACGCTCGACCATTCGATCATGTACATCCTCGCCGTCGCCCTGGAGGACGGCGTCTGGCATCACGAGGCGAGCTACACGCCCGAACGCGCGCACCGTCCGTCGACGGTGGCGTTGTGGCACCGCATCAGAACCGTCGAGGATCCGCAGTGGACACGCCGGTACCATGAGGCCGATCCGGCGTTGCGCGCCTTCGGCGGGCGCATCGAGGTTAGGCTGAAGGACGGCTCGGTGACCGCGGTCGAGCGCGCCGTCGCCGACGCGCACCCGAACGGGGCGGCCCCCTGGACATGGCCGGACTATGTGGAGAAGTTCCGCAGCCTCACGGGCGGGCGGATCGACGCTGCCGAATCCGACCGCTTCATCGGTCGGGCGCAGGCCGTCGCGGCACTCGATCCGGCCGGCCTGAGGGGGCTCAATCCGGTGCTGCCGGCCGGTCTCGTCACCCCGTCGGACGCCACCGGCGCCGGCATCTTCGATTGGCCGCCGCCGACCGCATGAGCGGTCGTCCGATCGTTCATGGAGCGGCCTACAGCGTCTACGTCCGGACGGTCCGGCTGACGCTGGAGGAGAAGGGCGTTCCTTACGACCTGGTGGAGGTCGACGTCTTCGCGCCCGGCGGGCCGCCGCCCGAGCATCTCGCGCGCCATCCGTTCGGGCGCATCCCCGCCTTCTCCCATGGCGACTTCGCCCTCTACGAGGCGGGTGCGATCATGCGCTACATCGACGAGGCGTTCCCGGGCCCGCCGCTGCAGCCGGCGGAGCCGCGGCCGCGCGCGCGCATGAACCAGGCGCTCTCGGTGCTCGACGGCTATGCCTACCGCGCGCTCGTCTGGGACGTGTTCGTCGAGCGCGTGCGCCGCCCGGCACAGGGCCATCCGGCCGACGAGGGCCGGATCGCGGCGGCGCTGCGCATGGCGGAGACCTGCCTCTCCGCTCTCGAGGCGATCGGCGAAGGCGGATCGTGGCTCTCGGGTCCCACCCTCACGCTCGCCGACCTGCACGCCGTGCCGATGATTGCCTATTTCGCGATGGCACCGGAGGGCGGCGCGATGATCGGTCGGCACGCGCGCATCGCCGCCTGGTGGGCGACAATGAAAGCTCGCGAAAGCGTGAAGCGAACACGCTCGCCTTTCGAGTGAGGCCGGGAACAACCGGCCGGAAGAAGTGTTGGAACCTCCGAGGGAAGGATCGGAAGCGCCGCACGGTGCCGCATGCTTCCCGGCCAACTGAGTGAGAGGTTCTGATGACCAGGAATGTCCTGATGGCGACCTGCGCTGCGATCGCGCTTTCCTTGACGCCGGCGATGGCGGCCGATGCGGGGCGCGGGGTGGTGGAGATGGCCCAGGCGACCCAGCCGAACGCCCCCACGCAGAGCCGGCCGGGAGCCACCGAGCAGGGCGGCATGCGTGCCAACGACCCCGGCACCAAGACGCCGCCCACGGCGACGATGGGGCAGCCGGACGGCAGTTCGGGCAGGGTGCCGATGCCGAGCACCACGACGGGTGCGGTCCCGCCGACCCCATCGCAGATGAATACCCCGCAGCAGTCGCGTTCCGGCGCGGCCGAGCAGGGCGGCGAGCGCACCAACGATCCGGGCGCCGGCACGCCGGCGACGGGTACGCGGATCACGCCGCCGGGTGCGGCGATGCAGGCCCAGCCGCCGATGCCGAACTCGCCTCCTGGGTCGACGACGACCGGCATGCCTTCGCAGGGCAATGCGCCGGTCCAGAGCCGACCCGGCGCCGCCGAGCAGGGCGGCATGCGAACGAACGATCCTGGCACCGCGAACCCGCCGACGACGCGCACGAACTGACCCACCTGCGCGCGGCGACGGATGGAGGCGGCCTTCGGGCCGCCTCCTTTCTGCGTCAGACGACGCCCGCGCTCTTCAATTCCGCAAGTGCAGCCTCGTCGACCCCGACGCGGGCCAATATCTCGGCCGTGTGCTGGCCGAGCTTCGGCGCCGGCGAGCGGATGGCGCCGGGCGACGCGGAGAGACGGGGCACGACGTTGTGCATCGGCACCGCGCCCATCTCGTCGTCCGGAAGCTCCACCACGATCTGCCGGGCTTTCACGTGGGGGTCTTCCAGGAACTGATCGATGTCGTAAATCGGCGCGGCGGTGACCTCGTGCTTCGCGAAATGCGCCATCACGTCGGCGAAGTCGCGAGACGCGATGAACTCCCGGATCGGCGCCTCTGACGCGTCGGGATCCTTGATGCGCTCGTCATTGGTGCTGAATCGCGGGTCGCTGTTCATGTCCGGCCGCCCGACGGCCCGGTAGACGCGCTCCGCCATGGACTGGATGGAGGCGGAGATCGCGATCCATCGACCGTCGCGCGTCCGGAAGGCATTGCGCGGCGAGGCCGTCTTCGACTGACTGCCGGTGCGCTGCGGACGCTGGCCGGTGATCTTCCAGTTCGCAGCCTCGGGACCGAGGATCGAGAAGATGGGGTCGAGCAGCGGCAGGTCGATCACCTGTCCCTCGCCCGTCGCATCGCGGTGGCGCAGCGCCACCATCACTGCATAGGCGCCATAGAGACCGGCGATCATGTCGGCCATGGCCAGCGGCGGCAGCACCGGGGGGCGGTCCGGGAAGCCGTTCTTCGCCGCGAACCCGGAGACACCTTCGACGAGGCTGCCGAAACCGGGACGGTCCCGATAGGGCCCGTCCTGCCCCCATCCCGAGACGCGCACCAGGATCAGCCGTCGGTTGATCGCTTGCAGCACATCGGGCCCGAGGCCCATCTCCTCCAACGTGCCGGGCCGATAGTTCTCGATCATCACGTCGGCGCCGGCGACGAGACGCTTCAGCAGATCCTTGCCCGCGTCGTCGCGCAGGTTGAGCGTCAGGCTCTTCTTGTTGCGCGCATACACCTTCCAGTGCGCGCCGATCCCCTTTGTGCGCCAGTCGCGCAGGGGATCCCCCTTCTTCGGGTCCTCGATCTTGATGACTTCCGCGCCGTAGTCGGCGAGCTGGAGGCTGATCATGTTTCCGGCCACCAGCCGGGATAGGTCGAGAACGACGAGCCCATCAGATCGGAAGA
>JBFWXJ010000259.1:0-9235 GCA_050187535.1 Alphaproteobacteria bacterium | reverse complement strand
ACATCGACCAGAACGGCCTCGACGACCGCGTCTCCATCATCATCGGCGACCTGCAGCGGCCGCCGCCGCGGCTGGCGCCGTCCAGCTTCTCGCATGTCATGGCGAACCCGCCCTACATGGAGGCCGGCCGCGCCGACGCCTCGCCCTATGCCGGCAAGGCGACCGCCACCGTGGAGGGCGAGGCCGATCTCGCCGCCTGGGTGCGCTTCGCCCTGCTGATGGCCAAGCAGAACGGCATCGTCACCTTCATCCACCGCGCCGACCGGATGGACGCGCTGCTGGCGCTGCTGGCCGGCCGCCTCGGCGACATCGCCGTGCTGCCGCTGTGGCCGGCGCCGGAGAAGCCCGCCGTGCGGGTGATCGTGCAGGGCCGGCGCGACGCCGGCGGCCCGCTGCGGCTGTTGCCCGGCATCGTCCTGCACCGGCCGGACGGCGGCTACACCCCGGCGGCGACGGCGGTGCTGCGCTCGGCCTCGGCCCTGCCGCTCTGAGGCCGGGGAAGGCGCGCGGCATCGCCATGTGGGTCGACCGTCTCGCGTTGCGCCTGGGCATGCCGCGGCCGCCGGTGGTGCCGGTGGTGCGTCTGCAGGGCGTCATCGGCGGCGGCGGGCCCGGCCGCGAAGGCCTGACCCTGTCGGCGCTCGTCGCCCATCTCGACCGCGCCTTCGGCTGGCCCGGCGCCAAGGCGGTGGCGCTGCTCATCAATTCCCCCGGCGGCGCCGCCGCGCAGTCGGCCCTCATCGCCGGCCGCATCCGTGACCTCTCGGCCGCCAAGGGGCTGCCCGTGCTGGCCTTCGTCGAGGACGTGGCGGCGTCCGGCGGCTACTGGCTGGCGGCCGCCGGCGACGAGGTCTACGCGACCGAGGTCAGCCTCGTCGGCTCGATCGGCGTCATCGCGGCCGCCTTCGGATTCCCCGAGGCGCTGCGCCGCCTGGGCGTGGAGCGACGCATCCACACGGCGGGCGAGCGCAAGTCGCTGTGGGACCCGTTCCTGCCGGAGAAGCCCGAGGACGTGGCCCGCCTCTCCGCCATCCAGGCGGACCTGCATGCGGCCTTCGCCCAATGGGTCCGCGCGCGCCGGGGCGAGCGCCTGAAGGGCGACCCTGCGGCGCTCTTCTCGGGCGAGGTCTGGGTCGGCGAGAAGGCGCTGGAACTGGGTCTCGTGGACGGCATCGGCGAGCTGAGGCGGACCATGCGTGCCCGCTTCGGCGAGGGGGTCCGCCTGCCCATCGTCAACCCGGAGCGTCGGCGGCGCTGGCCCCGCATCGGGCTTGCCGCCGACCCCGCGGACTGGGTCGGCCGTGCGCTCGCGGCCGCCGAGGAGCGCGCCACCTGGGCGCGCTGGGGATTGTAGGGCGATGTTCGGGTTCAGCCTCTCCAAGCTTCTGACGCTGGTCGCGATCGTCGTGGCCGTATGGGTCGCGTTCCGCTGGATCGGCCAGATGGCCGCGGCGCGGGACGCCGGCGACCGGACCCCGCGCCGACGCGACGCGCCGAGGCCGCCGCCGAAGGAGGCGGTCGAGGATCTCGTCGCGTGCCCGGGCTGCGGCGCCTACGTGCCCGCCCGCAACCCGCGCGGCTGCGGCCGCCGCGAATGCCCCTATCCGGGTTAGGGCCTTCGGGCTCAGCCGATCCCGAACCAGGCGGCGATGGGCGCGAGCTGGGTCTTGCGGGTGCCCTTGAGGTGCAGGATCCACCGGCCGTCCAGCATGTCCATGCCGAGGCGGCCGGGCGGCGGGGAATAGTTCCACGCGTCGTCGGGCAGCAGCAGGACGTGGGCATCGCCGACCATGGACTCGGCGTGGAACTCGCCGAACAGCGCATCGGACAGGAGCGACGTCAGCGCGAACTGGTGGCCGCCCCAGATCCGCACGTCGGCGATGCGGTGGGCGCCGGCCGCGTCCTCGCGGCCGACGACCTTGAAGGTGTTGCGCCCGTGGTCGAGGAAGCGCTCGCCCTCCGCGACGATGGCCGCGAACCGGGCGAGCGTGGCGTCGTGGAAGGCGACGGCCGCCGGCGTGTAGCGAGCCGCCATGACCCCGCCGTTGATCGCCGAGAGCCGACCGTCCGTCGGCAGGCCCCAGTGGTCGAGCGCCTCCGGCCGGGTGGCGACGGACCCTTGCTGGTAGGTGAGCGCGACGTCGAACCCGCCCGCGAAGAGCGGTGCGGGGTCGCGCAGCACCAGCGCGTCCGTGTCGATGAAGAGCGCGCCGCCGGGCGTACCGACGCGCGCGGCCACGAAATCGCGGTAGGCGCGCGCCCGATCGAGCGCGACCGCGCCCGGGTCGACGGCCGGCCGCTGCTCGAACACGACGTCGGCGAAGCCGCCGCCGAAGCGGGCGGGATCGTCGGTGACGATGCAGACGCGCCCGCCCGGCGCATGGCGCCGGGCGAACGCGACGGCGATCCTGGTCATGAAGGCGGGATGCACCGCGTTCGCCGCCGGCGAGAGGGACGGCGCCAGCGGATGGGCTTCCATCCACTGGTGGTAGAAGACGACGTCGCAGGCCGCCGGCGTCGTGCTCACGGCAGGCAGTCGGCGAAGCGCACGGGCGCCCCGACCGGCTCGCCGAGCAGCGTGTCGTCGCGCATCACCACATGGCCGCGGACGACGGTGGCGACCGGCCAGCCCGTCACCTGCATGCCGTCGAAGGGCGTCCAGCCGGAGCGGCTGGCGATCCACGAATTCTCGATCCGCCGCCTGGCCTTGAGGTCGACGATCGTGAGGTCGCCGTCATAGCCGAGGGCGATACGGCCCTTGCCGGCGATGTCGTAGATGCGCTGCGGCCCGGCGCTGGTCAGGTCGACGAGGCGCTGCAGCGTCAGCCGCCCGGCCGCGACATGGTCGAGCAGCAGCGGCAGCAGCGTCTGAACGCCGGGCATGCCCGACGGGCTCTCGGGATAGGGTTTGTCCTTCTCGGCGCGCGTGTGCGGCGCGTGATCGGAGCCGATGACGTCGACGACGCCGTCGGCGATCGCCCGCCACAGGCCCTCGCGATGCCGCGCGTCGCGGATCGGCGGGTTCATCTGGGCATAGGTGCCGAGGCGCTCGTAGCACTCCGGCGCGGCCAGGGTCAGGTGCTGCGGCGTCGTCTCGACCGTCGCCAGGTCCTTGTGCCCGGCGAGGAACGCCATCTCGTCGGCCGTCGTGATGTGCAGGACATGCACCTTCCGGCGCGCGGCGCGGGCGAGACCGATCAGGCGTTTCGTCGCCAGCACCGCGGTCTCCACGTCGCGCCATTCCGGGTGCATGGTCGGGGGCGCGCCGCCGGCGACGAGGTGCTTGCGTTCCTTGAGGCGCGCCTCGTCCTCGGCATGGACCGCCATGCGGCGGACGCCGTTGGCGAGAATGCGGGCGAGCGTGCCGTCGTCCTCGACCAGCAGGTTGCCGGTCGAGCTGCCCATGAAGACCTTGACGCCGCTGCAGCCGGGCAGCCGCTCCAGCTCGCGCAGGCGGTCGGCGTTGGCGGCACTGCCACCCATGAAGAATGCGTGGTCGACGCAGGTGCGGCCGGCCGCCCGCCGCAGCTTCTCCGCCAGGTCGTCGGCCGAGAGCGTCAGCGGGTTGGTGTTCGGCATCTCGAAGATGGCGGTGACCCCGCCCAAGGCCGCGCCGGCGGTGCCGGTCGCCAGGTCCTCCTTGTGCTCGGCTCCCGGTTCGCGGAAATGCACCTGCGTGTCGATGACGCCCGGCAGCACGGTCAGCCCGCGCGCGTCGATGCGCTCGGCTGCGGAGGCGGTGGCCAGGTCGCCGATCGCGGCGATGCGCCCGCCCCTGATGCCGACGTCGGTCCGCAGGGCGCCGGAGGGCGTGAAGGTCTCGCCGCCGGTGACGACGAGGTCGAAGGTCTCGGGCATGGGGCTCTCCCGGATGGTTCAGCCGGCGAGCGCGGCGAAGGTGTCGTCGGCAAGCGGCCGCCCGAGGATATGGCGGCCATGCCAGAGCGCATAGAAGAGCAGCGTCCAGGCCGCGAAGCCGGCGTGCTTGCCCTCGGTGCGGAAGAGCGCGGCGACGGCCGCGGGGTCGGCCAGCGGCGCGATCGCCGGATGGGCGGCGACCAGCGGCCCCAGCTTGTCGCCGCGGCCGCGGATCCATTGGGCCACGGGCACGGTGAAGCCGCGCTTGCGCGCGAAGGGGTCGGCCGCCGGCAGCGTGCCGGCGAGCCACCGCCGCAGCAGGTGCTTGCCGCGGCCGTCGCGGATCTTGAGCGTGTCCGGCAGCGCGAAGGCGAAGGCCGCCACGCCCGGGTCGACGAACGGCGTGCGGCCCTCGACGCCGTGGGCCATCAGGCAGCGGTCGAGCTTGGTCAGGAGGTCGTTGGGCAGCCAGTCGGCGCAGTCCGTCGCCTGGGCGGTCTGCAGGCGCGAGCGGCCGCGCCCGCCTTCGGCCATCTCGGCGGCGGCGATGCCGTCGCGCCAGCCGCTGACGTCGGTGCGCAGCACCTTGATCCGGTCGAAGATGCCGTGGGCGCGCGGCAGCCTGCCGCCCAGCCACCAGGGGCGCACGGCGCTGCGGTAGCGGCCGTAGCCGGCGAACAGCTCGTCGCCGCCCTCGCCGGACAGCACGACCTTCAGCTCCTCGCCGGCGACGGCGGCCAGCTTGAAGGTCGGCAGCGTGGCGTAGTCGGCGGCCGGATCGTCCATCGCGGCGGCGACGGCGGGCAACAGGCGCCAGAAGTCAGCCTCGTCGAACTCGACCTCGACATGCTCGGCGCCGGTCGCGGCCGCCGCCTTGCGTGCGGCCTCGCGCTCGTCGGCGACGCCGGTGCCGGGAAAGCCGATGGTGAAGGCGCGCACCGGCCTCTCGTTCAGCCGCGCCATCATCGCCAGCACCGCGGTCGAATCGACGCCGCCCGACAGGAAGAGGCCGTAGGGCACGTCCGCGCGCTGGTGCAGCCGCACGCTCTCTTCCAGCACCTGGTCGAGGCGGGCGACGGCCAGCGCCTCGTCCCACGCCACGGGCGGGCCGTCCGGCAGGGCGGGGTGGCGGTGGCGCTCGACGATGCGGCCGCCGGCGACGACCAGCGTCTCGCCCGGCGCCAGCCGGCTGATGCCCCGGAAGATGGTCCGGGTGCCGGTGGTGAACTGGAGCTGCAGCAGCTCGGCCCGCGCGTCCTCGTCGATCTCGGCGGTGACGATCCCGGCGGCGACCAGGACATGGGGCTCGGACGCGAAGGCGAGGCCGCGCGGCGTCTCGGCGTAGTAGAGCGGCTTGATGCCGAAGGGGTCGCGCGCCAGCACCAGGCGGCGCGCCTGCGGGTCGTGCAGGGCGATCGCGTACATGCCGCGCAGCCGCCCCGCAAACGTCGTTCCCTCGCGGCGGTAGAGGTGCAGCGGCAGCTCGCAATCGGATCCGGTCGCGATCCGGACGCCCGGCAGCTCGGCGCGCAGCTCGATGTAGTTGTAGATCTCGCCGTTGGCGACCAGCGCCGCCCCGCCCGGCTCGTAGAGCGGCTGGTCGCCGGTCGCGAGGTCGATGATGGCGAGCCGCGTCTGCACCATGCCGACGTCGCCCGAGACGTGGCGGCCCTCGCCGTCCGGCCCGCGATGGGCGAGGGCTGCCAGGAAGGCGTCCATCAACGCGGCCGGCGGCGGCGCGCCGTTGACGGTCATCATGCCGGCGATGCCGCACATCAGGCGGCCACCCGGGCGAAGAAGTCGAGGTAGCGGCCGACGACCGCATGCTCGGTGAAGCTCTCGTGATGCTCGGCTCGCCCGGCCTCGGCCAGCCGCGCACGCAGGGCAGGATCGCCCAGCGCGCGGCGGAGTGCGGCCGCCAGCCGGTCGGCGTCGTCGACCGGGACCAGCAGCCCCGTCTCGCCGTCGCGGATCAGTGCGGCGGGGCCGGGGCTGGTGGCCGCCACCACCGGCAGGCCGTGCGCCCAGGCCTCGATCACGACGTTGCCGAGCGGCTCGTGCCGCGACGGGCAGGCGAGCATGTCGGCCGCCGCGTAGAGCGCCGGCATGTCGTCGCGCCAGCCCAGCATGCGCACGCGTGGGACGACGCCCAGCGACGCCGCGCGACGCGCCAGCAGCTCGCGCTCGGGCCCGTCGCCGGCCAGCCACAGGATGGCGTCCGGTACCTGGGCGAGCGCCTCCAGCAGCACGTCGAAGCCCTTGTTCATGTGCAGCCTGCCCGCCGCCAGCACCACCGGCGCGTCGGTCGGTGTGTCGAGGAGCCGGCGATCGGCGGGGGCGGCCGGCGCCGCATCGACGAAGTTCGGCAGGTAGTGGGCGCGCTCCGCCGGCCAGCCGGCACGCACGACGTAGTCGACGATGTCGCGGGTGTTGCCGATCAGGTGCTGGCAGCGGCCGTAATACTTGAGGTCGTAGTAGCCGCCGAGACGCCCGACGCGCACGAAGGGCCCGCGCGGCAGCACCGAGGACGCCCGGTTCATCCAGCCGAGGATCACCTGCGGCTTCCACGCCGCCGCCAGCCGGCGCAGGGCCGCACCGGTGCGCAGGTCGAGCCAGCCGCCGAAGGGCAGCTCGACCGGCTCGACGCCCTGGGCGCGCAGGGCGGCCGCACGCTCGCCATTGCGGCGGATGACGACGCGCTGCGGCAGGCCGGCGCGGTGCAGGGCGCCCGCGAGGCGGACGAAGAACGCCTCCGCCCCGCCGTGCCGGGCACCGCCCATCGCCTGGAGGAGGCGCAGCTCGCCCGGCGCCGTCACTCGTCCTCCAGGGTGGCCTTGAGATGCGACAGCAGGGGATAGAGGCCGGCGAAGATGGCGATCGCCAGGCCGTATCCGCCTTCGCGGAACCCTTTGCGCCTGACGTAGCAGTGCCAGAAGCGCGTCACGACCCGGCGGACATTGGTCGCGAGCTTGCCCGCGTCGCCGGCGTCGCGCAGGTCGGCGGCGCGCAGCGTGGTGTAGCGGTCGAGCCGGCGCAGCATGTCCGACAGGTTGCGGTCGACATGGTGGATCATCGGGCTCGTCAGGCGCGGCCCCTTCTCCAGCGCCAGCTCCAGGCGCGGATGGACGCGCTGCGGCCCCCAGATCTTGGCACCCTTGCGGAAGAGACCCGGATAGGCCGCCTTGCCGAACGAGCCGCCCCAGCCATTGCGCACCAGACGGCTGCCGACATAGTTGTCGACCGGGATTTCGTGCCAGGCGAAGGGCGAGACCGCGGTGACGTAGCGGATCTCCGTCGCCAGCGCCGGGCTCACGCGCTCGTCGGCATCCACTTCGACGATCCACGGGCCGGTGCAGGCGGCGATGCCGGCGTTGCGCCGGTCGCCTTCGCGTTCCCACTCGCCCTGGACGACGCGCGCGTCGAAGCGCAGCGCGATCTCGTGCGAGCTGTCGGTCGTGCGGTCGAGGACGACCACGATCTCGTCGGCGAAGGAGAGCGGCGCCAGGCAGTCGCCGAGCTGGGCCGCCTCGTTGCGCGCCACGACCAGCGCGGTGACGCGGCTCATGCGGCTGCTCCGGCCGGGCGCCGGGCGAGCGCCGTCGCCGCGGCCTCGACGGATTCGACGGAGAGCCCGTCCATCAGCGTGCCGGTGGTGCGGTGGTCGAAACCCGGGGTGCCGACCAGCGCGGCGGCCGATTGCGGTGTGCGCACGACCGCCGTGCGCTCGCCCCAGGGGGCATAGTGACGCTCGTCGCTGGGCCCGAAGAGGCCGAGCGTCGGCGCTCCCGCGGCGGCTGCGAGGTGCATCAGCCCGGTGTCGTTGCCGACGAAGAGAGCCGCGCGTTCGAGGCAGGCGGCCGCGGTCAGGAGGTCTTCCCCAACCAAGTCGATCCGCCGGTCGGGCGCCAGCGCGTCGAGCACGGGCTGCGCCCGCCCGCGCTCGGCGGCGGCCGCCAGGACGGCGACCCGGGCACCGGGCAGCGGGCCGCCGGGCGACGTCAGGCGGCGTGCCAGTTCGGCGAACCGCTCCGCGCGCCACTCCTTGCCCGCCCAGTTGGCGGTCGGGCCGATCGCCAGAACCGGGTCGCCCGGCGGCAGCAGGCGCTGCGCCGCGGCACGGTCCGCCTCGCCCAGCCAGAGACGGGGAGCGGGCGGCGGCGCGAAGCCGAAGGCGGCGGCCAGTTCGACGACGCGGTGGCGGTCGTCGGCCAGACGCCAGCGACGGCGGACGCGGCGGGTGCGGGCGGCGAGCAGCCACGCCAGCACCGAGCCGCGCAGGTCGACGACGGCGTCCCACCGGCGGCCGACGGCCGCCCGCCACAGGTCGAGCCAGTGTCCGCCCCGCGGCCGCTTGGCCATGACGTGGACCCGCTCCAGCCCGGGCAGGTGCGCGAACAGGGGTGCGGCCACCGGCCCGCAGGCGACCGTCACCGGCGCGTCGGGCCAGCAGGCCGTGAAGCGGCCGAGGACGCCGGTCGACAGGATGGCGTCGCCGATCCGGGTGGCGGTGACGAAGAGCAGGCCGCTCATGGGCAGGACGGCGTGGCTGGGCTGAGGGCGGCCGGCAACATGGGAAAAGCCTTATACGCTGCCGGCGCGCATCGCCGCCAGAACCGGCTCGCCTTGCCGACGAGGCCGGCAGCGCCTACGTCTGACCCTCAATCGCAGCGGTGACCGATCATGTCCGAGCGGCTCCAGGTACCCCTCGAATCCCGCGCCGTCCTGACAGTCAGCGGACCCGATCGCCGCGCCTTCCTGCAGGGACTGGTGTCCAACGACGTCGAGCGGGCCGGGCCGGGCCGCGCGATCCACGCCGCCTTCCTGACGCCGCAGGGTCGCTACCTGCACGACCTCTTCATCGTCGAACAGGGCGAGACGCTGCTGCTCGACGTCGAGGCGGCGCGCCGCCAGGACCTCCTGAAGCGTCTGTCCCTGTATCGGCTGCGCTCGAAGGTGACGCTCGCCGATGCCGCCGGGGACTGGCGCGTCTCGGCGCTGATCGGCCCCGGCGCAGCGACCGCGCTCGGCCTGCCGGAGGAGGCGGGGGCCGCGGCGCCGCTCGGCGACGGCGTCGCCTTCGTCGATCCGCGGCTGCCCGCCCTCGGCCTGCGGGCGATCCTGCCGGCGACTGCGGACGCTATTCCCGGCTTCGCGGCGGGCAGCTTCGCCGACTACGACCGGCTGCGCCTCGGCCTCGGCGTGCCCGACGGAAGCCGCGACCTGCCGGTCGAGAAGGCGATCCTCCTCGAAACGGGCTTCGACGAACTGAACGGCGTCGATTGGAAGAAGGGCTGCTACATGGGCCAGGAGCTGACGGCCCGGACCAAGTATCGCGGCCTCGTGCGCAAGCGGCTGATGCCCGTCACGATCGAAGGTC
>JBFWXJ010000258.1:0-9282 GCA_050187535.1 Alphaproteobacteria bacterium | reverse complement strand
GTCGAGCGGCAATGGCCGCAGCGTTCGGCGAATGCTCGGCCGAAGGCGTCATGACTTCGTCCGAGGCAATTACTGTCCAATTTTCGGGCAATACGAACGGGGAGCCGACATGAGCCTGACCAAGACCCTCTACGAGAAGGATCTCTATCCCGAGATCGAAGAGGCGGGGGCGAGCGAGTTCGGTCGCGACTGCCTGGAGATCGCCGCCGACCGGCTGGCCAAGGGCGAGATCGACCGCCGCACCTTCCTGATGGCCGCCACCTTCCTCGGCCTCGTGCCGGCCGCCGCCACGCTGGGCGGCCGCGAGGCGCGGGCCGCGGCCAAGGAGCTGGTGCTGGCCAACTGGGGCGGGCCGGCGCGCGACGCCTACTACAACTTCCTGGGCGTGCCCTTCGAGAAGGCGACCGGCCTGAAGGTGGTGATCGACGGCACCGGCCCCCTGCCGTCGAAGGTCAAGGCGATGGTCGATGCGGGCGCCGTCGTCTGGGACGTCTGCGACATGGACACCGCCAAGACCCTGGTCCTGGCCAAGCAGAACGCGATCGAGGCCGTCGACTACACCATCGTCGACAAGGCCAAGCTGCCGCCCAAGGGCGCCTTCGAGTACGGGTCGGCCAGCTACATCCTTTCCTACGTGCTCACCTACAACAAGGCGAAGCTGCCGGCCGAGCCGAAGACGTGGCGCGACTTCTGGGACGTGGCCAAGTTCCCGGGCATGCGCACCATGCGCAAGCAGCCGGACGGCATGCTGGAATCGGTCATGCTGGCCGCCGGCAAGCCCAAGGATCAGGTCTATCCGATCGACATGAAGCTCGTCGTCGCGAAGATCCGCGAGCTGAAGTCGAACCTCATCGCCTGGAACTCCGGCTCGCAGAGCCAGGACATGTTCCACCAGGGCGAGGTGGTGATGGGCAACCTCTGGCACACGCGGGCCACCATCCTGCACAAGGAATCCGGCGGCCGGCTGACCTGGACCTGGAACGAGGGGCTGCTCAGCTACTCCATGTGGAACGTGCCGAAGAAGAACCCGGCCGGCCGGGAAGCGGCGATGCGCTTCCTCGCGTCCACCCAGAACCCGGAAGGCCAGGTGGCGCTGCTGCGCGCCATGGGCAGCGGCCCGGTCAATCCGGCCGCCGCCGCGATGGTTCCGGACGACCTCAAGATGTTCGACCCCGGCCAGCCGGCCGCGTCGGCCGTCCAGGTCGAGCACAATCCCTTCTGGTACGAGGAGCCGAGCGGGCGCGGCAACCTGACCAACGACGCCGTCGCCCGCGAGATGTGGCTGGACGCGCTCTCGGGCTGATCCCCCGCGACCGCAGCCATCGACGACACGAGAGACGCAAGCGACAGCATGCAGCATCGGGAAGGTCGCAGGCACGCCGAGATCGCCGGAGCCGGTCTCGGCGGCCTGACCGCCGCGGTGGCGCTCGCCCAGCGCGGCTGGAGCGTGCGCGTCCACGAGCGCGCGGCGCAGATCCGGGCGACCGGATCGGGCATCTACATCGCCGAGAACGGCATCCGCGTGCTGGAGGCGGTCGGCGCCAAGGACATCGCGCTCGCCGACGGCTACCGCTTCTACTGGCGCGAGACGCGCAATCACCACAACAAGGTGATCGCCGTCGCCCACTGGCCCAAGGATTCCGGCCAGCGCATCTACGTGCTGGCCCGCGAGGTGCTGGTGCAGGCGCTGCTCGACGTCGCGGTGCGCCACGGCGTCGAGCTCCGCCTGTCATCGCGCGTCAAGGAGGCGGACCCGGGCGGCGCCCTGGTGCTGGAGGACGGCAGCCGCCTTGCGGCCGACCTCGTTATCGGCGCCGACGGCGTCGGCTCGCCGGTGCGCGAATCGCTTCGCATCCCCGGCCGCAAGCGCTCGCTGCGCGGCGGCGCCGTGCGGGCGATCGTGCCGCGCCTGCCCGACGATGCGGACGTGCCGGCCGATACCTACGCCGAGTACTGGACCGGCATGCGCCGCGTCTTCTACGCGCCGATCTCGTCGACCGAGACCTACCTGGCGCTGATGACCTTGGACAAGGACAAGGTCGGCGTGCAGGAGCCGCCCGATCTCGAAAGCTGGTCGGCCGACTTCCCCTATATCCGCCACGTCATCGACCGCATCCGCGACCCGCTCGCCTGGGCGCCCTTCGCCGAGGTCAAGCTGGAGCGCTGGTCGAAGGGCAAGGTGGTGCTGATCGGCGACGCGGCCCACGCCATGGCGCCCAATCTCGGCCAGGGCGGCGGCACGGCGATGATGGACGGGCTGAGCCTCGCCCACCATGTCAGCCTGCCCGGCGTGCCGCTCGACCAGGCGCTGACGAACTGGGAGAGCCGCGAGCGGCCGGTCGTCGACCGCGTGCAGTTCATCTCCTACGTCTACGGCACCTTCAGCGACTGGCCGATCATGGCGCGCAACGCGGCCCTGTGGCTGGCGGGCCGCTCGCGCTGGGCCAACCGCCAGCGCTTCATCGCCGCCAACTTCGTGCCCGACGGCGCCGACGAGCCGCCCGGCGGCCGCGCCTTCGCCGGCGCCTGACGGATGCCGACGGCCGCCGTCGACCCGGATCGCGCCGCGCAGCGGCCGCGGCCCGCGCCGGCACGCCCGCGCCGCGCCGCCGCGAAGGCCCGGCGTCATCTCCGCCTCGGCCACGACCGCCGGCGGCGGCAGATCATCGAGAGCTCGGCACGCTACTTCGCCGCCCATGGGTTCCATGGCGGCACGCGCGTGCTGGCGCGCCATATCGGCATCAGCCAGTCGCTCTTCTACCATTACTTCCGCTCCAAGGACGAACTGATCGCCGAGGTCTACGCCTACCTGTTCGAGAGCCGCTGGAAGCCGGAGTGGGAGCTGATCTTCGACGACCCCGCCCTGTCGGCGCGGCAGAAGATCGTGCGCTTCTATTCCGAGTACTTCCGCGCCGTGCTGACCGCGGAGTGGACGCGCATCTTCCTCTATGCGGCGCTCTCCGGCCGCGACCTGCACAAGCGCAACCATGACGTGGTGCAGGAGCGCATCTTCCCCTGGCTGGTGAACGAGATCCGCGGCGGCACCGGCGCCGCCCCGCTGCTGTCCGAGCTGACCGACCTCGAGTTCGAGGTCGCGTGGAACCTGCACGCCTCGATCTTCTATCTCGCGATCCGCGAATGGGTGCTGCGGCTGGACGGGCGCATCCCGCTGGAACGGACGATCGAGACCGCCGTCGACCTGTTCCTGGACGGTGCGCGGCGGCTGCCCGCGGCGAGCGGGGGCGACGCATGACCGGACAAGCCACGGGGGGCCTGCCGCATTCCCTCGCCGTCGTCGGCTTCACCAAGCTCTACGGCAGCCTCGCCGCCGTCCGCGACGTCAGCTTCACCATCGAGCGCGGCCGCTTCGTCACGCTGCTGGGGCCGTCCGGCTCCGGCAAGACGACGCTGCTGATGGCGATCGCCGGCTTCGTGCAGCCGACCACGGGCGACATCCTGCTCGACCAGCGCGTGATCACGGCGTTGCCGCCGGACAAGCGCAACTTCGGCATGGTGTTCCAGGGCTACGCCCTCTTCCCGCACATGACGGTCGAGGACAACGTCTGGTTCCCGCTGCGGGCCCGCGGCATCGGCAAGGCCGCGGCTGCCGAGCGCGTCGCCGAGGCGCTGGGCCTCGTGCAGATGGGCCATCTCGCGCGCCGCCTGCCGACGCAGCTCTCGGGCGGCCAGCAGCAGCGGGTCGCGCTGGCCCGTGCGCTCGTCTTCCGCCCCGACATCCTGCTGCTCGACGAACCCCTGTCGGCGCTCGACAAGAAGCTGCGCGGCGACCTGCAGTGGGAGCTGAAGGAGCTGCACCGCCGCCTCGGCACCACCTTCGTCTACGTCACCCACGACCAGGAGGAGGCCTTGTCCATGTCGGACGACATCCTCATCCTGCGCGACGGCCGCATCGAGCAGCAGGGCGACCCCAGGACGCTCTACGAGAAGCCGGCGACGCGGTTCGTGGCCGACTTTCTCGGCAAGAGCAATTTCATCCGCGGCACGGTCCGCGCGACGACGCACGACTCCTTCCGCTACACCGTCGGCGGGACGGAGCTGGCGCAGGCCGGCCGGCCCGATCCCGCAACCGTCGGCGACGCGGTGGTGGTGGCGCTCCGGCCGGAGAAGATGCAGGTCGCGGCCGAGCGGCCGGATCTCGCCAACGCGCTGCCGGGCACCGTGACGGCCTTCAACTACCACGGCACCAGCTACCACCTGCAGGTGGCCACCGAGGTCGCGGGCACGCTGACGGCGACCGTGCCGGCATGGGAATGCCCGGTCGAGCCCGCGATCGGCGGCAAGCTGTGGCTCGGCTGGACGCCGGCCGCCTCGGTCGTGGTGCGCGAGACGTGACGGCACCTCCATGCTGACCGCCGAGCGCCGCGGCTATTGGCTGCTGGTGGCGCCCGCCGTCCTCCTGCTGCTGGTCTTCTGTGTGTGGCCCCTCACCCGGGTGCTGTGGCTCAGCGTGTCCGAGCCCGTGGTCGGCCTGCAGAACTACGAGGAGCTGCTGACTCGGCCGCTGATGCACCGCATCTGGTGGACCACGCTGCGCATCTGCGCGCTCACCACCGCGATCACCGTCGTGCTCGGCTACGTCGTTGCCTACGCGATGACCGAGGTGGGGGAGCGGCAGCGCTCGTGGATGATGTTCTGCGTCCTGCTGACCTTCTGGCTCAGCGTGCTGGTCCGCGCCTTCTCCTGGGTGATGCTCCTGCGCAACGAGGGCATCATCAACCAGGGCCTGATGGCGCTCGGCATCGTCGACACGCCCTTGCGCCTGGTACGCAACGAGATCGGCGTCGTCATCGGCATGGTCCACGTGATGATGCCCTTCGCCGTGCTGCCGCTCTTCGCCAACATGAGCGGCATCGACAAGCGCTACGTGGCGGCTGCCCGCGGCCTCGGTGCCTCGGCGCGCTTCGCCTTCCTGCACGTCCACCTGCCGTTGAGCAAGCCCGGCATCATCTCCGCCACCATCCTCGTCTTCATCTTCTCGCTCGGCTTCTTCATCACCCCGGCGCTGCTCGGCGGCGGCAAGGTGGTGATGGTGGCGGAATACATCCGCGTCAGCTTCGAGGAGACGCTGCGCTGGGGGTTGGCCACGATGCTGTCGTCGAGCCTGCTCTTCGCCGTCGTCCTGCTGCTGGCCCTGGTCGCGCGCTTCGTCGACCTGCGCCGCGTGTTCGGCGCCCGATGAACACCACTTTCGGCGGCCGCTTCGGGCGCTGCATGGTGCTGGGCGGCGCCTGGATGGTGCTGGCCTATCTGGTGCTGCCGCTCGCGATCATCTTTCCCGTGTCGCTGACCGACCAGCACTACCTGGCCTTGCCCAAGGAAGGGCTGTCGCTGCGCCACTACGAGGCCTTCTTCACCAAGCCAATCTGGATCCAGGCCGCGTTCCAGAGCCTCGTCATCGCCGCGGCGTCGACCGTGGCCGCCGTCGTCATCGGCACGCTCTGCGCCATCGGGTGCTGGCGGCTGTCGTCACGCGCATCGGAGTTCGCGCGCAGCTTCATGCTGTTGCCGATCATCGTGCCGGCGATCGTCCAGGCGCTGGCGATGTACCGCTTCTGGATCGACCTCGGGCTGATGGACAGCTACGCCGGCGTCATCCTCGCGCATACCATCGTCGGCATCCCCTACGTCGTCATCACCGTCTCGGCGTCGCTCGCCAATTTCGACCTGCGCCAGGAGCAGGCGGCACGCGGCCTCGGCGCCTCGATGGGGCAGACGGTGCGCTGGGTGGTGGTGCCGGGCATCATGCCCGGCATCCTCTCGGGCGCGCTCTTCGCCTTCACCCATTCCTTCGACGAGATCGTCATCGTCCTCTTCCTGACCAGCCGGACGATCTACACCCTGCCCAAGCGCATCTGGGACGGCATCGAGGACCATGTCGACCCGACCATCGCCGCCGTCGCGACGCTGCTGATCCTCGCCACCTTCCTGCTGCTGCTGGCCGACCTGCTGTATCGCCGCCGCCGCGACCGCCGCGTGGCGGCCAGCGCCGGTTGAACATCCACGGAACAGACCTATCTCGCCATGACGAGCGCTGATAGGCTGCCCCCATGGTTGGAGAGCCCGACAACGTGACGCTGATCTATCTCCGTCGGCTCGACGAGAAGATGGATCGCGTCATCGACCGCCTCCAGGAGCTGACCGGTCGTGTCGGCATGCTGGAGAGCCAGTATGCCGGCCTGTCCAATCGCATCGACCGGATCGAGATGCGCCTCGACCGGATGGAGCGCCGGCTCGATCTGCAGAACGCTTGACCTTCCCTCCCGGCCCCTGTAGCCACCGCGGCGGGACACGCCCCCCCACCGGGGCGCTGCCATTCTGGAAGGGATAGGCGAGATGACGAAGCCCGCGGTCCGCCCCGCGAACCCCTGCTTTTCCTCCGGCCCTTGCGCCAAGCGCCCCGGCTGGACCCCCGAAGCCCTGAAGTCGGCACTCCTCGGCCGCTCGCACCGCTCGAAGCCGGGCAAGGCGAAGCTGAAGGAAGTCATCGACCGCAGCCACCGGCTGCTCGGCATCCCCGAGGGGTGGCGCGTCGGCATCGTGCCCGCGTCGGACACGGGTGCGGTCGAGATGGCGCTGTGGTCGCTGCTCGGCCCCCGCGGCGTCGACGTGCTGGTCTGGGAGAATTTCGGCGAGACCTGGGAGGCGGATGTTGCCAAGCAGCTCCGCCTCACGGACCTGCGTGTCTTCAAGGCGCCCTATGGCGAGCTGCCGGACCTCTCCCAGGTCGGCCGCGACCGCGACCTCGTCTTCACCTGGAACGGGACCTCGTCGGGCGTGTGCGCGCCGGACGGCGACTGGATCCCGGCCGACCGCGAGGGGCTGGCGATCTGCGACGCGACCTCGACCGCCTTCGCCATGGACCTGCCCTGGGACAAGCTCGACGTCGTCACCTGGTCCTGGCAGAAGGCCTTGGGCGGCGAGGCGGCGCACGGCATGCTGGCCCTGTCGCCGCGTGCCGTCGCGCGGCTGGAGACGCACAAGCCGGCCTGGCCGATGCCCAAGGTCTTCCGCCTCACCTCGGGCGGCAAGCTGAACGAGGGCATCTTCCAGGGCGAGACGATCAACACGCCCTCGATGCTCTGCGTCGAGGACGCGCTCGACATGCTGCGCTGGGCCGAGGCCGAGGGCGGCGTGAAGGGGCTCGTCGCCCGCTCGCAGCGCAACTACGCGGCACTCGCCCGATGGGTCGAGCACACGCACTGGGTCGGCTTCCTCGCCCGCGAGGAGCGCTACCGCTCCTGGACGTCGGTGTGCCTGACCGTCGTCGAGCCCCGCTTCGCCGCCCTGCCGCGCGCGGCGCAGGAAACGGCGATCAAGGACATGGCCCGGCTGCTGGAGGCCGAGGGCGTGGCGTGGGACATCGCCGGCCACCGCGCCGCGCCGCCGGGGCTGCGCATCTGGTGCGGCGCCACGGTCGAGACCGCGGACCTGGAGGCGCTCTGCCCCTGGCTCGACTGGGCGTGGGGCGAGGTCTCGCGCGCCGTAGCGGCCTGACCGTCGACACCCTCCGGGGCGGCAGATGTGCCGCCCCGCTTCTCCTTTCAGATCGATTCGGAGCGGAGGGCGCCATGCCCAAGGTGCTGATCGCCGATTCCCTGTCGCCGCGTGCCGTCGAAATCTTCCGCGCGCGCGGCATCGAGGCCGACGTCAGGACGGGCCTCAAGCCGGCGGAGCTGCGTGCGATCGTCGGCGGCTATGACGGCTTGGCCGTGCGCTCGGCGACCAAGGTCACCCGCGAGGTGCTGGCGGTGGCCGACCGCCTGAAGGTCGTCGGCCGTGCGGGCATCGGCGTCGACAACATCGACACCGGGGCGGCGACGGCCAAGGGCATCGTCGTCATGAACACCCCCTTCGGCAACTCCATCACCACCGCCGAGCACGCCGTCGCCCTGATGCTGGCGCTGGCCCGCCAGCTTCCCGCCGCCGACCGCTCGACCCAGGCCGGCCGGTGGGAGAAGTCGCGCTTCATCGGCGTCGAGGTGACGGGCAAGACGCTGGGCATCGTCGGCTGCGGCAACATCGGCTCGATCGTCGCCGACCGGGCGCTGGGCCTGCGCATGAAGGTCGTCGCCTTCGACCCGTTCCTGTCTGAAGAGCGGGCGAAGTCGCTGGGTGTGGAGAAGGTCGATCTCGACACGCTCTTCGCGCGCGCCGACTTCATCACCCTGCACACGCCGCTGACAGACGCGACGCGCAACATCATCGACGCGGCGGCGATCGCGAAGATGCGACCGGGCGTGCGCATCGTGAACTGCGCGCGCGGCGGCCTGATCGCCGAGGCGGACCTGCTGGCGGCGCTCGAATCCGGCAAGGTCGCCGGTGCCGCCATCGACGTGTTCCCGGTCGAGCCGGCGACCGAGAGCCCGCTCTTCGGCCGCGACGACGTGATCGCGACTCCGCATCTGGGTGCCTCCACCACCGAGGCGCAGGAGAACGTGGCCCTGCAGGTCGCCGAGCAGATGGCAGATTTCCTGCTGACGGGTGCCGTCGTCAACGCCATCAACATGCCGGCAGTCTCGGCGGAAGAGGCGCCGGCTCTGCGTCCCTACATGGCGCTGGCGACGGCGCTCGGCGGCTTCGCCGGGCAGCTCGCAAGCTCGGCGATCACCGCGGTCGAGATCGCCTACGAGGGGGACGCGGCCGCGATCAACACCCGGCCCGTCACGGCGGCGATGCTGACCGGCCTGCTGGCGCCACTGCTGGAGAGCGTCAACATGGTCTCGGCACCGGTCATCGCACGCGAGCGCAACATCCAGGTCACCGAAGTCACCGGCGCGCGCACGCCCGATTACCACACGCTGCTGCGCATCGCGGTCACCACCGAGGAGCGGACGCTGACGGTGGCGGGCTCGCTATTCGGCGGAGACAAGCCGCGCCTGGTCGCAGTCGAGGGCATGGCGCTGGAGGCCGAGCTGGCCGGCGCCATGCTGTTCGTGCGTAACCGCGACAAGCCGGGTTTCATCGGGGCGCTGGGCCGGGCGCTGGGCGATGCCGGCATCAACATCGCCACCTTCCATCTCGGGCGCACCGGTGCCGGCGAGGACGCGATCTGCCTGGTCCAGGTCGACCAGCCGATCGACGAGGCGATGCTGGCCGCGGTCCGCGCGCTGCCGCATGTCGTCGAGGCGCGCACGCTCTCCTTCCGCGGCGAAGCACTCTGAATGCTGCGCACCGCCGATCCGCCGTCCTAGTATCGCCGGCGTGGTCGAGATGCGATTCGCGGTGCAGGCGGTCGACGGTCCGAGCGTCCTGGACGCGGAC
>JBFWXJ010000257.1:0-9289 GCA_050187535.1 Alphaproteobacteria bacterium | reverse complement strand
GACGGATTCATGGCGCGCAGCAGGCGCGAGGATCCGTCGTTGCGCCCGGCGGCAACCGCGATCACCAGCAGCAGGGCCAGCGCCGCGCGCAGCGCCAGCGGGTCGCGGCGGGCCCTGCCGGCGGCCGGCACGCCGACGGCCAGCCGCGCGGTGGACGCGCGCATGCGCGCCTGATGGGCGGCCCACAGCGCCGCCTCGTCGGCGCCGGCGGTGCCGACCGGCCGGTCGCGCAGCGCCTCGAGCGGGCGGTGGGCGAGGCCGCTCGCCAGCTCGACGCGGCGCAGCGCGGCATCGACGCCCGGCACCGACAGGCGACGTGCGGCGAGGACGAGGGCGGCGAGGAAGGCGGCGGCGAAGAGGGCGAGGAGGCCGACATGGGCCCAGCCGGGCAGGCGCGCCGGCAGATCGAGCAGCGCCACGGCGAGGAAGAGGCCGGCGACACCTGCCGGTGGCCAGAGGGCGGGCCAGACCCGCTCCCACAACAGGGCCAGGCGCGCGACGCGGACCCGGCGCTGGGCGGCCTGCGGCAGGCTCCCGCGCGGGCGCGCGCGGTCGCCGGTCACGTATGGGGGATCTGCCATGCTGCCAGCCTATCCGATCGGATCATGTCCTCATAGCTAGGGCGCGGACGGACCACGGCAAAGGCTCCGTCGCGCACCAGCACCTCGGGCACCAGCGGCCGCCCGTTGTAGGTCGACGACATCGCGGCCCCATAGGCACCGGCCACGTCGATCGCGATGAGCTCGCCCGCGGCCAGCGGCGGCAGCATTCGCTGCGCCGCGAAGAGATCCGTCGACTCGCAGATGGGGCCGACCACGTCGACCGCCGCCGTCACCGCGCCCGGCCGCGGCTCGGCCACCGGTCGGATCGGATGATGCGCCTCGTAGAGGGCGGGGCGGATGAGGTCGTTCATGCCCGTGTCGAGGATCACGAAGGTCTTCAGCGAACCCTTCTTCACGTACACGATCCGTGCCAGGAGGATGCCGGCCTCGGCCACCATCCAGCGGCCGGGCTCCAGCACCAGCATGCCGGGGAAGCCCGCGGTCTCGTCCAGTGCGGCCCTGGCATAGGCGGCCAAGTCGATCGGCGGCTCGCGGTCGTAGGTGACGCCGAGCCCGCCGCCGAGGTCGAGGCGGCGGAGGTCGTGCCCGTCCTCGGCCGCCATGGTCCGGGCGAGGCCGGCCAGCCGCGCGAAGGACGCGCGATACGGGGCGATGGTGGTGAGCTGGCTGCCGATGTGCATCGCCAGGCCGACCAGGTCGATGCCCGGCAGCTCCCGGGCGCGCAGGCCGACCCGCCGGGCGTCGGCGACCTCGATGCCGAACTTGTTCTCGGCCGTGCCGGTGGTGATCTTCGCGTGGGTGCCGGCATCGACGTCGGGGTTGACGCGCAGCGCGACCGCCGCCGTCCGGCCCAGCGCGGACGCCACGCGGGAAAGCTGCTCCAGTTCGGGCTCGGATTCGACATTGAACTGGAAGATGCCGGCCGCCAGGGCCGCCGCCATCTCGTCCGCCGTCTTGCCGACACCGGCGAAGACGATGCGCTCGGCCGGCACGCCCGCCGCCATGGCGAGGCGCATCTCGCCCTCCGACACCACGTCGGCGCCCGAGCCGAGGTCGGCGAAGGTGCGCACCACCGCAAGGTTGCCGTTCGCCTTCATGGCATAGCAGACGATGTGCCGGCGGCCGGCGAAGGCCGCGTCGAACGCCTTCCACCGCGCCTCCATCGCGCGCTGGGCGTAGACGTAGCACGGCGTCGCGACCGCCTCGGCGATGCGGGCGAGCGAGACGCCGTCGGCGTGCAGCACGCCCGCGCGGTAGACGAAGGGCGAGCGGGTGCCGGCCGCGGCCGGGGCGATGTCATTCACGGGGGTAGACCTTCGGGAACGAGGACTTGTCGCCGTCGGGCGGGTCGAGCCTCGATTTCTTGCCGCAGGCCGCCGTCCCGGCGGCGAGCGCCAGCACCAGGGCCAGCATGGCGAGACGGGTGGCGGTCATCCGAGGTACCTCGTCATGCAAGGAATCTCCGCCGCGCGTCGGCGGCCTGGGCGCGCACATTGTCGGGGGCGGTGCCGCCGAAGCTGGTGCGGCTGGCGACCGACCGCTCCACGGTCAGGACCTCGTAGACGTCCGTGGTGATCCCCGGATGCTCGGCCCGGAGCTCGTCCAGCGACAGCTCGTGCAGGCCGCAGCCCTTCTGCTCGGCCCGGCGGACGCAGCGGCCGGTCACGTGATGGGCCTCGCGGAAGGGGATGCCCAGCGTGCGCACCAGCCAGTCGGCGAGGTCGGTGGCGGTGATGAAGCCGCGCGCGGTGGCGGCGTGCATGGTGGCGGCGTCGGGTGTCATGTCGCGCACCATGCCGGCCATGGCGGCCAGCGCCAGCGACATGGTGTCGGCCGCCTCGAAGGCCGGCTCCTTGTCGTCCTGCATGTCCTTGCCGTAGGTCAGCGGCAGGCCCTTCAGCACCATCAGCAGGGCGTTCAGCGCGCCGACCACGCGGCCGGCCTTGGCCCGCACCAGCTCGGCCGCGTCGGGGTTGCGCTTCTGCGGCATGATCGAGCTGCCGGTCGTGTAAGCGTCCGACAGGCGGATGAACCGGAACCCGTCGCTGCACCAGAGCACGATCTCCTCGGCGAAGCGCGAGAGATGCACCGCCATGATCGAGAGCGCCGAGAGGAACTCCAGCGTGAAGTCGCGGTCGGAGACGGCGTCGAGCGAGTTGGCGGTGGGACGGTCGAAGCCCAGCGCCGTCGCCGTCATGTGACGGTCGATCGGGAAGGAAGTGCCGGCCAGCGCGGCGGCGCCCAGCGGCGATTCGTTGCCCCGGCGGCGCGCGTCCGCCAGCCGGCCGCGGTCGCGCCCCAGCATCTCCACATAGGCCAGCAGGTGGTGGCCGAAGGTGACCGGCTGGGCCGCCTGGAGATGGGTGTAGCCGGGCATGACGGTCGCGGCGTGCGGCTCGGCCAGGTCGATGAGGGCCGTCTGGAGGTCCTTCGCCTGCTCGTCGATGCCGTCGATCGCGTCGCGCACCCACAGCTTCACGTCGAGCGCGATCTGGTCGTTGCGCGAGCGGGCGGTATGCAGGCGCCCCGCGGCCGGCCCGATCAGCTCGGTCAGGCGGGACTCCACGTTCATGTGGATGTCTTCCAGCGCGATCTTGAACTCGAAGCGGCCACCCTCGATCTCCGCCAGGATCGCATCGAGGCCTTCGAGGATGCGCCTGGCGTCGTCGGCGCCGATGATCCCCTTGGCGGCCAGCATGCGCGCATGGGCCTTGGAGCCGGCGATGTCCTGGGCGTAGAGACGGCGGTCGAAGCCGATCGAGGCGTTGATGCGCTCCATCACCGCGGCGTGGCCGGCGGCGAAGCGGCCGCCCCACAGGGGATTGGCGGTCATGGCGCGAAGCTCGAAGCAGGACGAAGGTCGACGGGGAAGGGCATGAAGGCGTTCCTGGCGGTGATGGCGATGGTGGCGGCGCTGGCCGGTGCGGTGGCGGCGGCCGAGCGGCCGGCCTTCCGTGGCGCGATCGGCGAATTTATCGCGGCCGACCCGCCGCGGCCAGCGCCGCCCGTCGCCTTCCAGGACGCCACGGGCGCCGATCGCAGCTTCGCCGATTTCCGCGGCAAGGTGCTGGTCGTCAATCTCTGGGCGACGTGGTGCGCCCCCTGCATCAGGGAGCTGCCGGCGATCGACCGGCTGCGGCGGAAGGTGGCCGCCGAGGGCGTGGTCGTGCTGGCGATTTCGTCCGACCGCGGCGGCGCCCGCCAGGTCGAGCCGTTCCTGCGCAAGCACGGCGTCGAGGGCCTCGGCCTCTGGCTCGATCCGAAGGGCGCCGTGCCGCGAGCCTTCGGCGCCCGCGGGCTGCCGACGACGATCGTCATCGACCGTGAGGGCCGCGAGGTCGGCCGGCTGGAGGGCGATGCGGAATGGGACGGCGAGGCCGCGCTGGCCCTGCTGCGGCATTATCTCGGGCCGTGACGGGCTGAGGGCATTGCGCGACGCGGCGGCTCCGCTAGGCTCGGGGCCATCCACCTGAATCGAGGGACGGCATGAGCTTGCGGATCCTCGTCGTCGGCGCGGGCGCCGTCGGCGGCTACTTCGGCGCGCGGCTGGTCGAGGCCGGGCGCGACGTCACCTTCCTGGTCCGGGCCGGCCGCGCCCGGCAGATCGAGCGCGACGGCCTCGTCATCGTCAGCCCCTTCGGCGACGCGACGCTGCGGCCCAAGCTGACGAGCGCGGCATCGCTCGCCGGGCCGTTCGACGTGATCCTGCTGGGCGTCAAGGCCTACACGCTGGAGGGCGCCGTCGCCGACATGGCGCCCGCCGTCGGCCCCGACACGATGATCGTGCCGATGCTGAACGGCATGCGCCATCTGGACGTCATGGCGGCGCGCTTCGGCGAGAAGCCGGTGCTGGGCGGTGTGTGCCGCGTCTCGACCGAGCTCGACCCCGCCGGCCGCATCCTGCAGCACGCGCGCTTCCAGCAGCTGGCCTATGGCGAGCAGGACGGCAGCATGACGCCGCGCATCGCCCGGCTGGACGAGACGCTGAAAGGGGCCGGTTTCGATACCGAGGCCTCGACCACGATCATGCAGGCGATGTGGGACAAGTGGGTGCAGCTCGCGACCATGGGGGCGGTCTCGTGCCTGCTGCGCGGCACCCCGGGCGAGGTCGCGACCGTGCCGGGCGGGGCCCAGGTGGCGCGCGCGATCCTCGACGAATGCGTCGCCGTCGCCGATGCCTGGGGCCGCCGCCCGTCCGACGACCATGTCTCGCGCCTCGTCGCCGTCGTGACCGACGCCGGCTCCAAGATCGCGTCCTCGATGTACCGCGACCTGCGCAAGGGGGCCGCCGTCGAGGCCGACCAGATCGTCGGCGACTACCTCGCGCGCGGTGTCGCCAAGGGCCTCGAGACGCCGCTCCTCCAGGCCGCCGCCGTCAACCTCGCGGTCTACCAGGCCGAGCGGGCGCGGGCGGCGTGAGCTAGCGAGCCGTCCCGGCGATTGGAAGGCTGGGGCATGCAAATTGGAAGTCGAGAGCCTGGTGATTGGGAATCGGCAGCTCTTGGCTCCAACGTCAGGGTCCTCACCCTGAGCGAAGTCGAAGGGTGAGGTCGCGCCGGCCGGAGAGCCTCATGGTTCGACAAGCTCACCATGAGGGTCCTCCGGCCGGAGCGGCTTAGCGTATCCCGGCGCTACGCCACCTTGGCGAGGCCGCTGCGGGCGAGCCAGGCCTCGGTCTCGCCGAGCGAGCGGTCGAAGCGGCGGAACATCTCGTCGAGGTCGCCCTCGTCGATGATGAGCGGCGGGCAGAAGCCGATGGCGTCGCCCATGGCGCGCAGGATCAGACCGTGCTCCTGCGCCCGGCCGGCGAGGTAGGCGCCGACGCCGAGCTTGGGGTCGAAGGCGGCATGGGTCTCCTTGTCGGCGACCAGCTCGATCGCGCCGATCATGCCGGTGCCGCGGCACTCGCCGACCAGCGGGCGGTCGGCGAAGCTGCGGATCCACTGCTGCATCTTCGGGCCGAGCGTCCGGACATGGCCGACGATGTCGCGCTCCTCGTAGATTTTCAGCGTCTCCAGGGCGACCGCGCTCGACACGGGGTGGCCGGAATAGGTGAAGCCGTGCGCGAAGACGCCGATCTTCTCGCTCTGGCGCACCATCGCCTGGTAGATGCCCTCGGTGATCATCACCGCCGAGATCGGCAGGTAGGCCGACGAGAGCGCCTTGGCGCAGACCAGGATGTCCGGCTTCAGGGCATAGGTCTGGCTGCCCCACATGTTGCCGGTGCGCCCGAAGCCGCAGATCACTTCGTCGGCGACGAAGAGCACGTCGTACTTCTTCAGGACTGCCTGCACCTTCTCGAAGTAGCCGGCCGGCGGCAGCAGCACGCCGCCCGCACCCATGATCGGCTCGGCGATGAAGGCGGCCACCGTATCCGGCCCTTCGGCCAGGATGCGCTTCTCGAGGTTGTCCGCCATGCGCTGCGCGAACGCCTCCTCGCTCTCGCCGGGCTCGCCGAAGCGGTAATGGTGCGGGCAGTCGACATGCATGATGTTGGCGATCGGCAGGTCGAAGTCGCGGTGGTTGTTCGGCAGGCCGGTCAGGCTGGCCGAGGCGACGGTGACGCCGTGATAGCCCTTGGTCCGCGCCAGGATCTTCTTCTTCCGCGGCCGGTCGAGCGCGTTGTTGTAGTACCAGACGAGCTTGACCATGCTGTCGTTGGCCTCGGAGCCCGAATTGGCGAAGAACACCTTCGACATCGGGACTGGCGCGATCGACAGCAGCTTCTCGGCCAGGTCGACGCCGATGTCGGTGCTCTTGTGGCCGAACGTATGGTAGTAGGGCAGCCGCCGCAGCGCCGCGATCGCCGCCTCCACGAGCCGCTCCTCGCTGAAGCCGAGCGAGGTGCACCACAGGCCGGCCATCCCCTCGATGTACTCCTTGCCCGTATCGTCGAAGACTCGGACCCCCTTGCCGCCGGTGATGACCAGCGGCCCGTCGGTCTCGTGCTTCTTCAGGTTGGTGTAGGGGTGCAGATAGGTCGCGATGTCGCGGGCGGCGGTCGAGTTCGGAAGCGGGCGCTGCATGGGGAGTCCTTTCCGGGCGGGCCTTGGCGAGGGCGGGCCGTAGGGGGTTGCGGCTACTATTCGAGGGCCGCGCGCGCGAAGTCAAATCGGGGCAGGCGGGCGGCCCGATGGCCTTCGCGGGCCGCCTGCGTTACGCTCGTCCTCGCCGAAAGCGCGAGCGATCCCGCCGGCTCCTCTCTCGCAGCGGGCCGCCGCCGATGGCAGAGGGAGACTCACGCGTGAAGACGACATCGGTATTGGCCGCGCTCGCGGCCGTTGCCGTCCTGGCCGCACCGGCCGAGGCGAAGACGTTCCGGTTCTCGACGACCGGCGACGTGATCGGCATGGACCCGCACATCAACAACGAGGGTCCGACCAATGCCATGAAGGACAACATCTACGAGGGCCTGGTGCTGCGGCACTGGGATCTCGCGATCCGGCCGGGCCTCGCCTCCGAATGGACGCAGACCAACCCGACCACGACGCGCTTCAAGCTGCGGCCCGGCGTCGTCTTCCACGACGGCTCGCCCTTCACGGCCGACGACGTCGTCTTCTCGTTCGACCGCATCCGCGGCGACCAGTCGGACATGAAGACCTACGTGACCGGCGTGAAGGAGGTCCGCAAGATCGACGACCTGACGGTCGAGCTGGTGACGGAGGCGCCCGACCCGGTGCTGATCCAGAACCTCTCGCTCTTCCACATCATGTCGAAGAAGTGGTCGCTGGAGCACAAGACGCCCTTGCCGCTGCGCGGCGCCAACGCCGAGAGCTTCGCCAACCGCAACACCAACGGCACCGGCCCCTTCAAGCTGGTCGAGCGCGTGCCGGACACGCGCACCGTGCTGGTGCCGAACGAGAAGTGGTGGGGCAAGGTCGAGCACAACCTGACGCGCGTCGAGTTCCGGCCGATCGCCAACGCGGCCACGCGCGTCGCGGCATTGCTGACCGGCGAGATCGACATGATGTTCCCGGTGCCGCTGCAGGACGTGCCGCGCCTGGAGCGCACGGCCGGGATCAAGGTCATGCAGGGGCCGGAGCTGCGGACGATCTTCCTGGGATTCGACCAGGCCCGCGACGAGATGCTCGACATGCCGGGATCGGGCAAGAACCCGTTCAAGGACGTCCGCGTGCGGCGGGCCTTCTACCAGGCGATCGACATCGCCGCGATCCATCGGGTGGTGATGCGCGGCGCCTCGACGCCGACCGCGCTGATGATCGCCCCCGGCATCGCCGGCTTCTCCAAGGAGCTGAACGAGCGCTATCCCTTCGACCCCGACGGCGCCAAGAAGCTGCTGGCGGATGCGGGATACCCGAACGGCTTCCCGGTGACGCTGGACTGCCCCAACGACCGCTACGTCAACGACGAGGCGATCTGCCAGGCGATCGTGCCGATGATCACCCGCATCGGCATCGCCATCCGGCTCAACGCCCAGACCAAGGGCCTGCACTTCGACAAGATCGGCCTCAAGGAGGGCCGCAAGACCAGCTTCTACATGCTGGGCTGGACGCCCGGCACCTACGACGCCCACAACATGCTGTTCAACATCATCACCATGAACACCGGCCCCGGCGCGGGGGCCTGGAACAGCGGGCGCTACTCCAACCCCAAGGTCGAGGAGCTGACGCGGCAGATCGCCAGCGAGCTCGACCCCGAGAAGCGCACGAAGATGATCCACGAGGCGATGCGCATCCATAAGGAGGACTTCGGCCACATCCCGCTCCACCAGCAGGCGCTGGCCTGGGGCGTGCGCGACACCGTCGCCGAGCTGCCGCAGGCGGCCAACGACGCGGTCATGCCGAAGTATATCCGCATGAAGTGAGGGGCGGCGGACGGTCCCGGGCGAGCATGCCCGGGGCCGTCCGCATCTCCCGGTAGCGAAAGGCGCTTCCTCCCGCGCCGCCGCCTCGGCATCATCCCTGGCGCAACGACAACAAGGGAGGACCACGATGATCCGACATCTCCTGGCCGGCACCGCGCTGGCCATGGCGCTCGCCGCGGGCGCCGCCGACGCGAAGACCTTCCGCTTCTCGACCTCGGGCGACATCAACGGCCTGGACCCGCACCTCAACAACGAGGGTCCGACCAACGCGATGAAGAACAACCTCTACGAGGCGCTGATCTTCCGCGACGACAAGCTGGCGCTGCAGCCGTCGCTGGCGACGGAATGGTCGCAGACCAGCCCGACGACCTGGCGCTTCAAGCTGCGCCAGGGGGTCAAGTTCCACGACGGCACGCCGTTCACCGCCGAGGACGTCGTCTTCTCGATCGGCCGCAACAACCACGAGCAGTCGGGGATGCGCACCTACAGCGCCTCGGTGATCGAGGCGCGGCGCATCGACGATCATACGGTCGAGCTCGTCACCAAGGCGCCGGACCCGATCCTCGACCAGAACCTGCCCGCCGTCTTCATCATGTCGAAGGCTTGGTCGGAGAAGAACCGGACGGCCGAGCCGGTGCGCGGGATCGTCGGCAACGAGAGCCACGCCAACCTCCACGAGAACGGCACGGGGCCGTTCAAGCTGCTCGACCGCGTGCCGGACACTCGCACCGTGATCGTCCCCAACGCCGACTGGTGGGGCAAGCCGCAGCACAACCTGACGCGCGTCGAGTTCAAGCCGATCGGCAATTCGGCGACGCGCGTCGCCGCGCTGCTGTCCGGCGAGATCGACATGATGTTCCCGGTGCCGCTGCAGGACGTGGCGCGCCTCAAGCGGTCGGCC
>JBFWXJ010000256.1:0-9307 GCA_050187535.1 Alphaproteobacteria bacterium | reverse complement strand
TGCAGGCTCTCGTCGCGCACCGACCACGAGACGATCTGGCCCATGCCCTTCATCTTGTTGAAGCGCGGGAAGTTCATCAGCATCGCGAAGCTGGCGAAGAGCTGCAGCCCCTCGGTGAAGGCGCCGAACATGGCGAGCGTGCGCGCGATGTCCGCCTCGTTGGCGACGCCGAAGGCCTGCATGTAGTCGTGCTTGGCCGCCATCTCGCGGTGCTGCATGAAGGCGCCGTATTCGGACTCCGGCATGCCGATCGTGTCGAGCAGATGGCTGTAGGCGGCGATGTGGATCGTCTCCATGTTGGAGAACGCCGTCAGCATCATCTTCACTTCGGTCGGCTTGAACACCCGGCCGTAGCGCTCGTGGTAGCAGTCCTGCACCTCGACGTCGGCCTGGGTGAAGAAGCGGAAGATCTGCGTCAGCAGGTTGCGCTCATGGTCCGACAGCAGCCGCGCCCAATCGCGGCAGTCCTCGCCGAGCGGCACCTCCTCGGGCATCCAGTGGATCTGCTGCTGGCGCTTCCACAGCTCGTAGGCCCAGGGGTACTCGAAGGGCTTGTAGAGCTTGCGCGCGGAGAGGAGGGGCATCGGGTATCCGGTTCCAGAGAGAGGGTCGCGGGGCTCAGGCGGCGACGCCGGTCGAGCCGAAGCCGCCGGTGCCGCGGCCGGATGCGGCGGTGAACTCCGTCACCACCGCGAAGGTCGGGCGCAGGATCGGCACGAAGACCATCTGGGCGATGCGGTCGCCCGGATGGATGGTGACGGGCTCGGCCTCCCAGGGCGGGTTGCGGTTCCAGACGGAGACCATGACTTCGCCCTGGTAGTCGGCGTCGATGACGGCGACGCCGTTGCCCAGCACCAGCCCGCGCTTATGGGCGAGGCCCGAGCGCGGGTAGATCATCGCGGCTGCCTGCGGGTCGGCGATGTGGATCGCGATCCCCGTCGGCACCAGCCGGGCCGGCGCCTGCGGGAAGAGGGCGAGCGGCCGGTCGAGGCAAGCGACCAGGTCGATGCCCGCCGCCATGCCCGACTGGTAGTCGGGGATGCCGAAGCGGGCCAGCATGTCGGGCCGCAGCACGCGGATCTCGCAGTGCATGGGGAGCGTCCTCCTTCCTATTGGCAGGCGAGGCACTCGTCGTAGTCGCGGACATCGGCGATGACGCGCCGGCGGTCGATGGTGTTGTCGGCCTCGACGCCGCCGGCGAAGGCGGCGCGCTGCACGCTCTTCGAGCGGCAGTAGTAGAGGCTCTTCAGCCCCATCTCCCAGGCGCGGTAGTGCAGCATCAGCAGGTCCCACTTGTCGCTGTCGCCCGGCAGGAAGAGGTTGAGCGAGGTCGACTGGCAGACATAGGGCGTGCGGTCGGCGGCGAACTCCAGCAGCCAGCGCTGGTCGATCTCGAAGGCGGTCCGGAAACACGCCTTCTCGTCGTCGTCGAGGCAGTCCAGGTGCTGCACCGACCCTTCGTGCTCCAGGATCGACTGCCACACCGCCTCGCGGTCCTCCCCCTTCTCGCACAGCAGGCGCCGGAGATGCGGGTTGCGGACCGAGAACGAGCCCGACAGCGTCTTGTGCGTGTAGACGTTGGCCGGGATCGGCTCGATGCCGGCCGACGCGCCGCCGCAGATGATCGAGATCGAGGCCGTCGGCGCGATCGCCAGCTTGTGGGTGAAGCGCTCCATGGTGCCGGTGTCGGCCGCGTCGGGGCAGGGGCCGCGCTCGGCCGCCAGCACCATGCTGGCCGCGTCCGCCCGCTCCTTGATGTGGCGGAAGATGCGGCGGTTCCACGACTTCGCGAGCGCGCTCTCGAGCGGGATGCCCTCCGCCTGCAGGTAGCTGTGGAAGCCCATGACGCCGAGCCCGACCGAGCGCTCGCGCATGGCGCTGTACTTCGCCCGCGCCATGCTCTCGGGTGCGCGGTCGATGAAGTCCTGCAGGACGTTGTCGAGGAAGCGCATGACGTCCTCGATGAAGCGGCGGTCGCCGCTCCACTGGTCCCAGGTCTCGCAGTTGAGCGAGGAGAGGCAGCAGACGGCGGTGCGGTCGTTGCCGAGGTGATCGGGGCCGGTCGCCAGCGTGATCTCGCTGCACAGGTTGGACGTCGTGACGGTGAGGCCGAGCTCGCGCTGATGCGCCGGCATCGTCCGGTTCACGGTGTCGATGAACACGAGGTAGGGCTCGCCCGTCGCCAGCCTGGTCTCGACGATGCGCTGGAAGAGGGCGCGCGCGTCGACGCGGCCCGTCACCTCGCGCGTGCGCGGGCTGCGCAGGGGGAAGTCGCTGCCGTCGCGCACGGCCTCCATGAAGGCGTCGGTCAGCAGCACGCCATGGTGCAGGTTGAGGGACTTGCGGTTGAAGTCGCCCGACGCCTTGCGGATCTCGACGAACTCCTCGATCTCCGGGTGGTCGACGTCGAGATACACGGCGGCCGAGCCGCGCCTGAGCGAGCCCTGGCTGATCGCCAGCGTGAGCGAGTCCATGACCCGGATGAAGGGGATGATGCCGGACGTCTTGCCGTTGAGGCCGACCTGCTCGCCGATGCCGCGCACCCGGCCCCAGTAGGTGCCGATGCCGCCGCCGCGCGCCGACAGCCAGACGTTCTCGGTCCAGGTGCCGACGATCTCCTCCAGGCTGTCGCCGACCGAGTTGAGGTAGCAGGAGATCGGCAGGCCGCGGCCGGTGCCGCCGTTGGAGAGCACGGGCGTGGCCGGCATGAACCAGAGCCGGCTCATGTAGCCGTAGAGGCGCTGGGCATGCTCGGCATCGTCGGCATAGGCGTCTGCGACGCGGGCGAAGAGCGACTGGTAGGTCTCCCCCGGCATCAGATAGCGATCGGCAAGCGTCGCCTTGCCGAAGTCCGTCAGCAGCGCGTCGCGCGTCGGATCGATCGTCACGCGCCCGACCTTGAGCGCCCGGAAATCACCGTCCATAGCTATCCCCCTCCCGCGCGGCCCAATATGTAGGGGTGTGTGAGGACATGCTGTCAAGATATTGACATGTGGATAAATCGGGTGTCCGCGTCGCATGCCGCGTGGTAGCCGCTGGGCATGACCGAAGCCTCCACGCCGCCCGTCCTGACGATCGCCGGCGACCGCGCCACCATCCGCCTCGCCCGTCCGGCGCAGCACAACCGCCTGGAGCCCGGCGACCTGCGGGTACTGCTAGCCCATCTCGACCGTGTCGCGACCGATCGGGCGATCAGGGTGCTGGTGCTTACCGGGACCGGCCGAACCTTCTGCGCCGGCTACGATATCGGCGCGCTCGGGCGGGGGGAGGTGCCGGTCGGCGACGGCGATTCGCCGCCGCAGTTCGGCCATGTCGTCGACCGCTTCGAGGACCTGGGGCTGCCGACCATCGCCGCGCTCAACGGCGGGGTCTACGGCGGCGGCACGGACCTGGCGCTCGCCTGCGACTTCCGTATCGGCGTGGATACGGCGCGGATGTTCATGCCGGCCGCGCGCCTCGGCCTGCAGTACTACGCCTCGGGCCAGCGCCGCTACGTGGAGCGCCTCGGGCTGGCGGCGGCCAAGCGTCTCTTCCTCACCGGCGAGACGCTCGATTCGGCCGAAATGCTGCGCATCGGCTATCTCGACGCCGTCGTTCCCGCCGACCGCCTCGCGGAGCGGGTCGACGCGCTGGCGGCGTCGTTGGCGACGGGCGCTCCGGCTGCCGTCGCCGGCATGAAGCGCACGCTGAACGCGATCGCCCGCGGCGCCCTCGACCCGGCGGCCGCCGATGCCGCCTACGCCGCCAGCATCCGCTCGGAGGATGCCGCCGAGGGCGTGCGCGCATGGCAGGAGAAGCGGCCGCCCGTGTTCCGTCGCTGAGTCGCGCCCTTCGATGGCACTCGCCATCGTTTTTGCCCGCCTGATCGCGGCGCGCGGCACGCTGCCTGGCGTGGTCGCGGCCCTCCTCGCATCCCGTCGATATTTGGCGGTGACGGTCGGCGAATGGGTCTATCCTGCCCGGCCAGTCGGGAGAGGTGCATGGCGCGTTCGGTGGTGGTGATCGGGGCCGGGATCGTGGGCATGGCGGCCGCCAGCTTCCTGCGCCGCGACGGCCACACGGTCACAGTCATCGACGAGCGCGAGCCGGGCGACGGCTGCTCCTACGGCAATGCCGGCGCGATCAGCCCCGACATGGTCGTGCCGATGTCGACGCCGGGCATGCTGGGGAAGCTGCCGGGCTGGCTGATGGACCCGCTCGGGCCGCTGGCGATCCGGCCGTCCTATCTTCCCAAGGCCGCGCCCTGGCTCATGCGCTGGGTGGCGGCGGGCCGCATGGATCGGGTGCAGGCCTCGTCGGCCGCACTGCGCCGCCTGCACCAGCCGGTGTTCGAGGTCTATCGCGACCTGCTGGGCGTCGAGCGGTTCCACGATCTCGTGCGCACCGGCGGCCAGCTCTACGTCTGGCGCACGGAGGAGGTCGGCCGCAACGAGCGTATCGCCGATGCGCTGCGCGAGGCGGCCGGCGTGCGGGCCGAGAAGGTGGCCGCCCACGAGCTGCGCCAGATGGAGCCGTCACTGTCGGCCGCCTATTGCCGCGGCCTGTGGCTGCCGGACAACGGCCACACCTCCAATCCCAAGCGCCTGGTGGCGACCGTCGCCGAGCTGTTCCAGCGATCGGGCGGCAGCATCCTGCGGCGCAAGGTCACGGCGATCCAGGTGATCGACGGGCGCGTCCGTGCGGTGCGCACACCGGAAGGGCTGGTGCCGGCCGACACCGTCGTCGTCGCCGCCGGCGCCTGGTCGATGCGCCTGCTGAAGCCGCTCGGCGTGCGCGTGCCGCTGGAGGCCGAGCGCGGCTACCACGTCATGCTGCCCGATCCCGGCCTCACCATCCGAAACAAGCTCTCCAACCGCAGCGGCAGCTTCAGCGTCACCGTGATGGAAGGGGGTGTGCGGCTGGCCGGCACGGTCGAGATCGCCGGTCTCGACGCTCCGCCCAACGAGGAGCGGGCGCTCGTCCTCCTGCGCCAGGCGGCCGAGATGTTCCCCGGCATCCGCACCGACGGTTACCGCACCTGGATGGGCTTCCGGCCGGGCACCCCGGACAGCGTGCCCTTCATCGGCGCCGCACCCGGGGTCCAGGGCCTCTTCCTCGACTTCGGCCACGGCCATACCGGGCTGACCGGCGCGCCGATGTCCGGCCGGCTGCTGGCCGACCTCGTCGCCGGCCGCAAGCCGGCGATCGACCCGGCCGCCTACAGCCCGACCCGCTTCTCCGGCCGCCAGGAGAAGCGCGCGGCCTGATCGTCGCTAGAAGCCGCCGAGCCGGAAGCTGCCGACCGTCTCCAGCCGCCGACCGTCCCACGCGACGAGCTGTAAGGCCGTCAGCCGGCACCGGATGGGCACCCAGCGCCGCACCCTCGCGGCGAGCCGGGCCGCGGCCGGCGCCGTCAGGCCCGCGGCGACCGTGAGGTGCGGCCGGTAGGGGAGGCGGCCGCGGCGGTTGCCGGCGAGCGGCCCGCGGTCGAGGCGATGGTGGAGGCGACCGACCGCGCCCGCCCCTGCGCCGACGGCGAGCATGACGAGCCAGCCCGCCCGTCCCGGCAGCCGATGGACGTCGGCGCCGCGCAGGGTCGCCGCCACCGCCGCGCCCGAGGCGGCGACGGCGTCGACCAGCGCCCCGGCCGCCGCCGGCGCCTCGACGGCCTTCGGGAAGGCGAGCGTCACATGCGGCGGCAACGCGCCGAACCGTGGGTCGTGCCGGCGGCGGATGGCGGCGATGCGCGCGGCGTCGCCCCGGCCCAGCGCCGGCACGGCGATGACCGCGAGCACCGCCCGCGGCTCACACGTCGAGATTGGCGACCTTGAGCGCGTTCTCCTGGATGAAGTCGCGCCTGGGCTCGACCACCTCGCCCATCAGGGTCGAGAAGACGTCGGCGGCCTCGATGGCGTCGCTGACGCGGACCTGGAGGAGGGAGCGTGCCTCGCGGTCGAGCGTCGTCTCCCAGAGCTGGTCGGGGTTCATCTCGCCGAGGCCCTTGTAGCGCTGGGTGGTGACGCCGCGCCGGCCCTCCGCGAGCACGCCGTCGAGCAGCGACAGGGGGCCGGTGACGGGCCAGGTGCGCTCCTTGATGCGCAGCGTGCCGGCGCCGTCGTAGCTGGCGGCGAGCTCGGCGGCCACCGCGTGCAGCCGGCGCGCCTCGGCGCTGGCGGTCAGCGACGTCTCGACGACGTAGCGCTCGGCGACGCCGCGCACGACGCGGGAGACGGCGAAGCCGCGCTCCTCGACCGTGCCGATCCAGCCGCGCTCCAGCGGCGGCGCCAGCGCGTCGAGACGCGCGGCAACGGCCGCCGCCGCCGCGGCCAGGCCGGCCGCATCGGCCAGGCGCGCGGGATCGAGCACGCCCGCGATCGCCGCCTGCTCGACCGCGGCGACGCTGCCGACCCGGCGGGCGAGCGGCAGCACCAGGGTGCGGACCTGTCGCGCCTCGTCGACCAACGCCTTGAGGTCGGCACCGGTGCGGCGCACGCCGTCGTGCTGGTCGAAGGTGGCGTCCTCAAGCCCGGCGGCGACGAGATACTCGTCGAGCGCCCGGTCGTCCTTGAGGTAGACGGCCGAGCTGCCGCGCTTGGCCCGGTAGAGCGGCGGCTGGGCGATGTAGAGGTAGCCGTTCTCCAGCAGTTCCGGCATCTGGCGGAAGAAGAACGTCAGGAGCAACGTGCGGATATGGCTGCCGTCGACGTCGGCGTCGGTCATGATGATGATCTTGTGGTAGCGCAGCTTGGCGATGTCGAAGCCGCCCTTGGCGGGCTCTTCGGGCCCGACGCCGGTGCCGAGCGCGGTGATCAGGGTCAGGATCTCCTGCGAGCTCAGCATCTTGTCGAAGCGCACGCGCTCGACGTTGAGGATCTTGCCGCGCAGGGGAAGGATCGCCTGGAAGCGGCGGTCGCGCCCCTGCTTGGCCGAGCCGCCGGCCGAATCGCCCTCGACGATGAAGAGTTCGGAGAGGGCGGGGTCGCGCTCCTGGCAGTCCGCAAGCTTGCCCGGCAGCCCGCCCGAGCCGATCCGGTTCTTCCCTTGCACCAGCTCGCGCGCCTTGCGGGCGGCGTCGCGCGCGGCCGCGGCCTTGAACATCTTTTCGACGATGCGCTTCGATTCCGCCGGGTGCTCCTCCAGCCACTGGTGGAGCTTCTCCGCGGTCACCGCGTCGACCACCGGGCGCACCTCGGAGGAGACCAGCTTGTCCTTGGTCTGCGAGGAGAACTTGGGGTCCGGCACCTTGACCGACAGCACGCAGGTCAGCCCCTCGCGCATGTCCTCGCCGGTCAGCTGCAGCTTCTCCTTCTTGGCGAGCCCGCTCTCGTTGGCATAGGCGTTGACCGAGCGCGTCAGCGCCGCGCGGAAGCCGGCCAGATGCGTGCCGCCGTCGCGCTGCGGGATGTTGTTGGTGAAGCACAGCATCGTCTCGTGGAAGCTGTCGTTCCACTGCATGGCGATCTCGACGGTGATGCCGTCGCGCGCGCCTGCGACCGCCAGCGGCCCCTGGTGCTCGGCCTTCTTCGAGCGATCGAGGAAGCGCACGAACTCCGCGATGCCACCGTCGTAGTGGAAGGTCTCGGTCTTCGCCTCGACGCCGCGCGCGTCGGTCAGGCGCAGCGTGACGCCGGAGTTGAGGAATGCCAGCTCGCGCAGGCGGTGCTCCAGAGTGGCGAAGTCGAATTCCGTCTTCGTGAAGGTGCCGGTGGAGGGCAGGAAGGTGACCTCGGTGCCCCGCTTGTCCGTCGTCCCGACGGCGGCGAGCGGCGCCTCCGGCTCGCCGTGGCGGAAGCGCATGAAATGCTCGCGCCCCTCGCGCCAGATGCGCAGGTCGAGCCGCTCGGACAAAGCGTTGACGACCGAGACGCCGACGCCGTGCAGGCCGCCCGAAACCTTGTAGGAGTTCTGGTTGAACTTACCGCCGGCATGGAGCTGGGTCATGATGACCTGGGCCGCCGACACGCCCTCCTCGGGATGGATGTCGACGGGAATGCCGCGGCCGTTGTCGGTCACGGTGACCGAGCCGTCGCCGTTCAGCACCACGTCGACGCGGTCGGCATGGCCGGCCAGCGCCTCGTCGATGGCGTTGTCGACGACCTCGTACACCATGTGGTGCAGGCCCGAGCCGTCGTCGGTGTCGCCGATATACATGCCCGGGCGCTTGCGCACCGCTTCCAGGCCCTTCAGGACCTGGATCGAGCTGGCATCGTAGGCGTCTTCCTGCGGACGCGGGGCAGCGGCAGGATCGGTCATCGGTGTTCTCCGTCAGCGCGGCACGACGACGGCGTCGGCCACGCGGAAATGCTGGGCGGCGTCGGCGAGCGGCGCGAAGAGCGCGGCGTCGGTGCCGGTGAGCCAGGCCTGGACGCCCAGCGCCAGGATCTCGTCGTAGAGATGGGTACGCCGCTCGCCATCGAGGTGGGCGACGACTTCGTCGAGCAGCAGGATCGGCGGCGTGCCGCGCGACGCGGCCTGCAGGCGCGCGTCGGCCAGCACGATCGCCAGCAGCAGGGCCTTCTGCTCGCCGGTCGAGCACTGCTCGGCCGGCATGTCCTTGGCGGCATGGCGGACCAGCAGGTCGCAGCGATGCGGGCCGATGCCGGTCGATCCGCTCTCGCCATCGGCGCGCCGGCCGGCGGCGAGCGCCGCCCGCATGCGGTCCTCGGCGGCCAGCGCCGGCATCGTCGCGAGCCAGTCCTCGAGCGCGCCGGCCAAAGCCAGCCGCGGCCGCGGAAACGGGCCGACCCCTTCGGCCGCCGCCCGGTCGATCGCCGCCGTCAGCTCGCGGCGGGCGGCCGCGATCGCGACGCCGTGCCCTGCGAGTTGTTCCTCGACGGCATCGAGCCACGCAGTGTCGCCCGGACGCTCGCGCAGCAGCCGGCCGCGCTCGCGCATCGCATGGTCGTAGGCAGCGACGCGGCCCGCATGGTCGGGGTCGAAGCCGTAGACGAGCCGGTCGAGAAACCGTCGCCTGGACGAGGCACCTTCGAGGAAGAGGCGATCCATCTGCGGCGTCAGCCACACCATGGCCGCGATCTCGGCCAGCGCCGACTGACTGCGCGGCGGGGCGCCGTCGATGCGCAGCAGGCGGCGCTCGCGCGCATCGGCCTCGGGGTCGCGGCCGGTGCCGACGTCGATCGGCCCCGCCGCCGTCGTCACCGTCGCATGCAGGGCCCAGGGGCCGCCGCCGACGCGATCGATCTCCGACAGCCGCGCCCGCCTGAGGCCGCGCCCGGGGGCGAGGAAGGAGTCCGCTTCCAGCAGGTTGGTCTTGCCGGCGCCGTTGGGCCCGGTGAGCGCGACGGGGCGCGCATCGACGTCGATGCGT
>JBFWXJ010000255.1:0-9331 GCA_050187535.1 Alphaproteobacteria bacterium | reverse complement strand
CAGCACGCGATAGCCGAGGTGGTCGAGGAACCGCGCCATGATCGCCGGTGTCATCACCGAGAAGGCCTCACCGTGGCGCCGGCCGCCGACGCTGTGGCGCCAGTCGCCGAGGAACTTGCGGAAGCCCCGCTCGCTCAGCGTGTCGGCGTGGTGGAAGACGCAGAGCCGCCGGCCGCGCAGCACCCGCGGCAGCAGGTTGAGGTAGTTGAAGATGTCCCGCGGCTCGAGATGGACCATGACGTCGTAGCAGAAGCAGACGTCGGCGGCCGCATCCGCGACCCCCGCCAGCGTTATGCCGTCGAGCTTCACATAGTCGGCGCGCGCGTCGCCGAGGCGGCGGCGGGTGAGCTCCAGCATCTCGGCGGAGACGTCGGCACAGATGAGCCGCCGGCAGTGCTCGAGCAGCAGGGCGGCGGTGCGCCCGCCTCCGACCCCGATCTCCAGAACCGTGTCCTCGGGACCGATCCAGGGTGCGACGAAACGCTCGCGGATCAGCGCGACATAGGCGTCCAGCGTCTCGGCGGCGCCGGCCTCCCGGCCGATCCACTCGTCGCCGAGGTGGTCGAGGCCCGGATGGGCGGTGCGCCAGCGCCGGGCATAGCCGTCCCAGGCCGCCTCGTAGTCGACGTGGAGATCGCGTTCGCTCATGGCCGGGCCGGTGGAACATGGGCGGCCGCGCCAAGTCAAGCCGGGTGCGGACCGATGGATTTTGCCGGCCCCAGCCGCTAAGCATGGGCTGCCGCCGAGCATGTGCCGTCGCTGGGCGGCCCTAACTGGAACCGAGGCCGATGCGCCGCCTGATCGAGGCGATCGATGGGGTCGTCCGCGCCCATCCCATCCGATTGCTGAGCGTGGACGTGTTCGACACCCTGCTGCTGCGCGGGACGCGGCCGGAGATGGCGCGATTCCGCGACGTCGCGCGCGCCCAGGCGGCAGCCCTGGCGGCGCGTGGGATTGCCGCCGATGCGGACGCGCTCTATGCCGCCCGCATGGTCGCGGCCCACACCGCCTACCGCGTCGTCGCAGCGGTCGGCGGCGAGCGCGAGGGGCGGCACGACCTGATCGTCGACCTCGTCTGCCGGGCGCTGCGCCTGGACCCGGCGCTGGCCGGGCTGCTGGCCGAGGTCGAGCTCGCTTGCGAGACGCGGGTGCTCGAAGGCAACCGGCCGCTGGCCGAGGCGCTCGGCCGCCACCGGGCGGCGGGCCGTCGCGTCGTCTTCACCAGCGACATGTACCTGCCGGCGCCGGCCATCGCCGGGCTCATCCGCGACCGACTGCCGCAACTGGAGCTGGACGGCGGCTACAGCAGCGCCGACCACGGCGTCACCAAGCGTGGCGGCGGATTGTTCCGCATCGTCGCCGAGCGGGAAGGGGTGGCACCGGGCGAGATGCTGCATTTCGGGGATTCGTGGACGGCCGACGTGGCGACGCCGCGGGCGATGGGCATCCATGTGCTGCACACGCCCCGGCCGCGCCTGTGGCGCCAGGCCAACGCGCTCCGCCACCGGCTGGCGCTGCTCGGCCATCGCGCGCTCATGCGCCGCGCGGCATGAACGTCGCCCTGGCGACGTCGCCGACCGAGGCGGCTCTGGCGACGCGCTTCCCGCCGCCCGAGGCGTTCTCGCACCTGGCCGGCGACGACTGGCCGGAGGAGGGGCCGGTCGCGCCCGATCCCGGGGCGCAGCGGGCCTTCGGACGCGACCTGCTGGGCCCCGTGTTCGTGCAGTTCTGCCAGCGCCTGCATATCGCGGCATCCGCTTTCGCCGAGCGCGAGGCGCGTCTGCTCTTCGTTGCGCGCGGCGGCCTCCGGCTGGGCGTCCTCTACCGGGAATGGTGCGGGCGGACCGGCACGCCGCCGGCGCTGCCGATGGGCGATCTCATGATCTCGCGGGTGGCGGCGGCCAAGGGCTGCCTCGCCCGCGACTTCGACCATGTGGCGCCGGTCCTGGTCCGCGAGTTCGCCAACGGCTCGCTCGGCTACATGCTGCGCTGCCTGCTGCGCGGCCGGGTGCCGGAGATGCCGGATATCCTTGCGCACTGCCCCGCCACGGTCGGCGCCTTCGCCGCCGTCTATCGCGCCGACGACGCCCTCGGTCACGCGCTGCGCGCCTATTTCGCCGAGCAGGCCCGCGCGCTGGCTGCCTATCTCGACGATGCGCTGGCAGGGGCGGCCACCCCCGTCCTCGTTGACAGCGGCTGGACCGGCGGGACCCAGGCGATGCTCATGCGGTTCTTCCCGGAGCGCGACTGGCACGGCCTCTATTTCGGCCGCTGGGACTACGGCCGCGGGGCGCCCGGGCATTTCGGCGCCATCTTCGGCGTCGCGGTCGACAGCATCGAGCCCTATGCCAATTCCGCGGGACAGGCGATCTTCGTCTACAACCACCTGATCGAGGATCCGCTCGAGCTGGAGATGGCCAGCACCGAGGGCTACCGCCGCGACGGAGGCCGCGCGATCCCCGAGGGCGAGCCGTTCGATCCGGGCGTGCTGGAGCCCGGCCCGCGCGATCCGATGTTCCGCGGCATCCTCGACCATCTGGCGGCACTGCCGCCGGACGGCCTCGCCTTCCTGGCGGTCGAACGGCGGGCCCATGCCGCGTGGCGCCGCCTGAGGCGGATGATCCTGATGCCGCGGGCGGGCGAGCTGCCGGCGATGATGGTGCGGCCGCGCTCCGCCGATTTCGGGCGGTCGCTGGCGGTGCCCGTGCTCCTGCGCCTGCCCGAAGGGGCGGGCCTGAAGCGCCGCCTCAAGTCGGTCGGCGCCGCGCTGTGGCGGCCCGGCCAAGTCGTTGTCGCGTTTCCGCGGCTGCACCCGCTCATCAACGGGCCGCACTATCTGCTGCGGCGGGTTCCGTTCGTATGGCGGCGCGTGGCGCCGCTGCTCGGCCGCTCCGAGCGCCTGCTGCGGCGTCTCCTGCGCCGATGAACGAACGGCCATGAACGAATTGGGGCCGCTCGCGACCGCCCGGCGGTGGCGCTCGCTCATCCTCCAGCTCGCCCGGCGCGAGGTGGAGGGGCGCTACCGCGGCTCGGTCCTGGGCCTGCTCTGGGCGATCGCCCAGCCGCTGCTCTATCTCGGCGTCTTCACCTTCGTGTTCGGCGTCGTCTTCGAGGCGCGCTGGGGTGTCGCGACCGGGCCCAAGGCCCCGTTCGGGCTGATGCTGTTCGCCGGCCTCATCGTCTACTGGCTGCTGGCGGAGACCGTGGGCCGCGCGCCGGGGCTCGTCATCGCCCATGCCGGCCTCGTCAAGCGGGTGCTCTTCCCCGTGGAGACCTTGCCGATGGCGGCGGTCCTGGCGGCGCTGTTCCACACGGCGCTGGCGCTGGCCGTCTGGCTCGCGGGGCATCTCGCCTTCGTCGGCCCGCCGCCCTGGACCGCGATCTTCGTGCCGGTGGTCCTGGCGCCGGTGGCGCTGGTCGGGCTGGCGATCGCCTATGTCGTGGCGGGGGTCGGTGTCTATGCGCGCGACATCGGCCAGCTCGTCACGGTGGGACTGACCGTGCTCATGTTCCTGTCGCCGATCTTCTATCCGCTCGACGCCGTGCCCGCCGACTACCGCGCGCTCTTCTTCGCGAACCCGCTGACGGCGGCCGTCGAGGAGACCCGCGGGGTACTTCTGGACGGGCGGCTGCCCGGGCTGCCGACCGCGATCGGGCTGGTCGCCGGCTGGCTCGCGGTCGTCGCCGGGTTCGCACTCTTCCGCCGCCTTCGGCGCGGCTTCGCCGATGTCCTCTGACGGCCGGGCGGCGCTGACCGTCGACGGGGTCAGCAAGGTCTACCGGCGCTACGCCGCCCCCTGGGACCGCGTCCGCCAGGCGCTGGGTCGCGAGGACGCCCATGCGGACGAGCACTGGGCGCTGCGCGACGTCTCCTTCGCGGTCGCCCGCGGCGAGACGGTGGGCCTCGTCGGGCGCAACGGCTCCGGCAAGTCGACGCTGCTGCAGATCATCGCCGGCACCTTGCGGCCGACCGCGGGAACGGTCGCCGCCGCCGGCCGCATCTCGGCCCTGCTGGAGCTGGGCGCGGGCTTCCATCCGGACTTCACCGGTCGCGAGAACGTGCGGCTCAACGCCGCTATCCTCGGCCTCGACGACCGGGCGATCGCCGAGGCGCTGCCGTCGATCGCCGCCTTCGCCGATCTGGGCGACCATCTCGACCAGCCCCTGCGAACCTATTCGAGCGGCATGGCGGTGCGCCTGGCCTTCGCGGTCGCCGTGCATGTGGAGCCCGACATCCTGATCGTCGACGAGGCCCTGGCGGTCGGCGACGAGGCCTTCCAGCGAAAGTGCTTCGCCCGGCTGGAGCGGTTCCGCGCGGCGGGCGGCACCATCCTCTTCGTCTCCCATGCGGCCGCTCATGTCACCTCGCTCTGCGACCGCGCGCTCCTGCTCGACGACGGCGAGCTTCTCATGCAAGGCGAGCCTAGGGCCGTCGTCGCCCAGTACCATCGCCTCCTCTTCGCGCAGCCCGAGCGCCGGTCGCTGCTCCGCGCGGCGATCCGCGACGGCCGGCCGGAAGAGCCGGAGGCCGAGGCGGCGCCGGTCGACGACGCGTTCCTCGACGCCGATCTGCGGCCGGCGGCCGCCGTCGTCTACGATCCGGCGGGTGCGGTGATCTCGGAGCTGGTGGTGACGACGCCGCAGGGCGCGCCGGTCAACGTGCTGCGCCGCGGCGGCGCCTACGAGATCCGCTGTCGGGTCGCCTTCACCACGGATGCATCGGGCGTCAGTTTCGGGACGCTGCTGCGCACCGTGAATGGCATCGAGCTGGCCGGCGGCTCGACGGCGGCGGCCGGGCAGGCGGTCACCGTGGCGCGGGCGGGCGAGGTGTGGACGGTGCGCCACGCCTTCCGCTGCCGCCTTCTCCCGGGCACCTATTTCGTCAACGCCGGCGTCTCGGCCGAGACCGGGGCCGAGCGCCGCTTCCTCCATCGTCTCGTGGATGCCGCGATGTTCAAGGTGATGCCCGACCCGGACCGCTGGCGGGCCGGCGTCGTCGATCTCGACTTCGAGTCGACGGCCGATCCGGTGGGGCGGGCGCGATGACCGCGGGCAGGCTGCCGGACTTCCTCGGCATCGGCGCCCAGAAGGCGGGCACGTCCTGGCTGTTCGAGATGCTTTCCGGCCATCCGGAGATCGCGTTCCCGGCCGGGAAGGAAGTGCATTTCTGGGACTGGAACGTCGGCCGCGGCGTCGACTGGTACCGCGCGCTGTTCGCCGGGGCGCCGGCCGCGGCGAAGCTGGGAGACGTCACGCCCGGCTATGCCGTGCTGCCGCCGGAAGTCATCGCCGCGGCGCGCGCCGCAATGCCCGGTGCGCGCCTCGTGTTCATCGCCCGCGATCCCGTGGAGCGCGCCTGGTCGGCCGCGCTCATGATCCTGCGCTGGGGCCTCATGTATCCCGAGGAGGCGTCCGACGCCTGGTTCCTGGACGTCTTCCGCTCCGGCCAGTCGCTGCACCGCGGCGACTACGCCGCCTGCGTCGAGGGCTGGCTCGCCCACTATCCGCGCGATCAGCTCCTGATCCTGCTCTACGACGACCTCGTCGCCGACCCGGCGGGGACGCTGCGGGCGGCGTGCCGCCATGTCGGCGTCGATGCGGGTTGGGTCGACGGCCTGCCGGCCGAGCGGCTGGCCGAGCGGGTCAACGCCGGCGACGGCGTGGGACTGCGCCAGTCGCTGCGCGGGCCGCTGCGCGAGCTCTATCTGCCGCGGATCGCCCGGTTCGGCCGGCTCATCGGGCGGGACCTGTCGCACTGGGGCTGACCGCGCGCTTCGTCGCCACGAACCAGCAGTCGCGCCCGGCCAGCTTGGGGATGAAGCGCACGTCGAAGCCGAGGCGGCCCAGCACGTGCTCGACCATCGGCGGGCACAGCCACTCGAACTTCGACGTGATCCGGCCCTGATGCGGGAAATAGGTCGGCACGTCGGCGATCAGCTTGTCGAAGCCGTGCGGCGAGGTGGCGTCGGCGACGCTCATGATCATCTTGCCGCCGGGGCGCAGCATCGCCGCCGCGTCGATCCAGTACGCGACGAGATACTGCAGGTCGACATGGACCATGGCGTCGATCGAGAAGACGAGGTCGACGGCGCCGTCCCATCCGCGCTCGGCCACGATGCGCCGCAGGTGGTCCGGCTGCGGCTCCAGCCGCGCCAGGGTCAGCCGTTCCGCGGCGACCGCGGCCGCCAGCCGCTCGCCCAGGACCGTGAGATAGGCGGCCGATACGTCGGCGGCGACGACGGCCGCGCCCGGATAGCGGTCGAGGACCATGGCCGTGTACTTGCCGGAGCCTGGACCGATCTCGACCGCGCGGGCGAGGCCGGGGTCGAGCTCGGGCAGGAAGACCATCTCGAAGATGCGCGACCAGATGTCGGGCGTGCCCCATTCGTCGCCCGGCCACAGCAGGTGCCGGGCCGCGGGGTCGCGCTCGGCGCGGATCTGCGGGAACACTTCCCGGACGTAGAGGTCCCAGTACCGGCCGTAGTCGTCGGCGTGCTCGGTCATCGGTTCCGCCCCCGGCGCAGCAGTCGGGCGACGGCGCGCAGCGGGCCCGTCATCTCCCAGAAGAAGGTGTCCTGCAGGCGGACCACGGCGCGGGCCTGCTCGTCCGCCGTCGCCGGCGCGGGGCGCTCGATCGCGGCGCGGCCGCCGATCAGGCGCTGCAGCGGCCGGGTCAGGCGCAGCGAGGTGGAGTTCCACACCTCGTCCAGTGCCCGGGCCGGATCGGGCATGACCGCGTCGACGATGCGCTGGCGGGCCTGCGACTCGGCGGCGAGCGCGGCGTGCTCGGCAGCGCCCGCGGCGAGTCGCGCGTCGCGGTCCGCCACCGTCGCGGCCAGCGCCTCGTGCGTCCGCGCCGCCTCGGTCTCGGCGGCGATGCGGCGGCCGTCGAGCTCCGCATAGAGCCGCTGCATGGTCGCGTGGTCGCGCTCGTAGGCGGCCGCACGCTCCTCGCCCGCCGCGATCCGCGCCTCCAGAGCGGCGCGCTCGCTCTCGGCCGCGGCGCGCAGGCCGGCGATCTCGGCATTGGCCTCGTCCAGCGCCGCCCGGTGCCGCGGGATCGCGGCGGCGAGCTCGCCCCATGCCGCCATCAGGCGGTGGGCGTCGTCGAACCGCGCGAGCAGCCCGGCGACGGCGGCGGCCGGCGGGGCGTCGGGTGCCGCGGCGCGCAGCAGGCCGTAGAGCTCCCTGACCTCGGGCATCAGGCGATCGGCCCCGCCGGCGCGGGCATGGCGCAGCTCGGGGCGGACGAGGGCGGAGAGCGCCTCCCGCAGGGCCGCGTCGTCGGCCGCCCAGGTGAGGTCGAGCCGCGCCATGATGCCGCGGGCGACGTCGACCGGCGCGGCGAACCAGTCGTCGTAGTCGACGACCGCCGCGATGCGATCGCCGGCATGGCGAAAGGCGTCCAGCGTATGCTGCAGCCACAGCAGCTGGGCCGCGGCCGGCGACATCGCGTCGCGGCGGGCGAGCGAGGCCGCCACCGCCGCCGGGTCGCGCAACGCCAGGACATAGGTGGGGGTGACGCCGAGGGCCGCGAAAATCTCGCTCCAGAGGGGCAACAGGCGCACCGTGCGCGGGTCCTTGAAGCCCCAGACGCCGACGGCGGCGGCCGTCTCGCGGTCGACGATGGCCGCCAGCTCGCGGCGACAGGGGGCCACCTCGGGCAGCCGCCACCAGCCGGCCGGCAGCGGCAACAGCCCTTCCGGGCCGTACCAGCGCCGGCCGAGGCGGTCGAGCAGCGCCTCCTGGGCGGCGGCGATGCCCGCATGCTCCCAATAGCCGTTCTCGTTGTCGGGGCGGCGGTCCAGCAGGAGGTCGCCGCCGAGGTCGACGCCCAGCGTCTGGAGCAGCGAGGCGAGCAGCGAGGTACCGCTGCGGTGCATCCCCAGGACGACGACGGCCCGGCGCGGGGCTCCCGGCGCCATCAACGGCCCCGCAGGCGCCGCCAGGCGCGGGCGAGGCGGCGGAACGGGCCCACGACCGCATCCAGGATGCGGAAGGCGACGCGCGCACGGTCGGAGATGGCGTTCAGCTTCAGCTCCAGCAGGGACAGGTGCTGGGCCATGTTCACCAGCGTGCCCATGCCGAATCGCCCGCCGTCGAGGTCGCCCCTCAGCAGCTCGTTGCGGATCAGGGCGTCGTAGAGCGCGTGCTTGTCCTGGGCGCCGAAGATCGAGTTGGCGTAGGCGGGGTCGGTGGTCGACGGCCGGTGGTGGTAGAGCGCCAGCGGTCGCGGCACCACGCCGATGTCCCAGCGGGCGAGGAAGCGCAGGTTGAACTCCCAGTCGCCCAGCACCGGCAGGTCCTCGCGGTAGCCGCCGATGACCGGGAGCACGTCGCGCCGGAAGAGGAAGGAGATGGGCGGGAAGAGATTGCTGCCCGCCATGCGGAACAGCGAGATGCTGCGCACCCAGTCGTTGTAGGGGCTGCGGCCGTCGATCTCGACCCGGTCGCCGACGATGCGCTCGTCGATGCGCAGGCTGTGGGTCACGACTCCGGCGATCCGCGGATTCGCCTGCGCGTCGAGGAAGCCGACGCAGGTGGCGAGGAAGGCCGGCTCCCAGCTGTCGTCGTCGTCGTGGATGACGACGTAGCGGCTGTCGCCGGTGGCGAGGCCGACATTGGATGCCGCCTCCATGCCGAGCGAGCGCGGGTTGTGGACCACGTGCAGCCGGCCCCCATAGCGCTCCGCATGCTCCGTCGCGAGCCGGTCGACAGGGGCGGGGTCACCGCCGTCGTTGACGATCACATGCACCCAGTCGGCGAGCGTCTGGTCGAGCACGCTCGCCATGGCGCGGCGCAGGAGGACGGCGCGATCCTTCGTGCGGGTGACCACGGCGACGGAGGGGATGGAATTGGGCGACGACACGGGACTGCGGGCGACCTCGGACGATGGACCGGCCGGCAAATGCCAACCGCCGCAGCCTCCGTCAACTGGGATCGGCGGATGACCTGTGACGGCCATCACATTGAACCGCAAGACGATCTGGTGCGACGGAGGTGGCAGGCAGGGAATCTGTTGCCGCGCGGCAACAGTTCCAAAGGCGGAGGCTCGGAATCTTCTGAACGCCCAGGAAATGCGCTTGCGCAACCTTCGGGCAGGCTCCTAGCTTCCGCCGCAAGTTCTCGGACTGGGTGCCGGCGGCCACGTACTCTATGGGGTCGTCGACGGGCATGAACGCAAGTCGAGGAGGTAACTGAGAAATGGCAGTCATTAGCTGGAATGGGGCGAGCAACCTCGATCTGAAGATGTTGGGGCAGTCGTTCGACTTCCGTTCGGACGTTCTCCAGATTTCGGATCCGTCGCTGCAGGCCCAGCAGTTCGACCTGG
>JBFWXJ010000254.1:0-9390 GCA_050187535.1 Alphaproteobacteria bacterium | reverse complement strand
CATCTGGTCGGGAATCTACAACGTCTCTGCGTCGCGCGATCATCTGGATGCCACCACCTGGCTGCTCGATATCGTCCGCCGCCAGTCGGTGCGCACCCATAGCATGGCGATCCGCGTGCCTCCGCTAGAGGATCCGGCGGCGGTGCGGCTGGGTGCCGTCCACTACGACCTCGCCTGTGCCGGTTGTCACGGCGCGCCGGGACGGCGCCCCGGCCCGCTGGCGCCGGCGATGCTGCCGACGCCGCCGCCGCTCGACCGCGCGATCGCCGATTGGCAACCCGAGCAGCTTTTCTGGATCATCCTGAACGGCCAGAAATACACGGCGATGCCCGCATGGCTGGAGTCACGCCGTGCGGACGAAGTGTGGGCGGTAGTGGCATTCCTTCGCCACCTGCCGACGCTCGACGCCGCCGGCTACCGGCGGCTCGCCCGGCTGCCGCCGGATGCCGACACCTCGGCCCCCGACCCGTCCAGGTCGCCGAACGAAGCGAGCTGCCGACGGTGCCACGACCCACCCGCCGAGATCGCCGACGGTTCGCTCGTCCCGCCCCTCGAACGACAGACGCCCCAGTATCTGTCTCGTACGCTTTCCGAGTACGCCGCCGGGACGAGGCCGAGCGGCATCATGCAGTTCGTGGCAGCGACCCTGGACCGACAGGCGATCGAACGGCTTTCGCATGAATTCGCCGCGTCCGCCGAGGCAGCGGCGGACCCAACCGGCGCCGCTGTCGCCGCACGCGGTCGACGGCTAGTGCACGAGGGCATACCAGAGCGTGGAATACCCGCCTGTATCAGCTGTCATTCGCCGGCCGCCGACGCGCGGTTCCCCAGATTGGCCGGGCTGCCCGTCCGCTACCTGGAGCAGCAGCTTCGCCTGTGGCGGGAGGGCGCGAGGGGCGGGACGCCTTTCTCGGAAATCATGCGACCGATCGCGGTCCGCCTCGAACCTGGTGAGGCGGCGGAAGCCGCCGCCTACCTGGCGACCGTGCGGCCGGAAGCGACAGCGCGGGCAGTGGCGCCATGAACCGGGCCCGCGCACGAGTGTTCTACGGAAACCTCGCGCCACTCGGCTTTGGCGGTTGCCTCGGCGGGTGCTCGCGAATCCAGTCGGCACTCTCTCCCCAAGGTGTCGAAGCCGAGCGGATCGGCGTCCTCTTCTGGGGGACGACCATACTGCTGGCGATCGTTCTGCTGGCGACGGCGACCGTGGCAATTGTCGCCGCCTCCGGGAATGCGCGAGTGCGGGGGCTCATCGCCACGGAACGCTTCGTCGTCGGCGCTGGGCTCGCCTTTCCCGTCATCTGCCTCTCCGCACTGCTGGCGTGGAGCGTTTCGGTGATGGCGGAACGGCCGGCGGGAGGCGACAGCCCGATCCGGATAAGGGTGATCGGCGAACAGTGGTGGTGGCGCGTGATCTACCGGCTGCCGGACGGCACCGAGTTCGAGAGCGCGAACGAACTGCGCATCCCCGTCGGGCAGCCGGTCCCGCTGACGCTGGAAACGGCCGACGTCATCCATAGCTTCTGGGTCCCGAACCTCGCCGGAAAGATCGACATGATTCCCGGCAGGAAGAATGCCCTGACCCTGCACGCGACGGCTGCCGGCATCAGCCGGGGCCAGTGCGCGGAGTATTGCGGCGGCCCCCATGCCTGGATGGCCTTTCATGTGGTCGCTCTGGACGCGGACGCGTTCGCCCGGTGGCTCGAGGACGAGCGCGGGCCGGCACCGGCGGCAGGTGCGACCGGTCATGAGACCTTCGTTCGGATAGGGTGCGGCGCCTGTCATCGTGTTCGCGGCCTGCCCGGGGCGGACGGGCGCATCGGGCCCGATCTCACGCACGTGGCGGGCCGGCTGTCGATCGGCGCCGGAAGGCTGGGCAGCGACGCCGCGGCGATCGCCAGCTGGATCACCGGCAATCAGCATCTCAAGCCGGCGAACCGCATGCCGGCCTATCGCATTCTCGAGACCGACGAGCTCGCGGCACTGGCCGGGTTCGTCGCAGGCCTGAGGTAGTAGCCCATGGTCGACTTCGCCGGCCTCGGCCTCGCCATCAACCTCGCGATCTTCGCCGCCGCCGCATGCGTGGTCTGGGGTGCCGGCGTGCGCATCACGCACTACGCCAATACGATCAGCGAGGCGACCGGGGTGGGCCAGGCCCTCGTCGGCATGTTGCTGCTGGGCGGCGTGACCTCCCTGCCGGAACTGGCGGTCGCCGTCAGCTCCGCAGCCGCCGGCGACGGCGCGCTGGCGGTGAACAGCATCCTCGGCGGCATCGCGATGCAGGTCGCGATCCTCGCGCTCGCCGATCGGATCATCGGCGCGTCGGCACTGACCTCGCAGATACCCAACCCCATCGTGCTGCTCCAGGGTGCCCTGAAGATCCTGCTCCTCTCCGTCGTCGCGGCGGCGATCGTGGTCGGCGACCGCAGCTTTCTCGGCCTCGGCATCTGGATGTGGCTGCTGCTCGCGCTCACCGGCTGCGCGATGCTGATCCTCTCGCAGGTCCGCGATCGGCGCGCATGGCGCGTCGTCGGAGGCGCCGACGAAGCCGGCGAGGAGGAGCGCGCACACCAGGAGGCGGAGAAGGAGGCCGATCGCCCGTTGGGCCGCACGCTGGCGTTCACCGCGCTCGCGGCCACCGTCATCGTCGCCGCCGGATATGTGCTCTCCCGCACCGGCGACGCGATCGCCGAGGAGACGGGGCTGGGGGAGAGCTTCGTCGGCGCGGTGCTCGTCGCCATCGCGACGTCATTGCCCGAAATGAGCACGGTGTTCACGGCCGCACGGGCCGGTCTCTACACGATGGCGGTATCGGACATCTTCGGCACCAACATATTCGACGTTTCGTTCCTCGTGGTCATCGACGCGGTTTCTCCCGGTAACCCCATCCTCAACACGGTCGGGCCCTTCTCCACCTTCGCGACGCTGATCGGCATCACCGTCACAGCCACTCTGCTTGTCGGCATGGTGGAACGGCGCGACCGCACCGTGCTGCGGATGGGATACGACACGATCGCCGTACTCGTCTGCTATCTGTCGGGCCTCGTCGTCCTCTACTTCCTGCGCTGAAGACAGGGCGATGGCGATGTCCGATCCTCCCATCAGCCGACTACCGCGCCCCACCGGCGAGCGCGAGGCGCTGCTCGCGATATGGGCCACGCCCACCGGCTGGCGGCTGCCCACCGCCGTCAACAACACGGTGATCGGGCTCTTCTACCTGGGCGCGGCGTTCGTGTTCTTCCTACTGGGCGGGATTCTCGCCGTCCTGATGCGCACGCAGCTGGCGCAGGGCGAGAACGACTTCCTCGGTCAGGAAGTCTACAATCAGATGTTCACCATGCACGGCACGACGATGATGTTTCTCTTCGCCGTGCCGGCGATGGAAGCGCTGGGCGTGATGCTCCTGCCGCAGATGCTGGCCGCGCGCGACCTGCCGTTCCCGCGCCTCAGCGCCTTCGCCGTCTGGGCTTATGTCATCGGGGGAGCGGTCTTCTTCTCGACGATCTTCTACGGCCTGGCGCCGCAGGGCGGCTGGTTCATGTATCCGCCCCTGACGCTGACCCGGTACTCACCCGGGGACAATGCCGACTTCTGGTTGCTCGGCATCGGATTCATCGAGATATCCGCGATCGCCGGGGCCATCGAGATCGTGGTGGGAACGCTGCGCACCCGGCCACCCGGCATGACGCTGTCGCGCATGCCGGTCTTCGCGTGGTCCATGCTCATCTTCGCGGGCATGATCATCTTCGCGTTTCCGGCGGTGATCCTCGCCACGATGCTGCTGGAGATCGAACGCGCGTTCGGCTGGCCCTTCTTCACCGCCGCCCGCGGCGGCGACCCCCTGCTCTGGCAGCACCTCTTCTGGTTCTTCGGCCATCCTGAGGTCTACATCATCTTCCTGCCGGCTGCGGGGCTCGTCTCGATGATGGTGCCGACGCTCGTGCGCACCCCGCTCGTCGGCTACCGGCTGATCGTCGTCGCGCTCATCGGCACCGGCTTCTTCAGCTTCGGCCTCTGGGTGCATCACATGTTCGCGACCGGCATTCCGAGCCTGAGCCTCGCCTTCTTCTCGGCGGCGAGCATGGCGGTCGCCGTACCCTCTGGCATCCAGGTCTTCGCCTGGATCGCGACGCTCGCGGACGGAGGGCAGCGCCTGCGCCTCACCACGCCGGCGCTGTTCATTCTGGGGTTCCTCTTCATCTTCACCGTGGGCGGCCTGACGGGGGTCATGGTCGCCCTCGTCCCGATCGACCTCCAGGTCCACGACACCCACTTCATCGTGGCCCATCTGCACTACGTGCTCGTCGGCGGGATGGTGTTCCCGCTGTTCGCCACTTTCTACTTCTGGGCGCCGCTGTTCAGCCGCCGTCCCCTTTCGGAGCGTCTGGGGCGTTGGTGCTTCTGGCTGATGTTCATCGGCTTCAATGTCGCCTTCTTCCCGATGCATCTCGCGGGCCTGGCCGGGATGCCCCGGCGCGTCTGGACCTATCCCGCGGACATCGGCTGGGACTTGCCGAACCTCGTCTCGACGGCGGGCACCTACGTTCTCGCCTGCGGGATCTTCGTCTTCATCGTGGATCTGGCGAGAAATTTCCGCTCCGGCAGCGGAGCGGGAAACGTCTGGCAGGCGGGCACCCTCGAGTGGCTGCCCAACGACGTGTACTCGACCCGCAGCATTCCCCACGTCACCAGCCGGTACCCGCTGTGGGAGCAGCCGGGCCTCGCGCGCGCGGTCGAGGCCGGTGCCCACTATCTTCCCGACGCGCCGACGGGGACCCGAGAGACGCTCGTCACCTCGGCGGTCGAGGCGCAGCCGCAATTCGTCCTTCAGATGCCCGGCCCCGGGTGGAGTCACGTGCTGGCAGCGGCGTTCACCGCGGCCTTTTTCCTGCTTCTGACGGTGAAGCTCGTCTGGATCGCGTCCGCCTGCGGGGCACTGGCACTTCTCTTCTGTCTCGTCTGGAGCTGGGGCCTCGATCCCGGGCCGGCGAAAGGCGAGGTGCCGATCGGTGGCGGCATGCGGCTGCCGACATACATGACCGGGCCACAATCCCACGGCTGGTGGGCGATGGCCGTGCTGATGCTGGTGGCCGGGTCGCTCTACCTCGCATACGTGTTCTCGTACCTCTACCTCTGGACGGTGTCGCCGGAAGTCTGGGCGCCAGCCGCCGCCCCCTCTCCGCCGTCGCCCGTCTGGCCACTCGGCTCGGCGACGGCGCTCCTGGGCGGTCTCGGATTCATGATCGTCGCCGGCCGCACCCTCCCGGCCCCCGGCCGCCGTGGCGTCGTGGCGCCGGTCGCTCTGCTCCTCGCCGCGGCCCTCTTCGTCGGGGCGGTCGCGGTCGAGGTTCTGGGCCATCTCGAGGCCGGCCTCGACCCGCGCGCGAGCGCATACGCGGCGATGGTCTTCATGGCCGGCGTGCTGGCGGGGCAGACGGTGGCGGCCGTGGTCGTGATGGCGCTCCTGGTTGCGGCACGGATCATCGCTCGCCGGACCGACCGGGCACGCCGCAACAGCTTCGACCACACGCGGCAGCTCGCCGCCTACGCCGTCGCCCAGACCTCGCTCGGGCTGTTGCTGATCCACGGATTCCCGCGATGGGTCGCCTGACACCGGGCGGCGGGATCATGCGAGCCGGCCTCGTGATCTGCGCCGGGCCGCTGCTCTGGGCACTGCACTTCGCCTTCGTCTACGCGACCCATGCCGGGATTTGCGCATCCGGCGGCCGTATCGGCCTCGCGGCAGGCGAAGCCATGCCGTGGCTGCTGGTCCCGGCGACCGCCGTGGTCCTGGCCGCGCTTGCGGCCCTGGCCGTGTCGCCACGTCTCCTCGACCGGCTGCAGGCGGCGACGGAGATCGATGAACAGGGGGAGTTTCTTACGTCCGTCGGTCGGCTGTTGGCGGCGCTGGCCCTGTTCGGCGTCGCGGCATCCGCAATCGGCATTCTGGCATTGCCCGCTTGCGAGCCCACCCGCTGACTTCCGCGCGCCCGGGCGGTCGCGACCGCTATTCCTCGGCTGGTTCGGAACGACCCTCGGTCGAACCTGTTGGCATCAAAGGGACGCCAGACGGGAGAGGCGAGCATGCCCCAAGCGAAAGAACGGACGTCTCGCGCCGCCACCCTGGCGCCGGTGGTCGTCGGCGGGCTCGTGCTCCTGATCGGGCTGGTGCTCGCTATCGGTGGCGCCTGGCTGCTGATGCTCGGTGGCTCGGCGTACTACGTCGTCGCGGGTATCGGACTGGTGGCTTCCGGGATTCTCCTGATCCGGCGCCGGGAGACGGGTCTCTGGGTGTATGTCGCGCTGTTCCTGGCGACGCTCGGCTGGGCCGTCTGGGAAGCCGGGTTTCGCGGATGGCCGCTGGTGCCGCGGGTCGTCGCGCCGGCGGTGCTGCTGGTGATCGTGCTGGCGGTCTGGCCGCTGCTGGAGCCGCGGCGGATCGGCTGGCGCGGGACCGCCGCCGCCATCGCCGGGTTTGTCGCTTGCAGCGTCGTAGCCGGCATCGCGGTCGGAAGCCTCGGCCCCGCACCGGTCCGCCACCCCGTGCCGGTCGCCGGTACGAGGGGCATGGGCGATCCCTCGCCGCTGGCGGTCGGCAGCGATTGGCCGGCCTACGGCGGCACCTATAGCGCGCGCCGGTATTCGCCCCTCGCCCAGATCACGCCGGCCAACGTCCGGGGACTCGAACGGGCATGGGTCTATCACACGCGCGACCTGCCCGAGAGCAAGTTCGCCCGCGGGAAGTACGGCGCGGAGACGACGCCGCTGAAGATCGGCGACACGCTCTACCTCTGCTCCGCGAAGAACATTCTGATCGCCCTCGACGCCGATGACGGGAGCGAGCGCTGGCGGTTCGATCCCAAGGTGCCGGACGAAGCGATTCCCTATACCGCCGCCTGCCGGGGCGTTGTCTATTTCGCGACGGCACGCGATGAAGGGAGCACCTGCGCCCGGCGCATCATCGAAGGGACGCTCGATGCGCGGCTGATCGCGGTGGACGCCGGGACCGGGAAGCCCTGCGAGGACTTCGGGAGCAACGGTCAGGTCGACATCACCGAGGGGATGGGTGAAACCGTCCCGGGCATGGTCTCGATCACCTCGGCGCCGACGATCGTGCGGGGCGTGGTGGTGACCGGCCACCAGGTGCTCGACGGACAGAAGCGCGATGCGCCCTCGGGCGTCATCCAGGGGTTCGACGCGGTGAGCGGCGAGCTGCGCTGGGCATGGGACGTGATGCATCCCGACCGCACCGGAGCGCCGCCCGCCGGAGAAATCTACGCGCGCGGGACACCCAACATGTGGACCACCGCCTCTGCCGACGAGGCGCTGGGGCTCGTCTACCTGCCGATGGGCAACTCCGCCGTCGACTACTGGAGCGGCAGCCGCAGCGCGGCCGAAAAACGCCACTCGACATCGCTCGTGGCCATCGACGTGACGACGGGACGACCGGCCTGGACCTTCCAGACGGTGCACAACGACGTCTGGGACTACGACCTCGGGTCGCAGGCCACCCTGGTCGACTTCCCCGGCGAAGGTGGGAGCGTGCCGGCTCTCGTCCTGCCCAGCAAGCAGGGGGACTTCTATGTCCTCGACCGCCGCACCGGCGCGCCGCTGACCGGCGTCGAGGAACGGCCGGTGCCCGGCGGAGGCGTCGAGCCGCAGGAGCGTTCCGCGACCCAGCCGTTCTCGCTCTATCACACGCTGCGTCGCCCCGATCTCATCGAGCGCCAAATGTGGGGGATGTCCCCGATCGACCAGATGATCTGCCGCATACAGTTTCGCCGTGCCGCATATGCCGGCTTCTACACCCCTCCGACCGCCGACCGGCACTGGATCCAGTATCCGGGCTACAACGGGGGATCGGACTGGGGCGGAATCGCCGTCGATCCGCGGCGCGGCGTCATCGTCGCGAACTACAACGACATGCCGAACCACAACATCCTGGTGCCGCGCGCGGAGGCCGACCGGATGGGCTGGGCGCCACGCGGGCAGGCGCGCGGCGAGATGGGCGGCGCCGAAGGGGCCGGCGACTCGCAGGCCGGCACGCCCTACGCGATCAACGTCAATGCCGGCTGGCGCCTGCCATGGACCGGAATGCTGTGCAAGGAACCGCCCTACGGCGGCATCCGCGCCATCGACATGCGCAACGGGGAGACGCTCTGGGACCGGCCGCTCGGCCAGGCCCGCACCAACGGGCCGTTCGGCATTCCCTCGATGCTGCCGATCACCATCGGCACGCCGAACAACGGCGGCCCGGTGGTCACCGCGGGCGGCCTCATCTTCATCGCGGCCACGACCGACAATCTCATTCGCGCGATCGACGTCGATACCGGAAAAACGCTCTGGAGCGACGTGCTGCCCGCCGGGGGGCAGGCCACGCCGATGACCTATGAGTCTGGCGGCCGCCAGTACGTGGTCATCATGGCCGGCGGACACCACTTCATGGAGACGCCGATAGGCGACGAGCTCGTCGCGTATGCCCTGCCTCGGCGCTAAGCGGTTCGGGCGGGCGGTCTCCCGCAGGACGGTGGCGAGGCCATGTATCCGATGCGGCAGATGAGCTACGGTTCCCAGTGATCTCCTACTCAAATCGGCGTATCTTGCCTGGATCAAGACCCGCGAATACTTAGATACTACATCGCCATCGCACACAAACAACGCCCCAAAGGGATCTTCGGTGAGGGAAGTCCAGCATCGATCGTTTGTGGGTCCTAATCACGACTGTATTGGCCCGGGCGTAGCCGATGCTTCCGTGAGACGTTTTGGCCCTACCGCGCCGTCGCGCTCCTGGCGAATGAGCCGCCCGCAGGCGCGCCGCTGCCACGTGAATACATTCCGCGGAGACTTCCGTCGCCGCGAAGTTCGTATTCCACGCTCGCGCCGTTCGTAAATCTGTCGAGGATCAAGCGGTCGCCCACGATCTTGCCGTTGGTGCGCAGCCAGCCCCGCTTCGTTCGATAGACTTCGAAATCGCTCCACGCATACACGACGGCAGCCGCACCGGTCCGATCGACGCTCTCGACGACCAGGATTCCGCCGAGTCCGGTATCCCACTTTCCCGCGTATTTCCCGACGAACCTGCTCAGCACAGGAGGAACGGTCGCATCAGGGGTAACGATGTTCACGTCGGGAGGAAGCGGGATGTCATCGGCACGCGCCGCGCTGCCGGCCGCCAGCGCGACTACGAGCCCGAGCAGGGCACCGATGGTCGAAATGCGCATGAGATCTCCTTTAGGTAATTGCGTCTGATTCGAAGCCCGTCCTCGTCGTACAGTCGCATGGAATTGCATTTGACATGTAGGATTTCGAAACGCGAAGTTTGTACTTGTCGCCGCCTGAATGCCGAGGAAGAGATTCCTGCCACCACGATCCAAAGCGTGAGCAGGGTCT
>JBFWXJ010000253.1:0-9477 GCA_050187535.1 Alphaproteobacteria bacterium | reverse complement strand
TGATGGCGGCACTCGCGCTCGATCGACTGATCCGCGCCGTCCGCGGCCGCAGCGAGGGCTGATCCGATGAGCATCGAACTGATCACCATCCTGATGTTCGGCGGGATGATCGTCCTGCTGCTGTTGGGCCTGCCGCTCGCCTTCGTCACCGGCATCATCGCCGTCACCTTCGGCCTCGGGCTCTTCGGCCTGCCGAGCCTGCTGCTGATCTCCAGCCGCATCTACTCGTTCATGAACGAGTACGTCCTCGTATCGGTGCCGATGTTCATCCTGATGGCATCGGTGATGGAAAGATCGGGCGTCGCGCGCGATCTGTTCCGTGCCATGCACGTGTGGGCGGGCGGGCTGCGCGGCGGCCTCGCGGTCCAGACGACGGTGGCGGCGACGGTGATGGCCGCAATGACGGGCATCATCGGCGGCGAGATCGTGCTGCTCGGCCTGGTGGCCCTGCCGCAGATGCTGCGTCTCGGTTACGATCGCAAGCTCGCCATCGGCACGATCTGCGCCGGCGGCTCGCTCGGCAGCATGATCCCGCCCAGCATCGTGCTCGTCATCTACGGCCTGACGGTCAACGTGCCCATCGGCGACCTGTTCGCCGGGGCGGTCGTTCCCGGCCTGATCATGTCGGGCATGTATATCGCCTACATCCTGATCCGCTGCTGGATCAACCCGGCCCTCGGCCCGCCGGCGCCGGAGGAAGAGCGCAACATTCCCCTGATCGAGAAGATCCGCGCGCTGAAGTCGATCGCCCTGCCGATGCTGATCGCCTTCTCGGTCCTGGGAACGATCTACAGCGGTATCGCCTCGGTCACCGAGGCGGCAGGCATGGGCGTCGTCGGCACCATCGTGGCCGCCATGATCCGGCGCGAGTTCTCCTGGAGCATGCTGCAGGGTGCGCTGACGCAGACCATGACCGCCTGCGGCATCCTGCTCTGGGTGTCGTTCGGGGCGACTGCGATGATCGGCGTCTACAACCTCGCCGGCGGGCCCGCCTTCGTCCGCACCATGATGGTCGGCCTGCCGGTCGCCCCGATCGTCGTCATCATGATCATGATGGCGATCCTTCTGGTCCTCGGCTGCCTGATGGACTGGATCGGCATCTGCCTGCTGACGATGCCGGTCTTCGTCCCCATCGTGAAGGCGCTCGGCTACGATCCGATCTGGTTCGGCATTCTCTTCTGCATGAACATGCAGATCTCCTACCTGTCGCCGCCCTTCGGCCCGGCCGCCTTCTATCTCAAGGGGGTAGCACCGCCGGACATCACGCTGAACCAGATTTTCTCCGCCCTCTGGCCCTTCATGGGCCTGCAGGTGGTGGCGCTGGCGCTGGTCATCGCCTTCCCCGACCTCGTGCTCTGGCTGCCGTCGCTCAACTGAGGCCCGTCATGGAATTCCGCGCCGCCGTCCTCCATCGCACCAACGCGCCACTCTCCGTCGAGACGGTCCGGATGACCGGCCTCGGGCCGACCGACGTGCTGGTGCGGATGCGGGCGTCCGGCCTCTGCCACACCGACCTGGAAGTCATCCAGGGCGAGCTCGCATATCCGCTGCCGATCGTGCTGGGCCACGAGGGGGCCGGCATCGTCGAGGACGTCGGTGCGGACGTGACCCTGGTGAAGCGGGGCGACCACGTCGTCTGCTCGTGGAACCCGAGCTGCGGCCACTGTTTCTACTGCGACCGCGGCCAGCCGATCCTCTGCGAGCCGTTCACCCGCCACCAGCCCCAGGGCCACCTCCTCGATGGACGTTCGCGGTTGGAGGTGGGTGGCGAGAAGCTGCACCACTTCTCCGTCGTCTCGTCGCACGCCGAGTATTGCGTCGTCCCGGAAAGCGGCGCGGTGCCGGTGCCCAGGGAGATCCCCTTCGACCGCGCGTGCCTGATCGGCTGCGGCGTCATGACCGGTGTCGGCGGGGCGGCGCGCGTCGCGCAGGTGCCGGCCGGATCGACGGTCGCCGTCATCGGCTGCGGCGCGGTCGGCCTCAATGCCGTCCAGGGTGCCCGCATCCAGGAGGCGGAGCGTGTCATCGCCATAGACCGCGACCCGACGCGGCTGGCGCTGGCGCGCGAGTTCGGCGCGACCGACACGATCCAGGCCGGCAACGAGGATGTCGTGCAACGCGTCAGGGACCTGACCCAGGGTCGCGGCGCGGACTGCGTCATCGAATGTGCCGGGCACGAGAGCGCCTTCCGCCTGTCGCCCGAGATCACCCGGCCGGGCGGTGACCTCGTCTGGCTCGGCAAGGTCAACGTCAACCGCGACGTCGCCTTCCGGTGGGGCTCGCTGATGGGCGAGCGGCGGATCGTCCGGTCGAGCTACGGCGGCGCCCGGCCGCGACGCGACTTCCCCTGGCTCGCCCGGCTCTATGTCGCGGGCAAGCTCAAGCTCGACGAGCTGGTGACGATGCGGCTGCCCCTGGAGCGCATCAACGACGGCTTCGCCGCCATGATTCGCGGGGAGACGATCCGCGCCGTCGTCGAGTTCCCGGAGTGACGGCGTTCCGGCATCCGCCGCTCGCCCCCGGCTGGGTCGACCGACCGCACGAGAGCCTGGGGCTGGGCGATCTGGCACTCGAGAGCGGGGAATCGATCCGCGACTTCGTGCTCTCCTACGTCACGCACGGGACCGCGAACGCCGACCGCTCCAACGTGATCCTCGCCCTCTCGGCGATCGGCAGCACCCACCACCGCCTCGATGCCTGGATCGGCCCCGGCAAGGCGCTCGACCCCGAACGCTTCTGCATCGTCGCGGTCGACGCCATCGGCAACGGTCTCACCACCTCGCCCAGCAACAGCCGCACACAGCCCGGCCTCGCGTTCCCGCGCTTCACCATCCGCGACATGGTCGAGAGCCAGCGACGGCTCGTCGCCCATCTCGGCGTTCGGCGGCTGCATTCGGTCGTGGGTGCCTCGATGGGCGGCATGCAGGCGCTGCAATGGGGCGTCTCGCACCCCGATGCCATGGAGACGATCGTCGCCATGGTTCCCATGGCCCGCACGGAGCCGTGGTCGGCGGCAGTGAATGTCGCGTCACGCGCAGCGTTGATGGCGGACCCCGCCTGGCCCGACGGCGTCGTCACCAAGGGCTGGGACGGCTGGGTCGCGGTGATGCAGGTGCTGGCCGGCCGCACGCCCACGGCGTTGGCCGAAGAGGGCCTGAAGGCGGCCGATGTCGCGCCGTTGCTGGCCGAACGCGCGGAGGCGATGCGCGCGAGCGGCATGCAGGCGGTCGACTGGGTCTACCAGACCTATGCCTATGACGCCCACGACGTCGCCACCACCCCCGGCTGCGACGGCGACCTCGCCCGCTCGCTCGGCCGCATCCGTGCCCGCACGCTCGTGCTCGGCGCCGACAACGATCTCTACAACCCGACCGCCGCCGCGCAGGCTGCCGCGCACGCGATCGCCGGCTGCCGCTACGTCGAGATCCCCTCGCCCGAGGGTCACATGGCGGCATCCTTCCGGCGGCCGGCTGACATCGCCTTCATCGATGCCGAAATGAGGGCGCTGCTCGGCTGACGGGCGGCAGCGACCTCGTCGAGCCAGTTGCGGAAGATGCGTACGGCCACGGGCCGCCAGTCGGCGATCGGCGGCGCGCTCGGATCGTCGCCGGGGAAATAGCCTCGGGGCATCGGCACTGCCAGGCCGGCGGCGCGATCGCGGGCATATTCGCGCGCCAGGGTGCCCGCGTCGTATTCGAGGTGGTTGAGCATGCAATACGCCCGCCGCCGCCGGTCGTGGGCCAGGCACAGGCCGGTCGTCGGCGAATCCGCCAGCACCCGCACGCCGCGATCGCCAGGAATGTCGGCCGACCGCGCCGTCGTATGCCGGGAGACCGGCGTGCGCAGCATCGAGCCGATGCCGCGCAGGATGTGTGCCTCGAAGTCCCTGATGACCTGCGGGTAGACGCCGGACGCCTTCTCGGGAAGCAGCCGCTTCGGCACGCGATGGGCGTGCCACAACGACGCCTGTGCCGCCCAGCACACATAGAACGCGGGGATGCCGCGCGCGGCCGCCAGGTCGAACAGGCCGGCGAGCTCCCGCCAGTAGCGCACGTCCTGGAACGCCAGACGCTCGACCGGCGCCCCGGTCACGATCACCCCGTGGAACGGGGCCGAGAGCGCCTCCTGCCACGGCGTGTAGAAGGCCGAGACGTGGGTTGCGACGGCCTCCCGGCGGACCGCACCCGGCGGCACCGTCAGGGCGACCGAGACATGGTGGCGCGATGCTCCGAGGAGACGGCCGAACTGGGTCTCGGTCGTCGTCTTGTCCGGCATCAGGTTGACGAGCAGCAGGCGCAACGCCTCGCCGCCCGGGCCGCCTTCGTCGACCGCGATGCCCTCCTCGCGCAGCAGCGCGGCGGCGGGCAACCGCGGGGGCAGAATGATCGACATGGATCGCCTCCTCCGCTCCGATCGGGTGAAGGAGAGGCCGGCACGATGGGACGCCGCCGTGCCGGCCCCACCGGTTCAGGCGGCCAGCGCCGGCCGCCGCGAGGCGGCGAGCGCGCGGTCGAGATCCGCCAGGATGTCGTCGATGTGCTCGATGCCGACGGAGAGGCGGACATAGCCGTCCGTCACACCGGTCGCGAGCTGCTCTTCCGGCCCGAGCTGCGAGTGCGTGGTCGAAGCGGGGTGGATCGCCAGCGACCGCGCGTCACCGATGTTCGCCACGTGATAGAACATCTCCAGGGCGTCGATGAAGCGCCGGCCGGCCTCGCGGCCGCCCTTGAGCTCGATCCCGACGAGGCCGCCCATGCCGCCCTGCAGCATGGCCTCGGCGCGGCGGCGCTGTTCGCCCGTGAACATGCTGGGATGGATAACCCGCGCGACCTCCGGGCGACCCGCCAGGAAGTCGGCGACTGCCTGGGCGTTTCGGCAATGCTCGCGCATGCGCAGCGGCAGGGTCTCCATCCCCTGGATGAACTGGAAGGCGTTGAACGGGCTCATCGCCGAGCCGAGATCGCGCTGCAGGGTGACGCGGGCCTTGACGATGTAGGCCACGGGCCCGAGCGGCTTCACCGCCTCCGTCCACACCGCGCCGTGATAGCTGGGATCGGGCGTGTTCAGCATGGGGAAGCGGTCGGCGTGCTTCACCCAGTCGAAGCGCCCGCCGTCGACGATGACACCGCCGATCGAAGTGCCGTGGCCGCCGATGTACTTCGTCGTCGAGTAGACGACGATATGCGCGCCATGCGCCAGCGGGCGGCAGATGACGGGGGCCGCGGTGTTGTCCATGACCAGCGGGACACCCAGTTCCTCGCCGATCTTCGCCACCTCGGCGATCGGGAAGACGTGCAGCTTCGGGTTGGGCAGCGTCTCGGCGTAGTAGGCGCGCGTGCGCGCGTCGGTCGCGCGGCGGAAGGCTTCGGGATCGGTCGGATCGACGAAGCGCACCTCGATCCCCATGGTCGGGAATGTGTTGGCCAAGAGATTCCACGAGCCGCCGTAGAGGTCGGTCGAGGCGACGACGTTGTCTCCGGCATGGGCGATGTTCTGCAGCGCGATCGCGGTCGCAGCCTGGCCCGAGGCCACGGCCATCGCTGCCACGCCGCCCTCCAGCGCAGCGATGCGCTCCTCCAGGACGGTGTTGGTCGGGTTGTGGATGCGGCTGTAGATGTTGCCGAAGGCCTTCAGCGCGAACAGGTCCGACGCATGGTCGGTGCTGTCGAACTGGAACGAGGTGGTCTGGTAGATTGGCACGGCGACCGCGCCGGTCGTGGGGTCCTTCCGGTAGCCGGTATGCAGGACCATCGTCTGCGGGTTCGTGTAGGTCATGGGTCTGCTCCCTCTTGGGGTCGGTCGGGGGAAAGGCCCGCGGGCTCAGGCGGCGAGGAGGCGGCGGGCGGGCGCCTCGACACCGGCGATCGGCGCGACATGCGCGGCGATGGCATGGATGACGGTTTCGGGATGGGTGCGCGGCAGCATGTGGCCGGCGCCCTCGACGGTACGCGCGAGATGGCGCGGCAGGGCCGCGGCGAGCCGGGCTGAAATCCATTTCGCGGCCCGCGTGCTGCGCTCGCCGGTCAGGACGAGCGTCGGGACACGGAGACGCGTGCAGTCTTCCAGCCGAGCGGGTTCGGTGCGGGCGGTCCGGAAATTCATGGCGATCGTACCGGCCAGCCTGCAGAGCCCGGCTCGACGACCCGCGGAGAGCCCGGCCCAGGTGCCGGCGCCGTTCCAATAGTCGACGAAGGTCGGCAGCCCCTCTTCCGGCCGCAGGTTCGTCACCGCGTCGGCAACGGCCGTGATCTCGGCCAGCGCCGCGGCGTCGGCGGGGTGAACGTCCGAGAGCAGGTGAAACGAGGCGGGCTCGATCAGGGTCAGCGAAGCCAGCGGCTCGCGACCCGTCAGCGCGAGCTTGAGGGCGACGGCGCCGCCATAGGAATGTCCGACGAGGTGGACCGGGCCAGCGACGCGCTGGAGAACCGCCGCCACGGCCGACGCCTCGTCGGCCAGTTCGATCCGCCGCTCCGCAGTCCAGGGATCACTGTCGCCATATCCGTGCAGGTCGACGGCGACCGTGGCGAAGTCACCGGCGAACGGGGCACGTATGGCGGCCCACTGCGCCGCCGTGGAAGCGGTGCCGTGCAGGAAGACGATCGTCGGCCCGGCGCCTTCGATCAAATACGCGATGCGTGCGCCGGCAGTGGCGACGTAAGGCATCGTCTTCTCCCGTCCTTCGCGGCGTCGGCACGATGCCGTGGCCGCATTCGACAGGTGCCTTTCTAGGGAGGCCCGGTTTCCGCCCGATCACGCGGCCCGGGATTCGAGTTTCAGGACGGTAACTGTTCCGTTGCCGGCGCGAAGATGTAGCCCGCGCCCCGTACCGTGCGGATCAGGGCGGGCTTGGCGGGGTCAGCCTCGATCTTCTGGCGTATGCGGGCGATCCGCATGTCGATGCTGCGGTCGAACGGCTCGGCGTCCTTCCCGTGGGCGAGATCGAGAAGCTGCTCGCGCGTCAGGACGCGATTGGGATTGGCGGAGAATGCGACCAGCAGGTCGATCTCCATGCGTGTCAACCGGAGGTCGACTCCATCGGGATCGAGTAGCCGGCGTGCCCCCGCATCGAGCTGGAAGCGGCCAAATCGCGTCGATGGGTCCGCGCAGGGCGCAGGCCCGGGTGCCGGCTCCGCCTCGTCGCGGCGACGGAGGATCGCCTTGATGCGCGCCAGCAGCTCGCGCAGGTCGAGCGGCTTTGCGATGTAGTCGTCGGCCCCGACCTCCAGCCCCACGACCCGGTCGACGAGATCACCCATCGCGGTCGCCATCACGATGCCGACGCGATGATGCTCGCGCAGCCATCGCGCCAGGACCAGCCCGCTCTCGCCGGGCATCTTCACATCGAGGACGACCAGGTCGAACACGTCCTCGGCCAGCGCTGCGCGCATCGCCGTGCCGTCGCCCGCGGACGCTGCAGCGAGACCATAGTGATGGAGATAGTCGCAGACCGTCTCGCGCAGATCGGCCTCGTCGTCGACGACGAGAATGCGATGGCCGGTTCGGGCGGTCATGCCGGCACCGCGGCCCGCCCCTCGACGATGGCGTCGACGAGTCTCGCGGCATCGGCCGGGGTAATCGGCTTCTCGAGGAACGGACGACCGCTCGTCCTGAGGAAGCGCTGCGCCCTGGCGCCCATGGCGTCGCCGGTGATGAAGCCGATACGGCTCGCGAGGTCGGGATGCTCGCGCGACAACAGGCCATAGAGGCGCTCGCCGTCGAGACCTGGCATGCGAAGGTCGCTCAGGATCGCATCGAAGCCGCCCTCTCCGAGACGATGGACCGCCTCGCCGCCCGAGAGCGCAATCTCCACGGTGTCGCCGCGCGCCCGCAGCATCTGCGCGACGACATCGGCCACGTCGATCTCGTCGTCGATCACCAGTATCCGTCTCCCGGCGGGGACAGCTTCGGTTCCCGCAGGCTCGGCGATCGCGACCTGTGCATCGGCTGCCGGGAACAGGATGGTGAAGGTGGCTCCCGCCCCCTCCTCGCTGTCGAGGCGGATGCGGCCGCCATGCGATTCGATGACGCGATGGCAGAAGGCGAGGCCGATGCCCGTTCCGCTGCCCACGTCGCGCGTCGTGAAGAACGGCTCGAAGACACGCGCCTGCAACTCGGCCGGAATGCCGGGGCCGTTGTCGCGGACGACCAGCGCCACCTCGCGGCCATGCCCGCGAGCGGTCGTGGTGATGGCCAGTCGCCGCGGCGCCGGCATTTCGCGCAAGGCAATCTCGGCATTGAAGACGAGGTTGGTGAGCACCTGCGCGATCTGGTCGGGGTCGCCTTCGATCCGCGGCAGCGACGGCGCCAGGCGCAGTGTCAGCTCGACACCGGACGAGCGCAGGGCATGACGCGTCACCTCGACCGCCTCGCGCGCCAGCCGGCTCATGTCGATCGACTCCGACCGTCGCGGCCGGCGGCGCGCCATGGATAGGAACGTCTTCACGATCCGCACGCAGCGGTCGGCCGCGCGGCCGATCTTGGCGAGGCGCTCGGCGATCGCCGGATCCCTGGTCGTTTCCGACAGCAGCAGCGCCTGCCCGACGACGACCGAAAGTGGGTTGTTCAGCTCGTGCGCCACCCCGGCCAGGAGCTCGCCCAGCGCCGCCAGCTTCTCGCTCTGGTGCAGTGCCTCGCGCTGCCGCGCCATCTCGGCCTCGGCCGCCCGCCGTTCGGTGAGGTCGAAGGAGCTGCTGACGATGACCTCCTCGCCGTTCAGGGCGATGAGGCGCGCGGAGAGTGCGGCCCAGAAGCGCCGACCGTCGCGGTCGCGCATCTCCAGCTCCAGGCCGTCCACCGCGCCGCGCTCGGCGAGCAGCCCCGCGAACCGCTCGCGATCGGCGGGATCGACAAGCGATTCGAAGGCGTGTGCGGGACCGCTCTCCCCTTCCCGGCCGTAGAGACTGCGCGACGACGGGCTCTCGTAGAGAATGAGCCCGTCGGACGCACGGATCATCTTGATCGGTATGGGACAGGCGTCGACCAGCCGATGGACGATCTCGCTGCTCTCGCGGATCGCCCGCTCGGCGCGACGGATTTCCGTGATGTCGGTTCGCACGCAGACGGTGCTGCCGTCCCCGAGGATCGAGCTGCCGATGACCATCGTCTGGCCCGACGCGAACTCGAGCTCGATCGGCTGGTTGCTCGGTCGGCACATCCGCGCCCTGACCCGCTCGACGCCGGCCGGCGAGCTGTCGAACGGTTGCCCATCGATCCGCTGAAGGTGCTTCAATGCCCGATCGATCAGGTCCGTGCGCGAATGGCCGATCAGCTGTTCCACCGGCCAGCCGACCGACTGCGCATAGGCCTCGTTGCAGAGCACGATGCGGTCGTCGGGACCGGTAATGGTGAACCCGAGGGGCAGGTTGTCGATCGACTCCCGCAGCATCCGCGCCAGCCGATCGCGCTCGGCCTCGGCCTTGAGGCGCTCGCTGATGTCGCGGATCTCGCCGATGAACTTCGCGCGCTCGCCGGTGCCCA
>JBFWXJ010000252.1:0-9483 GCA_050187535.1 Alphaproteobacteria bacterium | reverse complement strand
GCTACTTCCTGCCCGAGGGCGAAGGCCGGACCATCGAGACGACGGAGAAGAGCCGCCTCGAGATCGTCGCCGCGGTGTCGCGCTCCGGCGAGGCCGCGATCAAGCGGCTGCTGCTGGACGGCCGGATGCTGTTCGCCGAGCCGCTCTATTGAGGGAACGCCGGCCGCGGCGAATGACTTCCTCCGATTCGGACCCGATGGCGCTTGCCGCCACGACGCCGACGCGCCTCAATCCACCGAAACGGCGAAAGGAAAGGGCCATGCATCGTCCCTTCATCCTCCCGCGGCCCACGGCAAGCGCCCCGCTGCGGGGACCGCGCTGCCGCCAATGCGGCAACTGGCCGCTGCTCGCGCGCCGCGAGCCGCATCCGACGCGGGCCGCCCCGGCCGAGCTCAGGACCTACGAATGCCCCGAATGCGGCCTGCCGACCCGCCTCACGGTGCCCGACGCGGCATGACGCCGACCTCGCGCGGCTGACGCGCGGCGCGGGGCAAGCCGGCTTTCAGCGAGGGACCGGCGTCAGCAATGTCGCCGGCCTCACGCGCAGCGCCTGCGCCCTACCTGCCCCGCTCCGATCGACTGACCGACGATACGAGAGGCTGCCGACCGTTCCCCCGCCGCGAGAGATGCGGGACGACCGCAATATCCGGCGACATCAGCATCTCGATCAGCTCGGCAGCGCGCTCGCCGATCGTCTGCCGGGCGGGCCGATGATCGCCGATCACGGTCTCCGCGACACCCGGATCGCGCACCACCCGGTCGATCCATTGCGTGACGTCGGCGACGTCGATGCCGCTCCTCGCCGCCGTGGCGGCGGCCAGCGCCATGGTCGCGATCCCGGTCGCCAGCAGGTCGCGCAACACGCCGCGCAGTTCCTCGTCTTCGACCAACCCCAGCGAGTCGATATACGCGAGTGTCGTCCTCATTTCGCGCCACTCCGAGCAAGTCCGAGCGACCCGTCGAGAATCGCTCTCAGCAAATCCGGCCCGAGACAAGAAGCGGTCGGGTTCGTACTACGCGACTTCATCTGAAGACCGTCAAGAACGTTGCTTCGCTCCGAACACGCGGGACTAGAGAGCATGAGATATTCTCGCGTGTTGAAAAATAGTTCTACGAGATTCTAATATGAGAGTAATTCGCATTTCCTCGAACTCACCGGCAACGCACTGATCGCCTTCTTGTCTCCGGACTTTCCAGAATTCGGAAGCGATGGTCAAGCATTTGCTGATTATAATATTTTGCGATAGATCAATGCGCGGTTGCGGCACAGGGATGAGGTGGATACCTCGGTTCGACTTGTGACATGGCACGACAGGACATCAAAGACAGACCTGATCCTCTATGAGCCGCTACACCGACATCATGCCGCCGGCACTTCGAGCTTCGCCTTACGACGCCGCCAAGCGTTGCCTTTCGCCGAAGTCGCAGTGATTCAAAGGAAGCTTATGGGAGAGTTGTTCGGAGGGCATCATGGGGGAACCTATTCCGTCCTGATGTTCCTCCTGTTCGGCGGCCTGCTGGCGCTGCTGCTGAAGCCGGATGCCCGCCTGGTGTGGGCCGTCAGGCTGGCGATCGCGGTCGGCACGCTGGGGATCGTATGGCTCGCCTGGCATCTCGCCATGGGGCACGACGACGCGAGCGCGGGTGCCGGCATCCATGTCGATCTTGCCGTCCTGGTGATCGCCTTGGCCGTCGCGCTTCTCGGCATCGTCCTGGCGATACACCGTCGCTGAGGACGCCCCGGGGCCGCACATGGGCTGCTCCGCCGACCGATCCCGCAGGATCACCGACAGAGGGCAGAGCGTCGTTACGACCCGCGAGCCCGACCCGAGCGGTGCACGCGAACGCTGACCCGCTGTTCGACGAACGGCCACACCGGTCGGCGAACCGGCCGCTCGCAAGCCTTCGGTAGCTCTTCGATGGATGGTGGGCGCGACAGGGATTGAACCTGTGACCCCTACGATGTCAACGTAGTGCTCTCCCGCTGAGCTACGCGCCCACGTCTCCGTGGGGCCGATCCGAGGGACCGGCCGCGGGACGGGCGATGTAGCACCCTCGCAGCCGCTCGGCAAGGGCGTGTCGTGCGTCGATTTCCACCCATGACCCGTGACAGCCGGCGTGCGGGTTTGTCATCATCGCGCGCGATGGACTCTTCGGGCGATCTCGCTGCGGGAACCGCCGCCGGGCACCGGATCGAGCGGCCGGCCGCGGCCGCCGGCGCGGCCGTCTTCGCCTCGCCGCATTCCGGCCGCGACTACCCCGCCGACCTGCTGGCCGCCACGCGTCTCGACCCGCAGTCGCTGCGCCGGTCGGAGGACTGCTTCGTCGACGAGATCTTCGCCGATGCGCCGGCCGCCGGTGCGCCGCTGATCCGCGCCCTGTTCCCGCGCGCCTATGTGGACGCCAACCGCGAGCCCTACGAGCTCGACCCGGCGATGTTCGACGGGCCGCTGCCGGACTTCTGCAACACCCGCTCGCCGCGCGTCATGGCCGGGCTCGGCACGATCGCCCGGATCGTCGCGACCGGGTCCGACATCTATGCGCGCAAGCTGGCGGTGACCGAGGGGCTGGAGCGCATCGACCGCTTCTACCGCCCGTATCACCGCGACCTGGCGGCGCTCCTCGACGAGCGGCGGGCGCGCCACGGCCACGCCATCCTCATCGACTGCCATTCCATGCCGTCGATCGGCGGGCCGCACGACTTCGATTCCGGGCGCCGCCGCGCCGACATGATCCTGGGCGACGCCCATGGCGCATCCTGCGCGTCGGCGCTCGTCGAGACCGTGGCGCGGCTGCTGCGCGGCCTCGGCTACCGGGTGTCGCACAACGCGCCCTATGCCGGCGGCTACACGACGCAGCACTACGGCCGGCCGGAGCAGGGCATCCACGCGCTCCAGATCGAGATCAACCGCGACATCTACATGGACGAGCGCCGCTTCGCCCGGAAGCCGGGCCTCGCGCGCCTGGCGGCCGACATGCGCCTGGTGATCGCGGGCGTGATCGGCCTCGACGCAAGGGCGCTCGCGGCGTGACGGCGGTCGCCGTCCGCGACGCGACGGCGGCGGACATCCCGGCGGTCGCCGCCATCTACGGGCACCATGTGCTGCACGGCCTCGCCTCCTTCGAGGAGGCGGCGCCCGACGCGGCCGAGATGGCGCGACGCCACCGCGAGATCGCGGGCAAGGGCTATCCCTACCTCGTGGCCGAGCAGGACGGCGCCGTCGTCGGCTACGCCTATGCCGGCCCCTATCGCACGCGGCCCGCCTACCGCTGGACCGTCGAGAACTCGGTCTATGTGGCACCCCACCGGGCGCGTGCAGGGATCGGCGCGGCTTTGCTGGCCGAGCTGGTGCGGCGCTGCACGAGGGCGGGCTTCCGGCAGATGGTGGCGATCATCGGCGACAGCGCGAACGCCGCCTCGATCGGCCTGCACGCCGGCGCCGGCTTCCGGCACGCGGGCGTGCTGGCCGCGGTCGGGTTCAAGCACGGCCGCTGGGTCGACAGCGTGCTGATGCAGCGTCCGCTCGGAGAGGGGGACGCGTCCGCACCCCAGGGGGAGGAAGAAGAATGACCGACGAGGGAATGCCGCTCGCCGCCGACACCGTGGCGCTGCTGCGCCGGGCGAGCACGGCCACCATCACCATGCAGCTCCTGAAGCGCGGGTTCCGCAACCTCGCCATCCCGGGCGTGCGGCCGATGAACCCGGCCGCCGCGCGCTTCGTCGGCCCCGCCTACACGCTCCGCTACATCCCCGCGCGCGAGGACCTGTGCAAGCCGCCCGTTCCGGGCGGGCCGCCCAACGCCCAGCGGACCGCCATCGAGGGCGCGCCCGCCGACCATGTGCTGGCGATCTCCAGCGGCGGCGAGATGCGGGCCGGCACGCTGGGCGACATCCTCGCCGCGCGGCTGGCGAAGCGCGGGCTGGCGGCGATCGTCTCCGACGGGGCGATGCGCGACGCCCCCGTGCTGTCGGGCATGGACCTGCCGATCTTCGCCGCCGGCGCGGCGGCGCCCGCCAGCATGAACTTCCTCATGCCGGTCGACGTGCAGCTGCCGATCGGCGTCGCCGGCGTGCCCGTCTTCCCGGGCGACGCGCTGGTGGGTGACCTCGACGGGGTCGTCGTCATCCCGCGCGCGATCGTCGACGAGGTCGCCCGCGATTCCGCCGAGCAGGAGCGCATGGAGCGGTTCATCGCGATCCAGGTCGGCAAGGGCCGGCCCATACCCGGCCTCTATCCGCCCGACGACGACACGAAGGCCGCCTATCGCGAATGGCTGGCGGCGGGCGAGCCCGACGCGTAGCGCCGGGCGCCCGCCCTTCTCTACCGACGGCATCGTCGCGGCCCCCGTCCGCATCCCGCGCCGGGGCCGCGGCTCCCTCGATAGTATGATTCCGCCAACTCCCGCCCTTCCTCGTCCCTATCCGCCGACGGAGCCGACGATGCCGATCGACCTCGACCGCGCGCGACGCGACACGCCCGGAACGGCGGAGGTCCGCCATCTCAACAACGCCGGCGCCGGCCTGATGCCGGCGCCGGTGATCGAGGCCGTGATCGGTCATCTCCACCGGGAGGCGGCGATCGGCGCCTACGAGGCGGCCGACGCGGCCGAGGAGCTGCTGGAGCACGGCGTCTATGCCGCGGTCGCCCGCCTGCTGAACGCCGAGGCCGACGAGATCGCGATCGTCGAGAATGCGACACGCGCCTGGGACATGGCCTTCTATGCCCTGCCCCTGCGGGCGGGCGACCGCATCCTGACGGCCGAGGCGGAGTACGCGTCCAACGTCATCGCCTTCCTCCACCAGGCGCAGCGCCGCGGCGCCGTCGTCGAGACGGTGCCGTCCGATGCCGACGGCCAGCTCGACCTGGCGGCACTCGCCCGCGCCCTCGATCCGGTCAAGAGCCGCGGCCGCGGCCGCGTCGGGCTGGTCGCCGTCACCCACGTCCCGACCAATGGCGGGCTGGTCAACCCGGCCGCGGCGATCGGCAGGCTGACCCGGTCGGCCGGGGTCCCCTACCTGCTCGATGCCTGCCAGTCGGTCGGACAGATGCAAGTCGACGTCCGGGCGATCGGCTGCGACATGCTGTCGGCGACGGGCCGCAAGTTCCTGCGCGGGCCGCGCGGCACGGGCTTCCTCCATATCCGGCGCGACTTCCTGGAACGGCTCGATCCGCCCTTCCTCGACCTGCATGCCGCCCGCTGGGTCGCCGCCCACCGCTACGCGCTGCGGCCGGACGCGCGGCGCTTCGAGAACTGGGAGGGATTCGTCGCCGGCAAGGCCGGGCTGGCGGCCGCCATCGACTACGCGCTCGATATCGGCCTCGACGCGATCGCCGTGCGGGTACGGGCGCTGGCCGACCGCATGCGCGCGGGCATCGCCGCCGTCAGGGGAGCCAGGGTCCACGACCTCGGCCGCGAGCGCTGCGGCATCGTGACCTTCACGCTGGAAGGCCGTGCCGCCCCGGAGATCAAGGCGGCACTGGCCGCCCGGCGCATCAACGTCTCCACCTCCAGCGTGATGTCCACCCGCTGGGACATGGAGAAGCGCGGCCTCGACGTCGTCGTCCGCGCCTCGCCCCATTACTACAACACGGAGGAAGAGGTGGACGCCCTGGTGGAGTGCGTCGCCGGCCTGTGACGGCCGGCCGCGTCACATCCGGAAGACGCCGAAGCGGGTCGGCTCGATCGGGGCTTCCAGCGCGGCGGCAAGGCCCAGCGCCAGCACCCGGCGCGTGTCGGCCGGGTCGATGACGCCGTCGTCCCAGAGACGCGCGCTGGCGTAGTAGGGATGGCCCTGGGTCTCGTACTGGGCACGGATCGGGGCCTTGAACGCCTCCTCCTCTTCCGCCGCCCAGGCGTTGCCCGCCGCCTCGATATTGTCGCGGCGCACCTGCGCCAGCACCGAGGCCGCCTGCTCGCCGCCCATCACCGAGATGCGGGCGTTCGGCCACATCCACAGGAAGCGCGGCGCGAAGGCGCGGCCGCACATGCCGTAGTTGCCGGCGCCGAAGCTGCCCCCGATGATGACCGTCAGCTTCGGCACGCGGGCGCAGGAGACCGCCGTCACCAGCTTGGCGCCGTCCTTGGCGATGCCGCCCGCCTCGTATTTCCGCCCGACCATGAAGCCGGTGATGTTCTGCAGGAAGACGAGCGGAATGCCGCGCTGGGCGCAGAGCTCGATGAAATGCGCGCCCTTCACGGCGGATTCCGAGAAGAGGATGCCGTTGTTCGCGACGATGCCGACCGGCATGCCCCAGATATGCGCGAACCCGGTGACGAGCGTGGTTCCGTAGAGCCGCTTGAACTCGTCGAACGCGCTGTCGTCGACGATGCGCGCGATCACCTCGCGCACGTCGTAGGGCTTGCGCGTGTCGAGCTCCACGACGCCCGCGATCTCGGCCGGGTCATAGCGCGGCGGCGCCGGGTCGCGCCGATCGACCGCAGCCGGATGGCGGACGCCCAGATTGGCGACCGCGCGCCGCGCCAGGCCCAGGGCGTGCCGGTCGTCGAGGGCATAGTGGTCGGTCACGCCGGACACGCGCGAGTGCACGTCGGCGCCGCCCAGGTCCTCCGCTGAGACGACCTCGCCCGTGGCGGCCTTCACCAGCGGCGGCCCGCCCAGGAAGATCGTGCCCTGGTTGCGCACGATGATCGCCTCGTCGGACATCGCCGGGACATAGGCGCCGCCGGCCGTGCAGGAACCCATGACGACGGCGATCTGCGGGATGCCGGCGGCCGACATGGTGGCCTGGTTGAAGAAGATGCGGCCGAAATGCTCGCGGTCGGGGAAGACGTCGTCCTGGCTCGGCAGGTGGGCGCCGCCGGAATCCACGAGATAGATGCAGGGCAGCCGGTTCTCGCGGGCGACCTCCTGGGCGCGCAGGTGCTTCTTCACCGTCATCGGGTAGTAGGTGCCGCCCTTGACCGTGGCGTCGTTGGCGACGACGACGCAGGGGCGCCCCGCGACCCGGCCGACGCCGGTGACGATGCCCGCCGACGGCACCTCGCCGCCGTACATCCCCCAGCCCGCCAGCGGCGACAGCTCGAGGAAGGGGCTGCCGGGATCGAGCAGCGCCTCGATCCGCTCGCGCGGCAGAAGCTTGCCGCGCGCCACGTGCCGGGCGCGGGCGCGCTCGCCGCCGCCGGCCCGCGCCGTGGCGAGCGCGCCGGCCAGGTCGTCGACCAGCGCCCCCATGCTCTCGGCGTTGCGGCGAAAGGCTTCGCCGCGCTGATCGACGGCGGAAACGAGTGTGGACATCGCACGGAACCGACGGCTCGGGAGGGGACGAGGCCAATCTGACGCGCCGGCCGCCGGCCGGCAACCGCAACCGCTTTCGTCGCGCAATGCGTTCGCCGGAGCGATCTGCATTCGCGGATTCGCAAATTGCAATCGACGCCGTCTACCGACGCGCCGGCCCGGCATCCGGCGCACGCCGGCTAACCCGCTGGCCGGCCGATGAGATTTTCCACCGGTGGCGCCCCGACCCGTGGCCCGCGGACGCTGGCATCGGGATTGCGCTCCCGGGGGTCAACGGGCGCCCGATGCGCGCTTCCGGAACACGCGAGCGATCAACAAGGCCGAAGGCCAATGCCGCTGAAGCGCAGATCGACCTCGCGACCCGGACGGGCCGACCGACCGGCGCGCGCGACCGCCGCCAACCTCGACATGGCGGACGCATTGCCGGGCGGGCTGCACAGCGCGGACGCGACGGTGCTCCACGATGCGGGCCTGGCGGCCCTCGCCCGCGGCGACCTCGCCGAAGCCGAGACCCTGTTCCGGACGGCGGCGCGGATGCACGGCGGCGACCCGGCCATCGCCACGGGCCGGGGCCGGGCGCTCGCCGGGCTCGGGCGAGCGGAAGAGGCGATGGCCGCCTACAACCGGGCGCTCACCCTCGCCCCCACGCACGCGGACGCCCACTACCATGCGGGGCAGCTGCTCGCCGCATCGGGCCTGCCGGACGAAGCGCTGATCGCGATCGGACGGGCGGTGGCGCTGCGCCCGCAATGGGCCGGGGCACACGCGCTGCGCGGCACGCTGCTGCGCCGGCTGCGGCGGCACGAGGATGCGCTCGCGGCCTTCGCCCAGGCGCTCCTGCTCGACCCGGACCTGCGCCCGGCCGCGTCGGAGCGTGCGGCTCTGCTGCGCGAGATGGGGCGCGCGTCCGAAGCGGAAGCGGCGCTTCGGGCCATCCTCGCGGCCCACGCCGACGACGCCGACGCCCTGGCGACACTCGGCGCCCTGCTCGCCACGCAGGGAAGGGCCGAGGAAGCGCTGCCGCTGTTGCAGGATGCCGTCGTCCGCCACCCCGGATCGGCGGCGAACCGACTGCGCCTCGGCGTGGCGCTGCTGGCCGCCGGGCGCGACGGTGCGGCACGCGCGGCCCTGGAGAGCGTGCTCGACATCGACCCCGACTGCGTCGAGGCGCGCATCCGGTTCGCCGTCGCGCTGGCCCGCCTCGGCGACGATGCGGCGGCGATCGAGGCGCTCCGGCAGGCGCTCGCGATCCGCCCCGACGACCGCGATGCGATCGCCGAGCTGGCGGAGCTCCTCGCCCGACGCTGCGACTGGGACGCTGCCGAAGCGACCTACCGGCGGGCGCTCGACCACGAGCCGCTCGTCGATTGGGCGACGTCCCGCCTGGGCGATCTCCTCTGTCGCGCCGGGCGGCTCGCCGACGCCGAACGCGTCTACCGCACGGCGCTCGCCCGCGAGCCGGCGCGCCCGGAGCTCCTGGCGGCGCTCGGCATCGTGCTCGAGAGCGCCGGCCGTCTCGCCGAGGCGGAGCAATGCCATCGCGAGGCGATCGACCTGATGCCGGGGCACCAGCCTGCGCTGGCCGGCCTCGGGAGTTGTCTCGCGCGGCAGCGGCGGCTGGCCGAGAGCGAGGCCTGCTACCGTGCCGCGATCGCCGCGGAGCCCGGCGATTGTGCTGCCTGGAGCGGCCTCGGCACCGTGCTGCGCATGGCCGGCCGGCCGGCGGAGGCCGAAGAGGCACTGGTGCACGCATCGGCCTGCGATCCGGCCTCGCCGCGCGCGTGGCACGAGCTCGGCCACCTGCTGCGGGACCAGGGCCGGCCGGCCGAGGCATGCAACGCCTATGCGGCGGCCGTCCGCCGGGCGCCGGCCGATCCCCGTCTCGGTTCCAGCCTGCTGCGCGCAATGAGCGGCCGCGACGACGCCACGCGCGCGGAGGTGTTCGCGGCGCATTGCGAATGGGGTCGTCGGCACGGGCGCGCCGGCGAGCCGCCGCCGGCCTTCCCGAACGCACCGATCATCGACCGGCGCCTGCGCGTGGGCTACGTCTCGCCCGACTTCCGCCACCATCCCGCGGCACAGTTCCTGGCGCCGCTGATGGCGGCGCACGACCGGGCGCGCGTGGAGGCGGTGTGCTACTCGGACGTGGTCCTGGAAGACGAGATGACCGGGCGCTTCCGGGGCCACGCGGATCGCTGGCGGCGCATCGTCGGGCTCCCGGACGA
>JBFWXJ010000251.1:0-9526 GCA_050187535.1 Alphaproteobacteria bacterium | reverse complement strand
TCGTCGATGGTGCCGTAGTAGTTGACCGCCACGACCGATAACCGGGGTCGGCGGGGAGCCGAGGCGTTGGCAGGATACAAGCCGCACCGGAAAGGGAGGGACGACCGGCATGATTCGCATTCCCTCGGCGCCGTCAATCCTCCCCTGTGGCGGCGCCCCGGAGAACAGAACACGAACGAATTCTTGACCCGCGAGCCTTCCGGAACTACCTTCGGGACCCGTCCCCGGGGACGGGCAGGAGAGGCGTCCCATGGTGAGCGTTGCCGCGATCTCCCAGCAGATCTGGGACATGAAGTACCGGCTGAAGGGACCGGACGGCGCGCCCGTCGACCGCACCATCGAGGATACCTGGCGGCGCGTCGCGGATTCGATCGCCGCCGGCGAGGCCGAGCCCGACCGCTGGCGCGAGGCGTTCTACCAGGCGCTGGAGGGTTTCCGCTTCCTGCCGGCCGGCCGCATCGTCGCCGGCGCCGGCACGGGGCGCGCCGTCACCCTCTTCAACTGCTTCGTCATGGGCACGATCCCCGACGACATGGGCGGGATCTTCGCCCATCTGCGCGAAGCCGCCCTGACGATGCAGCAGGGCGGCGGCATCGGCTACGACTTCTCGACGCTCCGGCCGCGCGGCGCGCCCGTGAAGGGTGTCGGCGCCGACGCCTCGGGCCCGCTCTCCTTCATGGACGTGTGGGACGCGATGTGCCGCACCATCATGAGCGCCGGCCACCGCCGCGGCGCCATGATGGCGACCTTGGCCTGCGACCACCCGGACATCGAGGCCTTCATCGCCGCCAAGCGCGAGGCCGGGCGGCTGCGCATGTTTAACCTGTCGGTGCTGGTGACCGACGCCTTCATGGCCGCCGTGCGCGAGGACCAGCCCTGGGAGCTGGGATTCGCCGGCGTCACCTACAAGGTTGTCCGCGCGCGCGAGCTGTGGGACGCGATCATGCGCGCGACCTACGCCTATGCCGAGCCGGGCGTGATCTTCATCGACCGCATCAACCGGCGGAACAACCTGCACTATTGCGAGACGATCCGGGCGACCAACCCCTGCGGCGAGCAGCCGCTGCCGCCCTACGGGGCCTGCCTGCTGGGCTCCATCAACCTCGCCTCTCTGGTCCTCGACCCGTTCGAGGATCGGGCCCGGCTCGACCTGGACCGCCTGGGAACGCTGGTGCACACCGCCGTCCGCATGATGGACGACGTCGTCGACGTCTCGCGCTTCCCCCTGCCGCAGCAGGAGGCCGAAGCTCGCGCCAAGCGCCGCATCGGCCTTGGCGTCACGGGCCTCGCCGACGCGCTCATCATGTGCCGGGCGCGCTATGGTGCTACCGAGGCCGTCGCGCTGACGGAACAGTGGATGCGGGCGATCCAGCGCCACGCCTATCTCGCGTCGACCGAGATCGCGCGCGAGAAGGGCCCCTTCCCGCTCTTCGACCGCGACGCCTATCTGGCCGGCGAGACGGTGGCCGGGCTCGATGCCGACGTGCGGGACGCGATCGCCCGCGACGGAATCCGCAATGCGCTGCTGACCTCGGTGGCGCCGACCGGCACGATCTCGCTGCTGGCCGACAACGTCTCCTCCGGCCTCGAGCCGGTGTTCAGCTTCCGCTACACCCGCCAGGTGCTGATGCCGGACGGGCAGCGCCGGGAGGAGGAGGTGACCGACCACGCCTACCGCCTCTTCCGGCGCCTGCGCGGCGAGGGCACGCCGCTGCCGGACTATTTCGTCGACGCCCAGACGCTGTCGCCGTCCGACCATGTCGTCATGCAGGCGGCCGTGCAGCGCTATGTCGACAGCTCGATCTCCAAGACCATCAACGTGCCGGCCGACATGGGATTCGAGGCCTTCAAGGACGTCTACCTCCAGGCCTACGAGCTCGGCTGCAAGGGCTGCACGACCTACCGACCGAACGAGGTCACGGGCTCGGTGCTGTCGGTCGCCAGGGAGAAGCCGGAGGCCGAGGCGCGCCAGCCCGAGCTGCCCTTCGCCAAGGTCGCCACGCCCGCCCGGCCGGCCGACCCCTACGAGGCGGGCGGCGTCGTCTACATGACGCGGCCGCTGGCGCGGCCCGAGGCCCTGCCCGGCAAGACCTACAAGATCCGCTGGCCGGAGACCGACCACGCCATCTACATCACGCTCAACGACATCGTGCAGGACGGTCGCCGCCGCCCCTTCGAGGTCTTCATCAATTCCAAGAGCACCGAGCACTACGCCTGGACGGTGGCGCTGACGCGGATGATCAGCGCGGTGTTCCGGCGTGGCGGCGACGTCTCCTTCGTCGTCGAGGAGCTGAAGGCGGTGTTCGACCCGCGCGGCGGCACCTGGATGGACGGCCGCTACGTGCCCTCGCTGCTGGCCGCCATCGGCGAGGTCATCGAGCGGCACATGATCGACATCGGCTTCCTGCCGAGCCCCGCCACCGGCCGGCTTGGCCACGACCAACCGCGCCAGGTCGTGGGCTTGCCGCCGGATGCGCCCGGCAGTGCAGCGCCCGCCGCCGCTCCGCCGGCCGCCGGGGCAGGCCCGCGCGCGCTGCGGCAATGTCCGAAATGTGGCTCCGCCAGCCTGGTTCGGCAGGAGGGCTGCGACACCTGCATGAGCTGCGGCTATTCCAAGTGCAGCTGAGGCGGGAGAGCCCCGGCTCCGTCCTGCTCCCTCTCCGCCCCTTGGGGGCGGAGAGGGTCGGGGTGAGGTGGGGCTTCCGCGGCCGGCGAGGCCCACCTCACCCTCCCCACCGCTTCGCGGCGGGTCCCCTCCCTCTCCCCCCTGAAGGGCGGAGAGGGTCGATGTCTGCGGGCTTCCATGCGTAGCGTCCTGAAGTCGGTCGGGCCGCTGCTGCTCGGCATCGGCACGGTGCTGCTGGCGTCGGGCCTGTTCAACTCGTTCCTGTCGTTGCGCATGGGCATCGAGAAGTTCCCCGCACAGCTCATCGGCTTCGTCGTCTCGGCCTATTTCGCGGGCTTCCTGTTCGGCTCGCTGTGGGCCGGCACGATCGTCTCCCGGGTCGGGCACATCCGCGCCTTCGCCGCCTTCGCCGCGGCGCTGACGGGATCGTTCCTGTTCCTGGCGCTCTTCGTCAGCCCGTGGGCATGGATGGCGATCCGGGCGGCGGCCGGCTTCGCCATGGCCGGCATCTTCGTCGTCACCGAGAGCTGGCTCAACGACCGCGCCGACGGCTCCAACCGCGGCCAGGTCCTGTCGCTCTACATGATCGTCAACCAGCTCGCGTCGGGCATGGGCCAGCAGCTCCTGCAGGCGGGCGACCCGGTCGGGCCGGACCTCTTCCTCATCTCCGGCACGCTGCTCTCGCTGGCGCTGATTCCGGTGGCGCTCTCGCCCAGCGCCGGGCCGCCGCCGCCGCCGCGCGTGGCGCTCAGCCTCTTCGCCCTCTACCGCATCTCGCCGCTCGGCGTCGTCGGCTGCCTCGCCGTGGGCCTCTCGAACGCCGCCTTCTACAGCCTGGCGCCGCTCTACGGGCAGGCGCACGGGCTGTCGGTCGGCGCCATCGCCCAGCTCATGAGCGTCACCATCTTCGCCGGCATGGTCATGCAGTGGCCGATCGGCCGGCTCTCCGACCGCCGCGATCGCCGCCACGTCATCGTCGGGGTGACGGTCGGGGTGACCGTGGCGGCCGCGGCGATCGCCGTGGTCGGCACCTGGTCGGTGCCGCTGCTGCTGGTACTGGTCGCCTGCTACGGCGGGCTGTCGCTCACCGTCTATCCGCTGATGGTGGCGCACGCCAACGACTTCACCGGCCCCAACCAGCGCGTCGCCGCCAGCGCCGGCCTGCTGCTCGCCTACGCCATCGGGGCGGTCGCCGGGCCGATCATCGCCGCCAACCTGATGGGCTGGCTCGGGCCGTCCGCTCTGTTCATGCACGTCGCGACGATCGCCGCCGTGCTCGCCGCCTTCACGCTCTGGCGCATCACCCGTCGCGCGCCGGTACCGGCGGAGGTTCGCGACCCCTTCGTGGCGGTCGCCGAAACGACTGCGGCGCCGCGGTCCGATCAGGACCGCGGCGCCGCCGGGGAAGCGTCCCGATGAGGCGAGGGACCTAGGCCGCCATCGCGTGGCCGTTGGCCAGCACGCGGGCCAGATGGCTCAGCGCCTCCTTCTGCTTTTGGTCGCCGATCTGGGCGAAGTTGCGGGCGAGCTCGAGGCTCATCCGGTCGCGCCCGCCGGCGCTGCGGCCGCCGTCCTCGTCGATGCCCTCGAAGAAGTAGCTGACGGGGACGCCCAGCACCTGGGCGATCTCGAACAGCCGGCCGGCTGACACGCGGTTGATGCCGCGCTCGTACTTGTGGGCCTGCTGGTAGGTCACGCCGATCATGTCGGCAAGTTGCTGTTGGGTCAGGCCGAGCACGATGCGGCGTTCGCGGATCATCGCGCCGACGTGCCGGTCGACCGAGCGCGCGCGCGTGCTCGACCGCTTCACGCCGATTCCCGCCAGGGGGGTCCTGGGGCTGCCATCGTCCATTGGGTGCTCCTTCGCTGGTGGCCGCCGCGGGGACCGAAGGGGTCCGGCCGTCGCGGGCGACCCTGGTCAGGCGAACGTTTCCCGTTCTCGCGGACCCGGGGCTTCCCCGGGCGCACTGGACAGGATGATCCCGTCCGGGCGCCGAGGCGGTCAAACGCAATAGGCTCAGGATCGGACGCGTTCTTCCACCAAAGGATAATGAATCACGCCAAATTGGCGTGAACGGTGGATGGGCCTTATCGGAACCGGCGGGCTCGCGGGCCCGCCTCAGGCGTAGCAGCCGGCGATCCGCCCGCGTTGCTGCACCAGCCCCAGCACCACGTCCAGCGTCGGCGTGGCGACACCGACCAGCCGCGCCATCTCCTGAACTGCCGTCACCATGGGGTCGATCTCCATGGGGCGGCCGCGCTCCAGGTCCTGCAGCATGCTCGTCTTGTGCGCACCGACGTCGTGCGCCCACTTGATTCGCGTATCGACGTCGACCGCGAGCTTGGCGCCGAGCGCCTTGGCGACCGCCTCGACCTCGACCATCAGGGCGCGCACCACCGGCCGGGTCGCCGGATCGGACGCGATCTGCTCCAGGGTGCCGCCGGTCAGCGCGCTGATCGGGTTGAATCCGGCATTGCCCCAGAGCTTCAGCCAGATGTCGTCGCGGATGCGCGGCCTGACCGGCGCCTTGAGGCCGGCCCGGTTCATCGCCTCCGACAGGGCGGCGATGCGCGGCGTCCGCGTGCCGTCGATCTCCCCCAGCTGGAAGCGGTTGCCCTCGACATGCTGGATCACGCCCGGCGCCACCACCTCGCACGCCGGGTAGACGACGCAGCCGATCACCCGCTCCGGCGCCACGGCGGCCGCGACCTTGCCGTCGGGGTCGACGGCGCGCACCCGCTGCCCCTCCCACGGCCCGGAGAGCCGGTCGAAATACCACCAGGGCACCCCGTTCATCGCCGTGACGACCGTCGTCTCCGGCCCCAGCAGGGGCGCCAGCCGGTGGGCGACGGGCGGCAGCGAATGGGCCTTCAGCGTGACGATGACGCTGTCCTGCGGGCCGGCCTCGGCCGGATCCTCGGTCGCCGTTACCCGGGCGACCTTGCGCTCGCCCTCGATCAGCAGCGTCAGGCCGTTCTCGCGCATCGCGGCCAGGTGCGGTCCGCGCGCGATGACCGTCACCTCCTCGCCGGCCATCGCCAGCTCGGCCGCGACATAGCCGCCGATCGCCCCGGCGCCGAAGACGCAGATGCGCATGGCCGCCGCCTCAGGCCGACAGGCCGAGGCGCTGGGCCAGGCCGATGCGCTGCAGCTTGCCGGTGGCGCCCTTGGGGATCTCCGGCAGGAAGACGACCTTGCGCGGCACCTTGAAGTCGGCGAGGCGCACGGAGACGAAGTCCTTCAGGTCCTGCTCGGAGGCGGCCGCGCCCTCGTTCAGCACGACCGCGGCCGCGACCTCCTCGCCCAGCTTGTCGTGCGGCATGGAGAAGGTCAGCGCCTGGGCGACGGCCGGATGGTCCATCAGCACCTCGTCGACCTCGCGCGGGCTGATCTTCTCGCCGCCGCGGTTGATCAGCTCCTTGAGGCGCCCGGTGATGGTGAGGTAGCCCTCGGGGTCGAGCACCCCCTGGTCGCCGGTGCGGAACCAGCCGTCGGTGAAGCCCTTGGCGTTGGCCTCGGGATTGGCGGCGTAGCCGCGCGTCACGTTCTCGCCGCGGATCACCACCTCGCCGACCTCGCCCCGCGCCAGGATGGCCGAGCCGGTCTCGTCCATGATCGCCACCTCGGGCCCGGCGGCGATGCCGACGGTGCCGGGCTTGCGCGGCCGCGGCGGCAGCGGGTTGGACGCCATCTGGTGCGAGGCCTCGGTCATGCCGTAGCTCTCGATCACCGGCACGCCGAAGGTCTCTTCCAGCGCCCGCATGACCTGCGGCGGCAGCGACGCCGAGGACGAGCGGATGAGGCGCAGCGGATTGGCGGCGATGGCGTCCCGGTTGCGCTCGGCGCGGCCGAGGATCGCCTGGTGCATGGTCGGCACCGCCGTGTACCAGGTCGGTCGCGCCTCGCCGAGCTGGGCGAAGAAACGCAGCGCATTGAAGCCGGGCGTGCAGAAGACCGAGCCGCCGGCGCCGAGCGAGCTCAGCACGGCGGCGATCAGCCCGTGGATATGGAAGAGCGGCATGATGTTGAGGCAGCGGTCGCTCGCCGTCAGCGCCAGCGCCACGCGGATGTTTCGCGCCGATGCGGTGACGTTGCGGTGGCTGAGCGGCACTATCTTCGGCCGCGACGTCGTGCCCGAGGTGTGCAGGACCAGCGCCACGTCGTCGGCCTGCGCCCGGCCGGGCGACCCGGCCGGCGCCGCGGCCGGCGTGCCCTCCAGCACGAAGCGGCCGGCCGGCCCCGCGGGATCGGCCACCAGTTCGACGATCGGCACGCCGCGCGCCCGGGCGACCGCGATGGCCGGGGAATCGCTGCCGCGCTCGACGACCAGCGCCTTGGCGTCGAGGTCGCCCAGGTAGAAGTCGAACTCGTCGGCGCGGTAGCCGGGATTGAGCGGCGCGGTGGTGGCGCCGCAGGCGATCGCGACGAAGGCGGCCGCCATCTCCGGCCCGTTCGGCAGCACGATCGCGACCGCGTCGTTGCGCCCGACGCCGAGCCGGTTGAGGGCCGCCACGGTGTCGTCGGCCAGCCCGCGGAGCCCGGCGAAGGTGAGCGGCGCACGGCCGGGCGCGCCGATGGCGACGGCGTCGTCGCGGCCGGCGGCGATGAGGTCGAGGATGGTGGCGACGGCGATCATGTCGGTCGTTCCGTTCATTACCGGTCCGTATGGTCGGGGCCGAACCTAGCAGCGCCTCCCGATCGAGGCCAGAACCGGGCGAATCCACCATTGCCGACATATAGGCTGTTGGCGGCCGCGGCGATCGGGAGCAGTATCCCGCGCCACCCTCCGGGTATTCGCCTTGGCTTTTTCCCTGCCGCCCGCATCGCGCAACGACATCAGGCGCGGCATCCTCTACATTTTCGGCGCCGTTTCGGTCTTCTCGGCGCTCAACGCCGCGGTGAAGTGGCAGGTCGCCCTCTATCCGGTGGGCGAGGTCGTGTTCATCCGCTGCTGCTTCGCACTCGTCCCGTGCATGGTGCTGGTGGCGTGGTCGGGCGGCCTCCGTGCGGTACGCACGAAGCGGCTCGGCTGGCACGTTTCGCGCGCGTCGCTGCAGTTCGTCTCGATGACCTGCTCGTTCTTCGCCTACGGGCTGATGCCGCTGGCGGACGCGGTCGCGATCAGCTTCGCCTCGCCGATCATCCTGACGGCGCTCTCGGTGCCGATGCTGGGCGAGAAGGTCGGCGTCTACCGCTGGAGCGCCGTCGTGGTCGGCTTCATCGGTGTGCTGATCATCGTCAAGCCGTCCGGCGACATGCTGCAGTCGGGCGCGCTCTTCGCCATGGCCAACGCGCTGTTGAGCGCCATGCTGTCGATCGGCATCCGCCGCCTCAGCGCCACCGAATCCAGCGTCACGCTGGTCTTCTACAACGCCGTCACCACTTTCCTCATCTCGGTCGTCACCCTGTTCTTCTTCGATTGGGTGACGCCGGCCTGGCAGGACGTGGCGATGATCGCCTGCATGGGCATGTCGTCATTCGTCGCGCAGTACTGGTGGACCCAGGCGTTCCGCTTCTGCCCGGCCGCCATCCTCGCGCCCTTCAGCTACATGTCGATGCTGTGGGCGATCGGCCTCGGCTTCGCCCTGTGGGGCGACGTCCCGACGCCGAGCCTGATCCTGGGCGCCGTCATCGTCGCCGCCTGCGGCATCTTCATCGCCTACCGCGAGACCCGCCGCCGCGGCGCCGCCCGCCAGCCGGCCAAGCCGGCGGCGTGATGGACGAGGGCGGCGCTATCGTAGCCGTCCGACCGGGATGATCTCCGGCGAGGCCGGTGTCCAGGGCGCCCCCGTCCAGTCGCCGAGCCAGCTTTCGACGGCGAGCCCGGCATCGTCGACGAGCGTCGCGATCTCGTCCCGTCCGGGGAACGCGATCTGCGAGCGCGAGGCGAGGCGGCGCCCCGTCGCCGCGATCTCGTAGAAGCTGTCATAGGTGACGATGCCCGTCGCCGCGTCCTCGGTGACGTCGTTCCAGGCGTCGACGCGGCCGAGGCGCGGATGGTCGATCGAGCGGCGCGACCGATCGGGGGTCCAGCCGCGCCACTTCCCCAGCGCCGGGTTTCGCGAGTCGAAGACGAAACGGCCGCCGGGCGCCAGATGGCGGGCGATGGTGCCGAGCGCCGCCGCGCGGTCGTCCGGCGTCAGGAAGACCTGGAAGGCATGGCCGGTCAGCACCACGAGGTCGAAGCGCTCGTCGAGGCGCAGCGTCCGCGCGTCGCCCACGATCCAGCGCACGCGGTCGCCGCCCGGTCGCCCGCGCGCGATGTCGAGCATGGCCGCAGCCGGATCGACGCCGACCGCGCGGCATCCCTGTTCCGCGGCCAGCGTCGCGGCGAAGAGCCCGGTGCCGCAGCCGAGGTCGAGGACCGCGGCGCCAGCCGCCGCGAGCCCGCGGCAATGGTCGAAGTCGGCGGCCCAGCCGTTCTCCAGGTCGTAGAACTGCGCGAGGTCGGGATCGCCGTAGAGATCGTCGGCGACCGCCAACCCCGCGCTACCGCCCGCCCTTGCCGTCATCGCGGCTGGAGAGCGCCTCGAGCTGCTTCTGCAGGGCATCGACGCGGGCCTGCAGGTCGCGGATCGTCTCGGGCGGGCGGGCGTCGGGGGCCGGCGGCGGCTCGCCCTGGGGCCGGCCGCCCGCGGCGCCGGAGAACGGCGTCCACATCTGCATCGCCCGCTCCAGCATGGCGAGGTTCTGCTTGCCCATCTCCTCGATGCGGCCGAACGGGAAGAAGTTCCCGAAGGCGCCCTGCATGTAGCTGCGGAACTGCTCCTGGTTGCGCGCGAAGGTCTGCATGCTGGCTTCCAGGTAGCGCGGCACCAGCCATTGCAGGTTGTCGCCGTAGAAGCCGATGAGCTGGCGCAGGAAGCCGATCGGCAGCAGGTTGTGCCCGCTCTTCTGCT
>JBFWXJ010000250.1:0-9556 GCA_050187535.1 Alphaproteobacteria bacterium | reverse complement strand
GGTCCTGGTCGAACAGGGTCTCCAGTACCTGGATCGAGATATCGTTGCCGGAGACGACATCGGTCGACGTCGCGACGTAGTCGCCGGCGCTGTCGGTGTGCCAGGCGACGTACTGGTCGGCGCCGTTCTTCCACACCACGTCGTAGCCGCCACCCGCTGCGGCCTCGGCCCCGATCGGCGCCCAGCCACCGAACTGGCCGGCGACGTAGTCCGCGCCCTCGAATTTCAGCGTCGCTTCCGGCGTGCCGCCGGTCTCGAAGAAGTAGCGGCCCGCGCCGGTGCTGAGGCCGGTGGCGCCCTGCGTCTCGATCGGCGTCAGGGCGAGGCCGGTGGTGCCGTCGCCGTTGAGGTCCTGGTCGAACAGGGTCTCCAGTACCTGGATCGAGATATCGTTGCCGGAGACGGCGCCGGTCGACGACGAGGCGTAGTTGCCGTCGGCGCCGGTGTGCCAGGCGACGTACTGGTCGGCGCCGTTCTTCCACACCACGTCATAGCCGCCACCCGCCGCGGCCTCGGCGCCGATCGGCGCCCAGCCACCGAACTGGCCGGCGACGACATCGGCGTCGAGATACCTCAGCGCCACATCGGGCGAACCGCCGGTCTGGAGGAAGTAGTGATCCGCCCTTGCGACCAGGCCGGTCGCGCCGCTGGTCTCGATCTGCGTGACGATGGCGCCGATCGTGCCGTCGCCGTTGAGGTCCTGGCCGAAGAGGGTCTCGAACGCCTGCAGCGTGTAGTCGGCGCCGGAGACGGCGACGGTCGACGACGAGGCGTAGTTGCCGTCGGCGCCGGTGTGCCAGACGGTGTACTGGTCGGAGCCGGTCACCTTCCACGCCACGTCGTAGCCGCCACCGGCCGAGGCCTCGGCGCCGATCGGCGTCCAGCCGCCGAACTGGCCGGCGATGTAGTCCGTGCCGAGATACTTCAGCGTCGTGACGGGCGTGCCGCCGGCCGCGAGGAAGTAGTGGCCTGCGCCCGTGCTCAGGCCCGTCGCGCCCTGCGCCTCGACCGCCGTCAGGGCGAGGCCGACCGTGCCGTTGGTGTCGAGGTCCTGGCTGAACAGGGTCTCCAGCACGCGGATCGAGGCGTCGCTGCCGGAGACGGCGCCTGTCAGCGACGAGAGGTAGTTGCCGTCGGTGTCGGTGTGCCAGGCGGTGTACTGGTCGGCGGAGCCGAGCCGGTAGACCACGTGGTAGCCGCCGCCGGCCGCCGCCTCGACGCCGATCGGCGTCCACACGCCGAACTGGCCGGAGACGACGTTACTGCTGAGATACTTCAGCGACGGACCGAGCGTACCGCCGCTCTCGAAATAGTAGTTCTCGGCCGAAGCGATGAGACTGACCGAGCCGTTCGCCTCGATGATGTTGCCGTAGGCATCGCGGTTGACCAAGGCGAACCGGTCGGCGGTCATCGACGACAGGTTGACGCCGACGATACGCACCTGCAGCGGCATCGAGCCGGTCGACAGGGTCAGGATCACGTCGCCGCCGGACTGGACTATGCCGCCGCCGGCGGCCTGGATCTCGGCAATGCTGGCGTAGCCGAAGGCCGATGCGTCGATGTGATCGCCGGTGCCGAAATCGAGGATGGTGTCGCTGCCGGCGTCGAACGGCCGGAAGACGAAGAGGTCGTTGCCGGCGCCGCCGGTCATCAGATCGTTGGCAACGCTGCCGATCAGCGTGTCGTTGCCGACCGAGCCGATCAGCACCTCGATCGAGTCCAGCCGATCGAGGTCGCCGGCGCTGGACACCGTGCCGGGCGCGAGATCGGCGACGATGCGTGCGGCGGCATCGGAATAGGACGCGGTGTCGACGCCGGTGCCGCCATACAGCATGTCGCTGCCCGCGCCGCCGTAGAACGTGTCGCTGCCCGCACCGCCCAGGAGCGTGTCGTTGCCGTCCGCGCCTTCCAGCCGGTCGTTGCCGCGCGCGCCGTAGAGGATATTGACGCTCGCGCTGCCGACCAGCGTGTCGTTGCCGTCGCCGCCATAGGCGTTCTCGATCGCCTCGCTGGTGATGGTGAGCGCATGGCCGTCGATCGTGCTCGAGCCGCCGCCCAGCCGGATCACCGCGTTGCCGGTCAGCGCCGCGCCGTTGAACAGGTCGATGCCGCCGTCGGTGTCGTTCAGCGTCGCGCGCTGCGACGCATGCGTCGGATCGCGGCTGAACATCTCGCTGAATTCGTCGGTATAGACGTAGGTGTCGTTGATCGCGGGCGCGTCGCCATAGAGCGCCAGCGACCACGACAGCAGCGTGCCGGTGCCGCCCGTCGCGTTGTCCCTGACCGACAGCGACCAGTTGCCGACGCCGTTCTCGCCCCAGAACTGGGTGCTGTCGAAGGTCCAGGTCAGGGAGGTGCCGGCATAGGCCGGCCGGCTGGCCAGCACGCTGGACACGCCGCTGGGCGAGATCAGCGTGATCGTAAGGTCGCTGAAGCGCGCGTGGTTGATGTTGACGGTCAGGGCGACGTGGTCGATGTCGATCGCCGTGGCGTTGCCGAGCGAGAGGCCGAGCGTGCTGTTGTCGGGAATGGCCGCGTTCGGCGACGCCGAGAGACCCACCCCGTATTCGTTGGCGGCGACGCGTTGCGTGCCCCAGGTCTCGGCCAGCCGCACGGCGGCGCGCGCATCGACCAGGCCGGCGCCGAAATCGTTGCTGAAATGCAGGCCGGCGCCGTTCCAGTTGGTGGCGCCGTTGTACTGGTAGCCGCTGGTGACCGAGGTCTGCCGCGCGCTGTAGGCCAGGATCTCCTGGACGTCGCGGTAGCCCAGGTAGGGATTGGCGTCGAGCATCAGGGCGACGACGCCGGAGACGATGGGCGCGGCGGCCGAGGTGCCACCGAACTGCGTGTAGTAGTCGCCCGACGTGTAGCCGGCCGAGCCGACCCGGTCGGTGGTGACGATGCCGACGCCCGGCGCGGTGACCAGGATCGAGGCGCCGGGCGTGCTGAAGGAGGCGATCGCGCCGCTGCTGTCCGATGCCGCGACGGTGATGACGTGCCGGTCGTTCTGGAAGTTGTGATAGTTGGTGTTGCCGCCGCTGGAGCGGTAGTTGGCGGCGGCGAAGACGATGTTGGTGCCCAGGCCGCCGCGGCCGAGCTGCGCGGCGGAGGCCAGAGCCGCGCCCTCGCCGGCGAAGGTCGAGGCGAAGTTGTCGTAGAAGATGCCGCTGGCGCCGTAGCCCCAGCTGTTGTTCATCACGTCGGCCAGCGTGCGCGCGTGGGCGAAGGCGGCGGCGTCGTTGCCGGGATTGGCGAAGGAGAAGCCCTGGTAGATCGAGATCAGCGTGGCGTCGCAGGCGACGCCGACCACGCCGGTGCCGTTGCGCGCCGCGGCGATCAGGCCGGCCACGGCGGTGCCGTGGCTGTCGTCGGCCTCGACCGGGTAGCCGCCGGTCGTGAGGCGCACCGCGTCGAGGCTCAGCGACTGGTCGACTTGCGCGGCGAGATCGGCATGCGTCCAGTCGATGCCCTCGTCATAGACCGCGACCCGGATGCCCTGGCCGGTGTACTCGTCCCACACCTGCTGGACGTTGATTCCCCAGGTGCCGTTGAGGTGCCACTGCGAGCTGTAGAGCGTATCGCTCGGCACGAGCGCGGGTTGGGCGACGACGGAAGCGGCCGCACGCGGCGCGGGAACACCGGGCTGATCGTCGTCGATCAGCGTGACATAGGTTTCGCTGAACCAGAGGTCGCTGGCGTCGCTGGACAGCGAGTCCCTGTCGCCGACGATCCGCTTCATTCATCCCTCGGGAACAGCGTGGCTACGACTGGTCCCCCCGCATCAGACGCTAGCAGGGCGCCGCCCGGCAGCCAGGCCGCGATTGATCCATTCTGACACGTAAATATCGCCGAGAAGAAGGCTGGCGGGAAGCCGGTCGGAGGGGGGCGAAGGGAAAAGGATGGGGCGGCCGGCACCGCACAGTCGGGGTCGAGCCCGCCATGGTACTGAAGGGGTTTGGCACGCAGGTGCCCGATTGGAAATCTATCGATGCCTTCCCCGGCATTGTCCGGAGTGCTAGCGTACGTGCGTCCCGGTGCTCATCCGGGCAATGTCAGAAGCAAGACAGATCGATCAGGGAGACGGAGCGCTCATGCGGGGAAGCAGCTGCTTCGCGCGACATCAGGTGTCACGCCTTCGCCGGTGAGTGCCCCGGCGTAGTCGCGTGGGGTTGTGAATGTCGGATACGACAAGTCCTGGGCAGGACGGCAGCTTGTTGCTGACGATCGATCGTCAGCTTGGTCGGCTTGAGAATCTGTTCAACGACATTGGCGGCGTCTTCGTCTTCGCGCTGATGTGGCTCACGATGGCCGAGGTCCTGGGGCGTCGGCTCCTCAACGCCCCGGTGCCGGGCGCGATCGACTACATCGAGGTCGGCATGGTCGCGTTCGCCTTCATGGGCGCAGGCTATTGCCAGCGTCTGGGCGGCCACGTCCGTATGGACCTGCTGGTCACCAATCTGCGCGGCCGCCTCCTGTGGCTGGTCGAGGCGCTGGCGATCTTCGCGGCCGTTGTCTACGTCGCCATCATCGTCTGGGCGAGCGCGCAGGACGCCTGGCGCTCGTTCGATCTCGGTGACGAGACGCTCGACGCCCATGTCGCGGTATGGCCGTCCAAGCTGGTCGTGCCGGTGGCGCTGTCCGTGCTCGTCCTGCGCCTGCTGGTGAATCTGTGGGGCTATCTGCGGCTGGTCGTGCTGCCCGACGCCGAGCCGTGGGCGGTTCCCAAGGTGATGCATGTCGAGGACGTCGCCCAGGAGCAGATCCGCGACGTGCTGGGCAGGATCGGCGCCGACGCCGCGCCTCCGGCCAGCTCCAGAGACGATCGGTAGGGCGCGCGCCATGGATCCCTTGACGGCCGGTCTCGTCGCCTGCGGCGGCGTCATTCTCCTGACCATGCTCGGCGTGCGCATCGCCTTCGCAGCCGGGCTCACCGGCGTGCTCGGACTGATCGCGGTGCGCGGCTGGGGGCCCGGCAGCGGGCTTTCGGGTCTGCTCGCCTATCAGGAGGCGACGCACTACACGCTGTCCGTCCTGCCGATGTTCATCCTGATCGGCTACCTCGCGTTCCATGCCGGGCTGACCCAGGGCGCCTTCTACTGCGCGCGCTGCTGGTTCGGCCGCCTGCCGGGCGGGCTGGCGGTGGCGACGGTCTTTGCGGCGGCCGGCTTCGGCGCCGTCTCGGGCGCCAGCACGGCGTCCGCCGCGGTCTTCGCCCGCGTCTCGATTCCGGAGATGCTGCGTTACGGCTACGACAAGCGGCTGGCGGCGGCCACCGTCGCGGCGGGCGGAACGCTCGCCTCGCTGATCCCGCCCAGCGCCATCCTGGTGATCTACGGCATCATCGTCGAGCAATCGGTCGGCGCCCTGCTGCTCGCCGGATTCATCCCCGGCATCATCTCGGCGATCAACTACGCGCTGATCATCATCGTCTGGTGCAAGCTCAACCCCAGGCTCGCCAAGCCGATGCCGCCGGTCGACTGGACCGAGAAGTTCCGCTCGCTGCGCCAGACCTGGGGCATCCTGGCGGTGATCGGCATCATCCTGGGCGGCCTCTATACCGGCTGGATGACGCCGACCGAGGTCGGCGGCGCCGGCGCCTTCATCATGTTCTGCCTCGCGCTCGCCCATGGCGCCAAGTGGCGCACGATCTGGGAGGCGATCCGCGAGACGTCGAAGCTCACCGTGATGATCTTCACCATCATCTGGAGCATCCTGATCCTGGTGCGCTTCCTTGGCTTCACAGGCGTGCCCTCGACCATCTCGGAGTGGATCGGCGGCCTGCACGTGCCGCGGCTGGCCATCCTGTTGATGATCCTCTCGCTCTATTTCGTGCTCGGCATGTTCCTCGACGGCATCGGCATGCTGCTGCTCACCCTGCCGGTCGTGTTCCCGATCATGCTGAAGCTGGGCTACGACCCGATCTGGTTCGGCATCATCATCGTCAAGATGGTCGAGATCGGTCTGGTGACGCCGCCGGTCGGGCTCAACTGCTTCGTGGTGAACGGCGTGCGGCCCGATATCCCGCTGTCGACCGTGTTCGCCGGCGTATGGCCCTTCGTCGTCGCCGACTGCCTCACCATCGGGCTGCTGATCGCCTTTCCCGAAATCGCAACCTTCCTGCCGGCTACCATGGGCAGCGGCGGCGGGTGATCGATCGTCGAAATCGCAATCCTGGAGGCTGACATGGTTTGGACCAAGGTAAGGACGGCCGTCATCGCGGCGGCAATGACACTTGTCTCATCGGTGGCGGGCGCGCAGGACAAGATCGTCTGGGACATCGCGATCTACGGCCCGCCGCGCGAGGTCACGGCGCCGATCGAATTCCTTGCCAAGTACCTCGACGAAAAGACGGGCGGCAAGTTCACGCTGAAGCTGCACTACAGCGAATCGATCGCGCCGGCCAAGGCGGTGCTCGACTCGCTCAAGATCGAGGCGATCCAGGGCGGCCTCGTGGCCTTCGGCTACACGCCGGGCAAGAACCCGCTGCACCTGGCGCTCGATCTGCCCTACCTGCCGATCCCCGATCTCGATGCCTTCGAGAAGGTCCAGGAAGGCTTCTATGCCTGGGAGCCCGCGCGCAAGGAGCTGGCGCGCTTCAATGGCATCGCGCTCTACGCCGCGCTGCTGCCGCAGTACGAATTCATGGGCACCGGCACGGCGCCCAAGACGCTCGAGGACTGGAAGGGCATGCGCGTGCGCGCGCTGGGTCCGGGCGGCGATGCCATGCGCACCCTGGGCGCGGTGCCGACATCGGTGCCGGCGCCTGAGGTCTATACCGCGCTGGAGCGCGGCACCTTCCAGGCCTCGTCGTTCCCGTTCTCCTATGCCTTCGCCGCCTACAAGCTGCATGAGGTGTCGAAGTGGTACACGATGGGCATGCACTTCGGCATCGTGAACAACGCCTGGGTGTTCTCCAAGACCGCCTACGACAAGCTGCCGGCCGACTACAAGAAGCTGTTCGAGGCGGCGCGGCCGGAGTTCTACAAGGTCGCCAAGGCGGTCTATCGCGCCGCCGACGAGCGCAACATCCCGATGTTCGACAAGACGCTCGAGCGCGTCGCCTTCACGCCCGAGACGCTCGCCCCGTTCATCGAGAAAGCGGGCAAGCCGGTGTGGGAGAAGTGGGTGGCCGACGGCAAGGCCAAGAGGCTGCCGTCGCAGGAGGCGCTCGACATGGTGCTCAAGCTGGCGAAAGCGGCCACCGCGAAGTGAGCGCGAGCGGCGGGTAGAGCCGCTCGTCCGCTAACCCTGGGGCGCTGCTCTCGGTGCGCCCCGGGGGCGCAATACCAGCCCGAGCGACGGACCCATCGGTCGTCGAAAAGATGGATACGTGGCTGAGGAGGTAGTGGCGGAGGGGAAGGGATTCGAACCCTCGATAAGGCTTTAAGGCCCTATAACGGTTTAGCAAACCGCCGCCTTCGACCGCTCGGCCACCCCTCCGCAGGGACCGCCAAGACCCAAGGGTCGTCAACCACGACGGATGCGCGGCGGTTCTAGCCGGGCGGCGCCTGACCTGTCAACGAAGGCGGCGGATTCGGCAAAAGAATCAACGATTTCCGTGCGTCAGCCGGGTGCCACGCACCATGGCGAGGGGTCGGGCTCGGCGCCGATCAGGGCCAGCCCGCGGGCGATCGATTCGAATTCGCTGCCGCGCTGAACCTTCTGCGCGCCGAATCGCTCGGTGAAGATCGCCTGGACCGCGGGCACGAAGGACGAGCCGCCGGTCAGGTAGACCTTGTCGATCGCACCGTCGTCCAGGCCGGCGTTGCGGAAGGCGAGATCGAGCGTGGCGCGGATCTGCGCCAGCTCGCCGGCGATCCAGCGCTCGAAGTCGCGCCGCGTGATGCGCCGCTCGATGTCGATGCTGCCGGCGCGGAAGACCAGCGTGGTGGCGTCCTCGCTCGACAGCGCCTCCTTGGCGGCGGAGACGGCGCGGAACAGGGCATAGCTGTAGTCGTTCTCGAGCAGCTCGACGAAGCGGTCCAGCGCCTCGCGCTCGACCGCCTGCTCGCGCAGCGCCCGCAGGTCGCGCATGTCCTTCGAGCCCTTCATCAGCGCCAGCTGGTTCCAGCGCGCCAGCGCGCCGTAGAAGTGGTTGGGGATCGTCAGCGTCTTGCCGTCGGAGACGTAGCTGCCGCCCATGCCCAGCAGCGGCGAGATCACGTGGCTGATGATCTGGTAGTCGAATGTGTCGCCGGCCACGGCGACGCCGGCGTGGCCCAGCGGCACGGCGCGGATGCGCCCGTCCTCGCGCACGAAGCGCGTGATCGAGAAGTCGCTGGTGCCGCCGCCGAAATCGCCGACCAGGATCGTCGCCTGCTCGTCGAAGCCGCTGGCGAAGAACAGCGACGCGGCGACCGGCTCGTAGACGTAGCGCGCCGCCGGCCCGAAGGCCTGGCCGTATCGCCGCATCGCCAACGCCTCGTCGGGATCGGCGCCGGCGAAGGTCACCGGGCGGCCGACGATGGTGCGCAGGCCCTGCGGCTGGATCGCGTCACCGGCGTGGCGCCACAGGTGGCGGAAATAGGTGCCGACCAGATCCTCGAACTGGAAGGTGCGGCCGTAGATGCGCGTGCCGTCGAACAGCGCGCTGGCGGCGTACGACTTGAACGACTGGATCAGCCGCGTGCCGGCGGGATAGCTCAGGAACTCCTCGATCGCCCACGGCCCGACCTCGGCCATCGGCATGCCGCGCTCGCCCTCGTGAAAGGCCAGCACCGAGCGGAAGGCGGCGGCGAGGCCGCGCGGCGTCGGCAGGCGCAGGGTCGAGACCGCGCCGTCCGCGCCGGCGAGCGCGACGACGGTGTTGGTCGTGCCGAAATCGATGCCGAGGGCACGCGGCCGGTCAGGGGGCTGCATCGGGACGTCCGGGCGTCGGGAGGAGGGGGCAGCCGTCTAGGGCAAACTTCCCGCGTAGTCAAAGCGCATCGGCGCTCTATGCTGCCGCCTGCCGCAAGAGGGAGCCCGGCATGCGCTACGGATTCTACCTGCCCACCCGCGGCCCGACGGCGACGCGCGAGGGCATCCTCGCCCTGGCGCGCGAGGGCGAGCGGTTGGGGCTGCATTCGGCGATGGTCGCCGACCACGTCGTCTTCCCGGTCGAAAGCACGTCGGACTATCCCTACACGCTCGACCGCAAGCATCCCGGCGGCGGCGATGCGCTGGAGACCTTCTCGATCCTGGGCGTCGTCGCCGGTGCGACGGAGAAGTTGCGGCTGGTGACCTCGGTGCTGGTGCTGCCCTACCGCAACCCGGTGCTGACGGCGAAGATGGTGGCCACGCTCGACGTGCTGAGCGGCGGACGCGTCACCCTGGGCGTCGGCGTCGGCTGGCTCAAGGAGGAGTTCGAGGCGCTGGGCAGCCCCGACTTCGAGCGTCGCGGCGCGGTCAGCGACGAGTGGATCGCGATCTTCAAGCAGCTGTGGACGCAGTCGCCGGCGACGTTCGATGGCGCGTTCTACAAGTACCGCGACGTCCGCGCCGAGCCGTTCCCGCTGCAGAAGCCGCATCCGCCGATCTGGGTCGGCGGCCATTCGCGCCCGGCGCTGCGACGCAC
>JBFWXJ010000249.1:0-9596 GCA_050187535.1 Alphaproteobacteria bacterium | reverse complement strand
TGCGCGCCGGCGCCGGACGTGCCGATGCCGATCTTCGCACCCGGCTGGCGGCGCTGGCCGGCGCCCGGACCGACGCGGACCGCGGCGCGCTGGCCCGCATCGACGCCGTCGCGCGCGACCTCGCGCGCGCCGCCGGAATCCGGCCGCAACGCGCAGGCGACGGGACGGCCGCAGCGGGCGCGCTGCTGGCCACCGCCTATCCCGACCGGGTGGCGCGGCGCAGCGACCCGCGCGGCATCTACCGGTTGTCGGGCGGCGGCCAGGCGGTGCTGGCCGAAGGCGACGCGCTGGTCGTCGAGGAATGGCTGGCGATCGCCGACCTCGACGGCGACCGCCAGCGGGCGCGCATCTTCCTCGCCGCGCCGCTGTCGCGGCCGGAGATCGACGCCATCTTCGCCGCCCATGTCGTGCGGGCCGACCGGGTCGAATGGGATGCGCGGGCAGGCGCGGTCGCCGCCCGACGCGAGCGCCGCCTCGACCGCCTCGTGCTCGACGACGGGCCGCTGCCTGATCCCGACCCCGCCGCGGTGCTGACGGCCCTTCTGCAGGGCATCGCCGGTCTCGGCCCGGCGGCGCTTCCCTGGACCCCGGCCGCCCGCCAGCTGCGGGCCCGCGTCATGCTGATGCGCCGCGTCGAGGACGAAGCGTGGCCCGACTGGTCGGACGCCGCCCTGACGGCGACGCTACCGGACTGGCTCGGGCCCCATCTGGGCGGGATGACCCAGGCCGCCCATCTGGCGCGCCTCGACCTCGCGTGCATCCTCTCCGACGGCCTCGGCTGGGAGCTGCGGCGGCGCCTCGACGCCGACGCCCCGACACACCTGACCGTGCCCAGCGGGTCACGCATCGCGCTCGACTACGAGACGGGGGAGACGCCGGTGCTGGCGGTGCGCCTGCAGGAGATGTTCGGCGCGCGCGAGACGCCCATGGTCGCCGGCGGCCGCGTCCCCGTCGTCGTGCACCTGCTGTCCCCGGCGGGCCGCCCGGTCCAGGTGACGCGCGACCTCGCCGGCTTCTGGCGCGGCAGCTACACCGCCGTGCGCAGCGACCTGCGCGGCCGCTATCCCAAGCATTTCTGGCCCGAGGACCCGACCGACGCGCCGGCGACCCGCCGCGTCCGTCCGCGAGAGGGCGATCGGGGGTAGCCGCCGCATCTTTGCTATCGGCCTCATGGTGACCGGCAAGCCGCTGCCTGCGGCGGGGCTCGCCGCCTTCAACATGGTCGGCGACTCGCTGGCCTGTTCGGCCAACGAGTCGCTGTGGCTGCGGTTCAGCCGGCCGTCGCGCGCCCTAGCCGAAGACGAAGTCGTCCGGGTGGAGCTGCGCCTTGAGGACGCCCTCGAGGATCAGGCGGTTGCCGCCGCCGAGGTCGATCGTCGCGTCCCCGCCCTGGTCGACGGTGGCGGCGATCAGGGCACCGAAGCTGGCGATGCCCGATCCGTTGACGTTGACGGGCAGGCGGATGGTGTCGCCGCCGTCAACGTCGAAATCGCCGATAACGTCGACGCCGCCGCCGGTCGAGAACTGGAAGCGATCGGCGCCGAAGCCGCCCCACAGCGTGTCGTTGCCGATGTCGCCCGACAGCAGGTCGTTGCCGGCGCCGCCGTAGAGCTGGTCCTGGTCCGGGCCGCCGTGCAGCGTGTCGTTGCCGCCCTCGCCGAAGACGAGGTCGTCGCCGCGGTTGCCGTTGACGTGCAGGTCGTCGCCGTTGCCGCCGTGCAGCGTGTCGTTGCCCTGGCCGCCGCGCAGCACGTCGCGGCCGCCGTCGCCGTAGATGAGGTCGCGGCCCTCGTTGCCGTTGATGTCGTCGTCGCCGCCCCAACCGCCCAGCGTATCGTCGCCGCCGTAGCCGAGGATGAGGTCGCCGCCGTCCCAGCCTTCCAGGAAGTCCGGCGCACCGGTGCCGACCAGCGTCACCCCCGAATAGGGATGATAGTCGTAGTAGTAGCCGGCATCGTCGTAGAACACGAAGCTCGCATAGCCGTAGCTGTCGTAGCCGTAGCCGTCGTAGACCCACGCATATTCGTAGCCGCCGTACCAGTAGTCGGCATAGAAGTCGGCGCCGTAGTCGTAATAATAGTAGGGATCGTACCACGCGTACGGATCGTAGTCCCCGTAGTCGTAGTAGCCGTAGTCATAATATCCATAGTCGTAATATCCGGCATCATAATAGTCATAATATCCGGAGTCGTAATAATCGTAGTAGCCGGAATCATAGTATCCCGGATCGTACGCGCCATAGTCGTAATCGTAGTAGCCGTAGTCGTAGTAGCCATAGTCGGAGGCGTAGCCCCCGTACCAGCCGTCATAGGCGTAGTTGGTCGACAGCTCGGCATCGCCGTAGCCGCCGTACCAGCCGTAATCGTCGTACATCGTCGCGCCTCGTTGCGGCCGCCGGCATGCTCGAGCCGGAGGCGGTGGGGGGTTGCAAGAGGAACGCGCGGGCGGCCCGATTATTTCCCTGCGACGGCATCGTGCAGCACGTCTTTCCGCAGGTGGTCGAAGAGCCGACGGGCCGCCGCCGGGAGCGCGTCGGGGTCGCGCACGCAGACGGACAGCCGGCGGATCGCCCAGGGGTCGGAGAGGCCGACGACGGCGATCGCCATGCTGCGGCGGCAGCGCCGCGCGGCGGACTCCGGCAACACGGCGATGCCCACGCCGTCGGCCACCATCCGGCAGAGCGCGGGAAATCCGGCGACGCGGACGCGCAGCCGCAGCGGGCGCCCGGCTCGCCGGGCGTGCCCACCCACATGCGCCTGCAGCGCACTGCCCTCCGCGAGCCCGACGAAGTCGCGGTCGGCGATGTCGGCCAGCGCGACCCGGCGGCGGCCGGCGAGCGCGTCGCCCTTCGGCACGGCCAGGACCAGCCGGTCGCGGCGAAAGGGAACAACCGTGAGCCCGGCAGCCCATGTCCCCTCGGCGACCACGCCGATGTCGGCGCGTCCTTCGGCGATGGCGGCGGCGATGTCGGCGCTCGGCCGCTCCTCCAGAACGACGTCGATGCCGGGATGACGCAGCAGGAAGGGCGCGATGACGGCCGGAACGAACTCCGCATGGGCGGAGGTGTTGCAGTAGAGGCGGACGCGCCCCGCCACCCCGCGCGCGTGCCGCCCGAGGTCGTCCGCCAGCCGCGCCATCTGCGTGAGCACCGCACGGGCATGGGTGGCGAGCGCCTCGCCCGCCGCAGTCGGCCGCACGCCGCGGCGTCCGCGCAGCAGCAACGGCGCCCCCGCCTCGGCCTCCGCGCCGGCGATGCGCTGGCTCGCGGCCGCCAGCGACAGGCCGACCGCCGCCGCACCCGCGGTGATGCTGCCCGCATCCACCACGGCGGCGAAGAGGCGCAGATCGGTCAGGTCGAGATGCATGGCCGGGTCCCGGGCGGCGGCAGCCTTCGGCCAGCGCGAAGGCACGCTTCCAGAGTCCGACATTGTCCGCGCCGCCCAGCGGCGGCAAGCCTCCGTCCATGCCCGACCCGATCATCGCCGCCGCGGCGGCGCTCGCCTTCCTCCTCGCCGGTTTCGTCAAGGGCGTGCTCGGTTTCGGCCTGCCGACGCTGGCGATGGGTCTGCTCGGCCTCGTCATGGCACCGGCCGAGGCGGCGGCGCTGCTGATCGTGCCGTCGCTGGCGACCAACCTGATGCAGCTCGCCGGGGCCGGCCTCGGCCGGTTGCTGCGCCGGACGGCGGCCCTGCTGGCCGGCATCTGCCTCGGCACCTGGGGGGCGGCCGCCGCCGGAATCGGGCTGCTGTCGCCGGACCTCGCCGGGCGGGCGACCGGCCTCCTCGGCCTGGCGCTGGCCCTCTACGCCGCGGTCGCGGCGGCGGGGCCGCGACGGAGGCTGTCGTCGCGCGCGGAGCGGTGGACGGCGCCGCTGATCGGGATCACCACCGGTGCCGTCGCCGCGGCGACGGGCATCCAGGTCATCCCCGCCGCGCCCTGGCTCCAGGCGCTGGGCCTGGATCGCGATGCGCTGGTGCGGGCGATGGGGCTCTCCTTCACCGTGTCGACGGCGGCGCTGGCGCTGACGCTGATGGGGGACGGGCCGCTCGACGCGGCGACGGCCGCAGTGTCGGCCGCCGCCCTGGTCCCCGCGGCAACCGGCATGGCGGCGGGGGCGATGCTGCGCCGCCGCATCCGACCGGACGCCTTCCGCCGCGGGATCCTCGCGTCGCTGGCCGTGCTCGGCCTGTGGCTCGCCTGGCGTTGGCTCGTCTGACGCGGCTGGCCTGACCCTCAGACCGGGTGATCGAACAGCGCCGACTGCGGTTCGCGTCGGCGGCGGTGGTCGTCGAGCTCGGCCGCCATGTGCGAGAGGATCTCCGCGTTGCGGCGGAGCTGGCGGGCATGCTCGCGATCGGTTGCCGCCAGGCCCTCGAACTCGCGCGCCATGTAGTCGAGCATGCCGGCATAGGTGCTGTAGAATGGAGACATCGGGGCGGTATCCGAGAGGGGTATGCTGCGGGACAACGGCACTGCAGCACGATTGTTCCGCAACTGCGCAGCGTTGCCCCGAGCCGCCAAAACCGCTATTCAGCCGCTGCCCGTCGCATGGGCACCCCCTCGGACGAGAGATGAACGAGCCGCTCCATCCCGGACTGCTGCCGGCCGGCCTCGGCGACCTGCTGCCGGACGACGCCGCCTTCGAGGCGGAGGTCGTCGAGCAGCTCATGGGTCGCTTCGCCGGATTCGGCTACGAGCGGGTGAAGCCGCCGCTGATCGAGTTCGAGGAGAGCCTGCTGTCGGGGGCCGGCGCCGCACTCGCGTCCGACACCTTCCGCCTCATGGACCCGGTATCGCAGCGCATGATCGGGCTGCGGGCCGACATGACGCCGCAGGTCGCGCGCATCGCAGCGACGCGGCTGGCGAAGGCGCCGCGACCCTTGCGCCTGTGCTACGCGGGGCAGGTCCTGCGGGTGAGCGGCACGCAGCTGCGCCCGGAGCGGCAGTTCGGCCAGGTCGGCGCCGAGCTGATCGGCGTCGCCGCCACGGCGGCCGATGCCGAGGTGATCGCACTGGCGGCCGAGGCGCTGCAGCGGCTGGGGGTGGCCGCCCTTTCGGTCGACCTGACGACGCCGACCCTGGTGCCCGCGGTGTGCCGCGCCTTCGGCCTCGATGCCCAGACCGAGCGGCGGGTGCGCGCCGCGGTCGACCGCAAGGACGCGGCCGCGCTCGACCGGGCCGCCAGCTCGGCGCGCGCCATCCTCGGCCGGCTGCTCGCCGCGTGCGGGCCCGCCGACAAGGCGCTGCCGGCGCTGGCCGACCTGCCGCTGCCCGACGAGGCGGCGCGCGAGGTGAGCGCGCTGGCCGAGGTGGTGGCGGCCGCCCGCGCGGTGGTGCCGACGCTGGCGATCACCATCGATCCGGTCGAGAACCGCGGGTTCGAGTATCATACCGGCCTCAGCTTCACGATCTTCGCCCGCGGCGTGCGCGGCGAGCTCGGCCGCGGCGGACGCTACGGCATCGGCTTCGGCCATGACGAGCCGGCGACCGGCTTCACCCTCTACACCGACACCCTGCTGCGCGCGGTGCCGCCACCCACGCCGCGGCGGCGCGTCTACCTTCCGGCCGGCACCCTGCCGGTGCAGGCGGCCGGTCTTCGGGCCGACGGCTGGATCACCGTGCAGGGCCTGGACGGGGCGCCATCGGCTTCCGAGGCGCGTCGGCTCGGCTGCTCGCATCTTCTCGGCCCCGACGGCACCCCCGTCGCGGCCTGACTTTCCGGGGAACATCGCAATGGCGAACGTCGCCGTGGTCGGCGCCCAGTGGGGCGACGAGGGCAAGGGCAAGATCGTCGACTGGCTGTCGGAGCGCGCGGATGTCGTCGTGCGCTTCCAGGGCGGCCACAACGCCGGCCACACGCTGGTCATCGGCAATGTCGAGTATCGCCTCAGCCTGCTGCCGTCGGGCGTGGTGCGGCCGGGCAAGCTGTCGGTCATCGGCAACGGCGTGGTGATCGACCCCTGGGCCTTCTTCCGCGAGGTCGAGACGCTGGCCGGTAAGGGTGTGGCGATCACCCCCGACAACCTGAAGATCGCCGAGAACGCGGTCCTCATCCTGCCGCTGCACGGCGAGCTCGACCGCGCGCGCGAGGAAGCCCGCGGCGCGGCGCGCCTCGGCACCACCGGCCGCGGCATCGGCCCCGCCTACGAGGACAAGGCGGCGCGGCGCGCGATCCGCGTCTGCGACCTGGCCGAGCCCGAGACGCTGGCGCGCAAGCTGGAGGAGCTGCTGCGCCACCACAACACGCTGCGCCGCGGCTTCGGCATGACGGAGGTGACGGCCGACGCCCTGACGGCGGAGCTGGCCGCCATCTCGGACCGGCTGCTCGCCTTCGCGGCGCCGGTCTGGCGGACGCTTGACGAGGCCAGGCGCGCCGGCAGGCGCATCCTCTTCGAGGGCGCCCAGGCGGCGATGCTCGACGTCGACCACGGGACCTATCCCTTCGTGACCTCGTCGAACACCGTGTCGGGGCACGCGGCGACCGGATCGGGCCTGGGGCCGGGCGCGGTCGGCACCGTGCTCGGCATCGCCAAGGCGTACACGACCAGGGTCGGCGCCGGCCCCTTCCCGACCGAGCTGACGGACGCCATCGGCGAGCGGCTGGGCGAGCGCGGCAAGGAGTTCGGGACGGTCACCGGGCGCAAGCGGCGCTGCGGCTGGTTCGACGCCGTCATGGTCCGCCAGGCGGTCAAGGTCGCGGGCATCACCGGCATCGCGCTGACCAAGCTCGACGTGCTGGACGGGCTGGACGAGATCCAGGTCTGTTCCGCCTACCGTCTCGACGGCCGGCTGATCGACCACCTGCCGGCCGGCATGGCCGCCCAGGCGCGCATCGAGCCCGTCTACGAGACGCTCGAAGGCTGGCGCGAGAGCACGCGGGGCGCCCGCTCCTGGGCGGAGCTGCCGGCGACCGCCATCAAGTATGTGCGGCGCATCGAGGAGCTGGTCGAAGCGCCGGTGCAGCTTCTCTCGACCAGCCCCGAGCGCACCGACACGATCACGGTGCGCGACCCCTTCGCGGATTGAGGCGCGGCGGCCCGTGGCCCGCCCGGGGCGCGCCCGGGGCCGCGGCCCCGGGAGCCCGCCCGTCAGGCCTGCTGCTGGTCGATCCGCGACTGCTGGTGGAAGACCATCTTCCACACGCCGTCGCGCTCGGCGTAGCCCGAGGTGGCGAGCGATTCGAAGGGCCGGCCGGCCGCCGTGACGGCGGACGCGCGATAGGTGAGGAGCGCCATTCCCGGCACCGGCTCGACGAAGCCGCGCGGCGCGAGCCGCACCTCGCGCCAGGCGATCTTCGAGGCACCGAGGACGGCGGCGATATCCTCGCGCTTGCGGACCCCCGAAAGCTGGCGGAGCGCGAGCAGGCAGCTCTCGTCCATGTGCTGGGCGAAGAAGTCGGCTTCCCCCGTCCAGAACTTCCGCTCGATCTCGATCAGCGCCTCGCCCGTCGTCGCCACCGCCGCATCTCCCCCGCCGCAACGCATGCCGGCACCATCGCCGGTGCCCGTTTCTACATGGCGGCGGGGGTCGACTCAACGGCGGTCGGCCGGGAAGCGCTGGGCCGTTCAGCCGGCGGTTACGTATTCCCGCAGCGCCCGCGCCTCGGTCTCCACTTCCGCGAGCCGATGCTTGACCACGTCGCCGATCGAGATGATGCCGGCGAGCACGCCGTCGCGCATCACCGGGAGATGGCGGAATCGGTTGGTGGTCATAAGCGCCATCACATGGTCGATCCCGTCGCCGGGCCCGGCCGAGACGACCTCGGCCGTGGCGAGCGTGCCGACCGGGCGCTGCAGGCAGTCCGCCCCTTCGCGCGCGATGCCGCGCATGACGTCGCGCTCGGACAGGATGCCGAGGACCGCGCCGACCTCGTCGCGCACCAGCACGGCGCCGATGCCGTGGCGCATCATCGTCGCGACGGCGTCGTCGACCCGCTCGCCCGGCAGCACCGAGACGACGTCGGTTCCCTTGACGTTGAGAATGGCCTGAACGGTCATCTGCGTCCTCCCATCGGCGCCCCGTGCGACGGCACGGGGCCGGCGCCCGGCGCCCTGGTGTCGCGCGGCATCCCGCGGGGAGGAACGAACGGCTCGCCCTTCCGCGGGAGCGCGTGGGCCGGGCCTTTCAGCAACGATATGCTAGCGGCAGGCGTTGCCGCCGCAAAGTGCCAGACGGATGCGGAATGGACCGATCGGAGCCGCGTCCCCCCGCCATGGAGGAAGGACGCGGCCGGTCTTCAGGGCCTCAGGGCGTCGCCACCAGCCCCTGCTGGAGTGCGGCGGACTTGATCGACTTCTGCAGCTTCTCGAAAGCGCGCACCTCGATCTGCCGCACGCGCTCGCGGCTGATCTTGTAGTGCTGGCTCAGGTCCTCGAGCGTCGTCGGCTCGTCCTTCAGCCGCCGCTCCTCGAGGATGTGGCGCTCGCGTTCGTTCAGCGACTTCATGGCGTCGCGCAGGAGGCGCTGGCGCTTGCCGAGCTCCTCCGATTCCGCGAGGCGGACCTCCTGGCTGTCGGATTCGTCGACCAGCCAGTCCTGCCACTCGCCGTCGCCGTCGACCCGCAGCGGTGCGTTCAGCGAGTGATCGGGCGCGCCCAGGCGCCGGTTCATGCTGATCACGTCCTGCTCGGGCACGCCCAGCTCCTTGGCGATCTTGGCGACCTGCTCGGGCGTGAGATCGCCCTCCTCGATCGCCTGCATCTGGCCCTTGAGCTTGCGCAGGTTGAAGAAGAGCTTCTTCTGGGCCGCCGTCGTCCCCATCTTCACGAGCGACCAGGAGTGCAGGATGTATTCCTGGATCGCGGCGCGGATCCACCACATGGCGTACGTCGCCAGGCGGAAGCCGCGCTCGGGGTCGAAGCGCTTGACCGCCTGCATCATGCCGACGTTGCCCTCCGAGATGAGCTCGGAGAGCGGCAGCCCGTAGCCGCGATAGCCCATGGCGATCTTGGCGACGAGGCGCAGATGGCTGGTGACCAGACGATGAGCGGCCTGGGAATCCTCATGCTCTCGCCAGCGCTTGGCGAGCATGTACTCCTCGGCCTGATCCAGCATCGGGAACTGCCGGATCTCCTGGAGGTACCGCGCGAGGTTCCCTTCGCTGCCGACGCTGGGAAGGGCAAGGGCTGTGGTCGCCATGGCTCGTCTCCGTCTTCTGCCGGCCCCCCAACCGGCATTGGCACTCTCGGTGCCACAGTGCCAACATACTCTGCTGCACTGCGGCAGGTCAATATCCGACCTCCTGACTCAACAAAGGTCAACTTAAATTCGTTCTAATCTGCTTAACAAATTATCCATATCCTCGGGTAGCGGGCTTGCACGTTCCAGCCACTTTCCCGTGACCGGATGGGAAAATCCGAGCGTGGCGGCATGGAGTGCCTGGCGCGCGAAGCCCGCCAAAGCCGCCTTCGCCACCGGGTCCGCCGCCGCGCGCCGGCCGCCGCGGCCCGCACCATAGACCGGATCGCCGACCAGCGGGTGGCCGCGGGCGGCGAGGTGGACGCGGTTCTGATGGGTGCGGCCGGTCGCCAGCCGGCATTCCAGAAGGCTCGCCCGGCTGCCGACGCGGCGCAGCAGGCGGGAGCGCGTGACCGCCG
>JBFWXJ010000248.1:0-9668 GCA_050187535.1 Alphaproteobacteria bacterium | reverse complement strand
ACCGCGCCCGACGCCCGCGACCCGGCGCTGGTCGCCAAGCTCGACGCGGTGGCGGGGCGGGTGCTGGGCGGCCGCCGGCATTGAGCGGCTTGCTCCCCGGCAGCGATTCCGGTAACGTTACCGGAAACTAGGGGATATCTCCCATGGCCCGTTCGCCGCAACCGGCTCCGGCGGCCCGTCGCGTCGAGCGGCATCGTCGCAAGGCTGCGCTCGAAGGCGTCCGGCGGCTGGAAGTCGTCGTGCCGGACAGCGATGCCGATTCGATCCGGCAGGTCGCGGCCACACTGCGGGGCGGCGGCGAATCGGCCGTGCGCATGCGGTCGGCGATTGCCCGGATCATCGGCGAAGCAGGGGAGGGTACCGGTGCCGACTTCGTCGCGCGGCTGCGCGCGCCACCCTTCGAGGGCACCGACCTGCGGATCGAACGCGACCCGGCGCCGATGCGCCGCATCCGGCTATGAACGACGAGCCGGATATTCTCCTCGACACCAACGTGATCAGTGAGCTGATGCGCGAAGAGCCCGATCCCGCGGTGCTGCGATGGATCGCGCCCCTGCCCATGTCCGGGCTCTTCCTTTCCGTCATCAGCCTCGGCGAGCTTGTTCACGGGGTGGAACGCCTGCCGCGCGGCGCTCGCCGCTCGCATCTGGAGCGAAAGGTGGAGCGGCTGACGGAGGAGTTCGGTCCGCGCCTCCTGTCCTTCGACCGGGAGTGCGCGATCCTCTGGGGTCGAACCTTGGCGACGTCGGCCGCCGCCGGGCGCCCGCGCCCCGCGATCGACGGCCAGATTGCGGCGGTAGCGATGCGCTACGGATTGCGTATCGCGTCGCGGGATCAGCGGGCGTTCGCCGGGCTCGACGTCGTACGTCTCGATCCCTGGGGGTCGCCGCAGACCCAGGGCCGCGGGTGACTCCGTGAAGGTCGGCGGGCGGCACTGGCGGCCGATCTGGCTGGAGGCGGACGGACGGTCGGTCGGGATCATCGACCAGACGCTGCTGCCGCACGCCTTCGAGACGCGGGTGCTGGCATCGGCGGCGGACGCGGCGCATGCCATCCGCGCCATGCTGGTGCGGGGTGCGCCGCTGATCGGGGCGACCGCCGCTTACGGGCTGGCGCTGGCCGCGGCGGCGGACCCGTCCGACGACGGGCTGGCGCGGGCGACCGGGCTGCTGGCAGCGACGCGGCCGACCGCGGTCAACCTGCGCTGGGCGCTGGAGCGCATGAACGGGCGACTGCGGCCATTGCCATCCAAGGGGCGGGTGGAAGCGGCCTATGCCGAGGCCGCGGCCATCGTCGAGGAGGACGTCGCCGCCAACATGGCGATCGGCCGTCACGGGCTGGATCTGATCCGCGGCGTCGCCGAGGCGGGCCGCCCGGTCAACATCCTGACCCACTGCAACGCCGGCTGGCTCGCCACCTGCGACTGGGGCACCGCGCTCGCCCCGATCTACATGGCGCATGACGCGGGGCTCGCGGTCCATGTCTGGGTCGACGAGACACGGCCGCGCAACCAGGGTGCCGCCCTCACCGCGTGGGAGCTGTTGCAGCACGGCGTGCCGCATACGGTCGTCGCCGACAATGCCGGCGGCCACCTGATGCAGCGCGGCCTCGTCGACATCGCGATCGTCGGCGCCGACCGGGTGACGGCGGGAGGCGACGTCGCGAACAAGATCGGCACCTACCTGAAGGCGCTGGCCGCGCGCGACGCGGGGGTGCCGTTCCATGTCGCCGTGCCGTCGCCGACCATCGACTGGACGATCCGCGACGGCATCGCCGGCATCCCGATCGAGGAGCGCCACGCGACGGAGGTCACCCGCATCCAGGGAAGGATGGCCGACGGGCGAATCGTGGCGGTTCAGGTCACCCCCGACGGCTCGCCGGCCGCCAATCCCGCCTTCGACGTCACGCCCGGGCGGCTGGTGACCGGCCTGGTGACCGAGCGCGGCGTCTGCCCGGCGAGCGAGGCGGGGCTGCGCCGGCTTTTCGAGGGGCCCGTGGGCGCGTAGGAGAGGGCGCATGTGGCCGCGCCGCCACGCGGCCGCCCGGCATATGAAATAGTTACTGTAGTCGTATCTACTTACTTGCCTTTTCGGCCGATCTCCCCGATGGTGCGCCCACTGCGTTCTTGGACTGGGCGCATCGGTCGGGGGGTTCGCCCGGCACAGCAACGGGGGGGCGGCTTACGGGAAGGGTAGCCGCCGATGGCAACTTTCACTTGGGATGGCTCCAGCAACCTCGACCTGAAGATCCTGGGCCAGAGCTTCGATTTCCGGACGGACGTCCTCCAGATCTCCGATCCCAGCCTCGAGGCGCAGCAGTTCGACCTGATCGAGGACGGGACCAATCTCGCGATCGTCAAGGTGCGCGACGAGGACGGCAATCCGCTGCCGGCCAACGAGGTCACCTACGCCTATCTGCCGAACATGCTGATCCGGCAGGTGGGCGGGACCACGAGCTCGCCCGTCACGTCGAACATCGTCATGTCGAACGGCGGCCAGCTCTGGGTCGGCGACAGGCTGACGGACACCATCCTCGACGACGCCGGCAACGACGTGACCCAGCTCTCGACCGCGACCCAGTCGGTCCAGGTCGTCGGGCTGGGCGGTGCCGACACGATCGTGACGGGTGACGGCGACGACCGGGTCTACGGCAACACCGGCGCCGACAGCATCAGTGCCGGGGCCGGCGACGATTCGGTCTATGGCGGCCAGGAGAACGACACCATCAACGGCGGTGCGGGCAACGACCAGATCGCCGGCGATCTGGGCAACGACATGCTGATCGGCGGCGCCGGCAACGACATCATGTACGGGGGCCAGGGCAACGACGTGCTCGACCCCGGCACCGGCAACGACACGGTGTTCGCCGGCATGGGCCAGGACACGCTGACGCTCGGCAACAGCAACACCGGCGACAAGCTGATCTATATGGACAAGGGCCAGGACTACGTGTCGATCGTCTCGACGACCGGCAGTCACGTGGTCCATCTGGGCGAGAACAACGACATCGCCTACCTGGAGGCGAACTCCGGCAACACCCAGGTGTTCGGCGATGCCGGCAACGACCAGATCACCGCCCAGAACTACGGCTCCGATACGCTCGACGGCGGCGACGACGACGACAAGATCACCGTCCTCGACGGCTCGATCGGCGGCAAGACGCTGATCGGCGGCTTCGGCGACGACACGATCGACGTCCAGGACACCTCGGGCAACGCCTGGGACCAGATCCTGCCGAACACCCGCGTGTCGGTGAACGGCGGCGAGGGCACGGACTCGGTCCACTACGACCGCGGCCTGTTCCTGCCGGACGAGAACAACGGCGGCGACGACAACGACACCATCACCTTCGAGCAGTCGACCGTCCTCACCCTGCGCGACAAGTCGATCGAGAACTTCGAGGTGATCAACTGGTCGGGCGAGGACGATTCGGTCGTCTTCGCGGACGGCAACAACACACGTGGCGCCGGGTCGGCCGTCACCGTGAATGCCGGCTCGGGCGAGGACTACATCGACGCCAGCCGCGAGACGGCGTCCAGCTACGTGCTGAACGGCAACGAGGGCGACGATACCCTGAAGGGCGGGTCGGCGGCCGACACCCTGCGCGGCGGCAGCGACTCCGACCTGCTGGTGGGCGGCGGCGGTGCGGACCAGTTCCGCATGGTCGAGCAGTGGAACTCCTGGAGCTACAGCGACGTCATCCAGGACTTCACCGGCAACCTCGACAAGCTGGTGTTCAACGGCAATGCCTTCAGCGACGTCTCGGCGATCGACGGCTACAAGGGCACGGCCGGCAACAGCGCGACCGCCAACGACAACCTGCTGATCGCGACGGGCCAGTCCTACTCGTCGATCGGTGCGTTCGATGCCTTCCTCTCGGCGGGCACGGCCGATACCGACAAGCCCGGCTACTACATCTTCTTCAACGCCACGGCGGGCCGCGGCGAGATCTGGTTCGACACGAGCATGGTCAGCACCGACGGCGCGGTGCTGGTCGCGACATTCAACAACATCACCGCGGTCAACCAGCTCGCCCAGTTCAACGAGGGCGCGTCGGGCGGCAACTCGGGCGATTTCGTCATCATCTGAGCACGCCCGTCCGCGGACGGCACCCGGGCCGGGGGACTTCCCCCGGCCCTCTCCCATCGTGCATATTCCGGCCGGGTCCGATACGACCAATCGGGGAGTGCGTGCGATGGCGGTCATCAGCTGGAACGGCGCGGTAAACCTCGATCTTAAGGTGGCGGTCCAGACATTCGATTTCCGGACCGATGTCCTGCAGGTCGCCGATCCCTCGCTCCAGGCGCAGCAGTTCGACCTCGTCGAGGACGGCACCAACCTGGCGCTGGTGAAGGCGCGCGACGTCAACGGCGTGCCCCTGGCGGCGGCCGACGTCCGCTATGCGTTCTTCCCCAACATGCTCATTCGCGAGGTCGGCGGCAGCGAAGCCGACCCCGTCAGCTCCAACATCGTGCTGTCGAACGGCGGCCAGCTCTGGGTCGGCGACCGGCTGACCGACACGATCCTGGACGACGCCGGCAACAATGCCACGGCACTGGCGACCCAGCTCCAGTCGGTGCAGGTCTGGGGCCTCGGCGGCGCCGACACGATCGCCACCGGCGACGGCAACGACCGCGTCTACGGCAACACCGGCGCCGACAGCATCCATGCCGGTGCGGGCAAGGATTCCGTCTACGGCGGCCAGGAGAACGACACGCTGAACGGCGGTGCCGGCGACGACAACGTCGCGGGCGACCTCGGCAACGACCAGGTCAACGGCGGGTCGGGCAACGACATCATGTACGGCGGGGCCGGCAACGACGTGCTCGACCCGGACATCGGGAACGACACGATCTTCGCCGGCAACGGCAACGACACGGTGGCCATCGGCAACAGCGACACCGGCGACAAGCTCGTCTACATGGACAAGCTGCAGGACCTGCTGAACATCATCTCGACCACCGGCAGCCACGTCGCCTACATGGGCGACGGCAACGACAACGCCTTCCTCGAGGCCAACGCCGGCGACATCAAGGTCTTCGGCGAGCAGGGCAACGACATCCTGCGCTCGCAGAGCTTCGGCGCGGATACGCTCGACGGCGGCGGCGACGACGACTACCTTGAGGTCACCGACGGCGCGATCGGCGCCAAGGTGATGATCGGCGGCGACGGCGACGACGAGTTCGCGGTCCTCGACGGGTCGAGCGGCGGCGGCCTCGCCAACACGCAGGTCACGGTGCGCGGCGACGAGGGCGCCGACACGATCACCTATGCCCGGGGCCTGACCATCGGCGACGCCAACAATGGCGGCGACGGGCCGGACCACATCGAGTTCCAGAGCCGGACCGAGCTGACGCTGCGCGACCAGTCGATCGAGCTGATCGAGACGGTCATGTGGAGCGGCGACGACGACGAGGTGAAGTTCGCCGACGGCAATGTCGGCCCGGGCCGCACGCTCTTCGTGTTCGATGCGGGCGGTTCCGACAGCATCGACGGCTCACGCGAGACCGACGGCACCTTCAGCATCGAATCGGGGGAAGGCAACGACACCATCATCGGCGGCGCCGGTGCCGACACGCTGAACGGCGGCGAGCAGCAGGACCTGATGGTCGGCAATGGCGGGGCGGATCGCTTCATGATGCTGCTGCCCTACGACAGCGGCCACTACACCGACGTCATCCAGGACTTCACCGGTTTCACCGACAAGCTGATGTTCAACGGCAACGCCTTCGCCGGCGTGTCGGCGATCAACGGCTACAAGGGTACGGCCGGCGACAGCGCCACGCCCAACGACAACCTGCTGATCGCGACGGGCCAGTCCTATTCGATCGGGTCGTTCGACCAGTTCCTGACCGCGGGCACCGCCGATACCGACAAGCCCGGCTTCTACATCTTCTACGACGTCGATTTCGACCGGGGCGAAATCTGGTTCGACGAGAGCATGGTCAGCACCGACGGCGCCGTGCTGATCGCGATCTTCAACAATATCACCGCCATCAACCAGCTGAACCAGTTCAACGAAGGGCCGGCGGGCGGCAATTCCGGCGACTTCGTGATCATCTGAAGGGGGCTCGCGGAGCCGGCCCCGCCGGCTCCGTCCTGCCCGCGCGGCCGAGGGTTCGGCGCTGCCGTGCGTGGCTTACGGGCGCGCGCTAGAATGGTCGGCCTCGCCGCCCGCGGAGCGATTGCATGAGCCTCGTCGACGAAGCCCCGACAGACACGGCCGAGGTCGCGGCGGCCGAGCGCCACCTCCTCGCGCGCGTCGGCGCCGCACCCGTCGCCGAGGCACCGTTCCCGCACCTCTTCGTGGAGGAGGCGTTCCCGGCGGCTTTCTACCGCCGCCTGCTGGCCGAGCTGCCGGCGCCTGCCGATCTGCCGACGCTGCGCAGCACGGGCCGGGTCGGTCCCATGTACTCGCCCGAGCGCCGCGTGCTGGAGCTGCGGCCCGAGGCGATCGGCCGGCTGCCCGGCCCGCGCGCTGCGTTCTGGTCGGCGTTCGCGCGCAGCCTCAGGGGCTGGCCGCTCTTCGCGGCGCTCGGGCGCCGCTTCGCGCCGCAGCTGGCCGCGCGGTTCCCCGGCGGCCTCGACGGCATCACCATCGATGCCCTCTATTGCGACGACGCGGCACGGTATGCGCTGGAGCCGCACACCGACGCGCCGCGCAAGGTGCTGACGGCGCTCTTCTACCTGCCCGAAGCACCGGGGCAGGAGCATCTGGGGACCGCGCTCTACGAGCCGGTAGATGCCGGGTTCCGCTCCGCCGGCGAGTGGCACCAGCCGCGCGACCGCTTCCGCCTCGCGCGGACGATGCCCTACCGGCCGAACGCGATGTTCGCCTTCGCGAAATCCGACCGCTCGTTCCATGGGGTCGAGCCGGTGGCCGATGCCGACCTCTTCCGACGGGTGCTGATCGTCAATGTGAGCGACGCCGGGAGTGCACGGCAGTGACCGACCATCCCGTGGCCGGGCTCGAGGCCCATCTCCTCGCCCGGATCGCCGGCGCGCCACGCCGCGACAAGCCGTTCCCGTTCGTGCGCGCCGACGGCGTGTTCCCCGACGCGTTCTACCGCCGGCTCCTGGCTTCGCTGCCGTCCGGCGACGTGCTGCCGCCCCTGGTCGACAGCGGCCGCGTCGGCGCGACCTACCCGAGGGAGCGTCGCGTGCTGGCGCTGACGCCGGAGGGCATGGCCACGCTCCCCGACGCGGAACGTCCGCTGTGGGCGGGCCTGGCCGAGATACTCCTCGGGCGCCGCTTCCTCGACGCGCTGAGCGCCCGCTTCCGGCGCGAGATCACCGAGCGGTTCCCGGATGGCTGCGTGACGAAGGTCGAGGCCACCTATTGCGACGATTCCGCCCGCTACGTGCTGGAGCCGCACACCGATGCCCCGCAGAAGCTGATCACGGCCATCTTCTACCTGCCGGATGCGGCCGGGCAGGAGCATCTGGGCACGACCCTCTACGCGCCGATCGACCCGGACTTCCGCTGCCCGGGCGGGCCGCACCACGATCGGCAACTCTTCCGCCCGGTCGGCACCGTCCCCTATCGGCCCAACACGATGTTCGCCTTCGTGAAGACGGACCGTTCCTTCCACGGGGTCGAGCGGGTGGCCGATGCCGACCTCTATCGCCGGGTCCTCATCGTCAATGCCTACGGCAAGGCGGCGCCGCGCCACGACGACCGGCGCGCCGCCTAGCCGCCTCGACCTCAGGTCACCCGGTCGTCGCGGAGCTTGGCCTCGACCAGCCGGGCGAACAGGGTGGCGCCCAGCGGGATCACCTCGTCATTGAAGTCGTAGCCGGGGTTGTGGACCTCGCAGCCGCCATGGGTCCCGCCCTGGCCCGTGAGGATGAAGGCGCCCGGCACCGCCTCCAGCATGTAGGAGAAGTCCTCCGAGCCCATGACGCGCGGGCCGTTGCGGTCGACGTTCTCCGCGCCGACGATCTCGGCCGCCACGTCCGCCATGAACGCCGCTTCGTCCGCGTCGTTGATCAGCGGCGGGTAGCCGCGGCGGATGTCGGGGATCGCCTCGGCGCCGAAGGCGGCGGCGACCTGGGTCGCGATGCGCGCGAGGCCGTCCTCGACCTGCTGGCGCACGTCGGTGCGGTAGCAGCGGATGGTGCCGCGCAGCACGGCGGTCTCGGGGATGACGTTGTAGGCGTCGCCCGCGTGGATCTGGGTGAAGCTCAGCACGACCGGCTCGTGCGGGCTCATGTTGCGCGCGACGATGGTCTGGGCGGCGGTGACGATCTGGGCCGCCACGACGATCGGGTCGACGCCGGATTCCGGCCGCGCGCCATGGGCGCCCTTGCCCCTGACACGGATGTCGAAGCGGGTGCCGCCGGCCAGCATCGGGCCGGGCCGGATCGAGAACTTGCCGACCGGCAGGCTCGGCCGGTTGTGCATGGCGAAGACGCTGTCGCAGGGGAACTTCTGGAACAGCCCTTCCTCGACCATCACCCGGCCGCCACCGCCGCCTTCCTCGGCCGGCTGGAAGATGAGGTGGACGGTGCCCTGGAAGTTGCGCGTCTCGGCGAGGTAGCGCGCCGCGCCCAGCAGCATGGTCGTGTGCCCGTCATGGCCGCAGCCATGCATCTTCCCCTTGTGCTTCGAGCGGTGCTCGAAGGTGTTGGTCTCCTCCATCGGCAGGCAGTCCATGTCGGCACGCAGGCCGATGGCGCGCGGGCTGTTGCCGACGCGGATGGTGCCGACGACGCCGGTCTTCGCGATGCCCGTCGTCACCTCGCAGCCCCATTCGCGCAGCTTGGCGGCGACGATGCCGGACGTGCGCTCCTCCTCGAAGCCGAGCTCGGGATGGGCGTGGATGTCGCGGCGGATGGCCGTCAGCTCCTCGTGGAGGGCGGCGATGCGGGGTTCGATGTTCATGGGATGAGGTCCTCTCGCGCGCGGGATCAGGCTGCGTGCTGGCCGAGCTTGCGCTCGACCAGGCGGGCGAACAGCGTGGCGCCGATGGGGATGACGTCGTCGTTGAAGTCGTAGCCGGGGTTGTGGACCTCGCAGCCGCAGGGGCCGGTCATCCCGCCCTGGCCCAGCATGACGAAGGCGCCCGGCACCGCCTGCAGCATGTAGGAGAAGTCTTCCGACCCCATGATGCGCGGCCCGTTGCGCTCGACATTCGCCTCGCCGACGATCTCGGCCGCCACGTCGGACAGGAATTCCGCCTCGGTCGCGTCATTGACCAGCGGCGGATAGCCGTCCTTGATCGAGACCGTCGCCTCCGCGCCGAAGGCAGCCGCCATGTCCCGGGCGATGCGCGTGAAGCGCTCGCGCACCAGCTCCCGGGCCTCGGTCGTGAAGCAGCGGATGGTGCCGCGCAGGACGGCGGTCTCGGGGATGACGTTGTAGGCGTCGCCCGCGTGGATCTGCGTCACGCTCAGCACGACGGGCTCGTGCGGGCTGATGTTGCGCGCGACGATGCTCTGCGCGGCGGTCGCGATATGGGCGGCCACGATCACCGGGTCGACGCCGGTCTCGGGCTTGGCGCCGTGGGTTCCGCGGCCCCGCACGGTGATGTCGAAGCGGCCGCCGCCCGCCAGCATCGGGCCGGGGCGGATCTGCAGCTTGCCCGCCTCCAGCGCCGGCCAGTTGTGCATGGCGAAGACGCTGTCGCAGGGGAACTTCTGGAACAGCCCTTCCTCGACCATCACCCG